>NZ_WNXF01000017.1:0-84170 GCF_010993675.1 Modicisalibacter sp. 'Wilcox'
CAGTGAAACCGCTTAGCGCCGATGGTAGTGTGGAGCTTCTCCATGCGAGAGTAGGTCATCGTCAGGCATCTATCCCGAAAACCCCGGCCCAACGGCCGGGGTTTTTGCGTTTCAGGGGCCGAAAAACCTGCCGCGGGCGCTTCGCGGATTTCCGACCTGACCCTCACCTGGACTCTCCAGCTCGCCAGCGCTGGACACGCCACTTAGTCCGCCATCCCGAAACGGGCACGAGCTGCGGCTGATCTTGTCCGGCAGTCCCTGTTGGCGTTTTTCGCATGAGCCGATTATGGTGGACAGGGCAAACCCGACACGTTTCTCAGGAGGAGAAGATGCACGCAAGCATGCTGCGCAAGGCGGGACTGGTTCTGCTGATGGCCCTGACGCTGGGTGGTCTGGCGGCCTGTGATGATGACGGCCCGGCCGAGGAAGCCGGCGAGAACATCGACCAGGCGGCGGAGAATGCCGGTGACAGCGTCGAGGAAATGGGCGAGGACGTTCAGGACGCGGCGGAGAATGCCCAGAACTGAAACCGCGTTTCAGTAACGAGAGCCCCGTCCCTCAAAAAAGCCAGCCGACATCGGCTGGCTTTTTGCGTTTTTGCGGACGAGGATCAGCTCGGGTTCTGCTCGATGCCCTGGATGTGCCAGGGGGCACCGTCACGAAGCTCCCGGATCAGGTGCCAGGTCTCGTTGAACTCGTTGTGTTCCCCGTTCTCGTCCATGATGCCGTGGAAGATCACCGAGGCCTCGGCCTGGGTGCCGTGCTCGCGCACGTCGCCGAGCTCGACGAACAGGCGCACGATCTCGGTGCGGTTGTTGGCCGGCTCGTTGGCGCGCTGCTCGCGCAGCAGGTTGTAGAGCGAGGGCGTCACATAGTCCTGGATCTTGGGCAGGTCATTGTTGTCCCAGGCTCGCTGCAGCTCCATGAAGTGCTGCTTGGCCTCGTTGAGAAAGCGCTCCTTGTTGAACCAGCTCGGTGTGCTCGCCGCGCCGCCACCGATGCCGCCGGCAGCGCCAAAGGAGCCGGGTGCGGTGTCGTCGTTGCCGAACGTGTGAGTGTTGCGAGCCTGATGATGCGGGCCACTGGCGGTCGCGGCCCGGCGTGCCCGCAGGAAGCGGAAGGCCAGCCACGCGATCAGCGCGATCAGCAGGATATCCATGAAGCGGAAGCCATCGAAGGCGCCGCCGAAGAACAGCGAGGCCAGCAGGCCGCCGGCGAGCATGCCGGCCAGCGGGCCGGCAAAGCGCGATAGCCCCTTGGACGGCTTGCTGTGAGTGGTGCCGGTGCTGCGCTGGGTGGTAGTGCTGTGGCTGCTGGTGGAGCGGGAATAGGAGCCGATGCTCTTGCCGCCTCCCAGGCGGCGCGCCTCGGCGTGATCAACCGCCAGTCCGAAGCCGAGCAGGCCGACCAGCAGCATGACGAACAGGTTACGCATGGACAGTCTCCAGAAGGGTGAAACAGCTCTCCCATTCTACCGGCTCTGACTGAACATGGCGTGAACCGCAGTGCGGAAAATCGGCGGCGCCGGCCGCCGCTGGCCGGTCAGGCGCGCGCCTGCTCCTCGCGCACGAAGACCGGGGCGTTCTCCCGGGACAGCTCCGGTGCATGGCGGTAGCCCGCCACGTCGAAGGCCTTCAGCGCCTCGGGGTCGTCGATGCGCTCCCGAATCAGCCAGGCGCTCATCAGGCCACGGGCCTTCTTGGCGTAGAAGCTGATGATCTTGTACTGACCGTTCTTGGCATCCTTGAACACCGGCGAAATGACCCGCGCCGCAAGCCGCCGGGTATCGATAGCCTTGAAGTACTCGTTGGAGGCGAGGTTGACCAGCACCGGCGTGCCGCTGTCGGCCACGGCCGCCTCCAGATCCGCTGTCAGGCGCGCCTTCCAGAAGGCGTAGAGGTCCTTGCCGGCCGGGTTGGGCAGGCGCGTGCCCATCTCCAGGCGATAGGGCTGAATCAGGTCCAGCGGGCGCAGCAGGCCGTAGAGGCCGGAGAGAATGCGCAGATGCGCCTGGGCGAAGTCGTTGTCGGCCTCGCTGAAGCTCGCGGCATCGAGGCCCTGGTAGACATCGCCCTGGAAGGCCTGGGCGGCAGGCTTGGCGTTGTCGGGCGTGAAGGGCGTTTGCCATTCGCCGTAGCGGGCGGCGTTGAGACCCGCCAGCTTGTCGCTGATGCCCATGAGCTCGGCCAGCTGCTGTGGCGAGTACTCGCGCAGGATGTCGATCAGCGCCTGACTGTGTTGCAGATAGTCCGGCTGGGTATAGCGCGCCGTGGTCGGCGGGGTATCGAAGTCCAGCGTCTTGGCCGGAGAAATCACGCTCAGCATGCGGGGCTCCTGAAGCAGCGCGGGGTCAGGCCGGCGAGTATACCAAGCGTGGCGGCGGGGGCCGATACGGCCCCCGCTATCGGCCTCATGGGCTCACGGGCAGGGGTTGGAAATCCGCCGGTGGACGGCCTCGATCTCCTCGAGCACGGTGCTGTCGAGCGACAGGGACTCGCTTGCCAGGTTGCTCTCGAGCTGCTCCAGGGTCGTGGCACCGATGATGTTGCTGGTCAGGAAGGGACGCGAATTGACGAAGGCCAGTGCCATCTGCGCCGGGTCCAGATCGTGACGGCGTGCAATGTCGACGTAGGCGCGGGTCGCCTTCTCGGCGACATCGGAGGTGTAGCGCTGGAAACGCTCGAACAGGGTCAGCCGGCCCTGCGGCGGGCGCGCGCCGTCGAGATACTTGCCCGACAGCACGCCGAAGGCCAGCGGCGAGTAGGCCAGCAGGCCGACGTTCTCGCGGTGGGCGATCTCCGCCAGCCCCACCTCGAAGCTGCGGTTGAGCAGGCTGTAGGGGTTCTGGATGCTGGCGACCCGCGGCAGGCCCTGCGTCTCGGCCAGGTGAAGGCAGCGCATCACGCCCCAGGGCGTCTCGTTGGACAGCCCGATGGCGCGGATCTTGCCGGCGTCCACCAGCTCCTTGAGCGCGGCCAGGGTTTCCTCCAGTGGCGTGACCTCCTCGTCGGGGTCGGGCGCATAGCCGAGCTTGCCGAAGGTATTGGTGCTGCGGTCCGGCCAGTGCAGCTGGTAGAGGTCGATATAGTCGGTCTGCAGCCGGGCCAGGCTGGCGTCGACCGCGGCGTGCAGATGCTCGCGGGTGAAGCGCGGGCCGCCGCGGATGTGGCTCAGGCGGGGGCCGGCCGCCTTGGTGGCGATGATCAGGTCATTGCGCTTGCCGCGCGCCTTGAGCCAGGTGCCGATGTAGGCTTCGGTCAGCCCCTGGGTCTCGGCCCTGGGCGGCACCGGATACATCTCGGCCGTGTCGATGAAGTTGATGCCGAATGCGACGGCGCGATCGAGCTGCTGGTGGGCGTCGGCCTCGCTGTTCTGCTCGCCGAACGTCATCGTGCCCAGGCACAGGCGGCTGACATCGAGGCCGGTATCGCCTAGCGGACGGTACTCCATGAGGGGGCTCCGTGAAGTGGGGAAAACGGCATGGTAACGGGGGGCGAAAAGGGCGGCAATCGAGGGGTTGAGTCGGGCCTGTGGTGGGCGTATGCTTGCGCCCCGTCGCTCCGGCGGAGGTCCGGACGGTTGGCAGTCAGGAGATGAGGCGTGGGCTGGGCTCAGGAGTGGAGCAAGGTCGGCGTCGTCACCCAAGGCAAACTCGATCAAGGTCTATCGCCATGCCGCAGGCATCTTCCCTGTTCACCCGGCTCGAATTTCGGCTGGCCGAACAACTCTTCCATACCCGCTGGCTACCGCGTTCGCCGCGTACCCAGCGTCTGACGCTGCGCCTGCTCCAGCGCTGTGCCGATGCCGGTCACATCACCGCGCTCTCGGTCTACGGGCACATGCTCTTCCAGCGCGGCATCTCTCCCCAGGACAAGGCCCGGGGCGCCCGCTACGTGCTGCAGGCCGCCCAGACCGGCGATGTCCAGGCCCAGTACCAGGCGGCCTCCATCTACGAGCATGGCTGCGCGCAGTACCCGCGCCGCGACGACCATGCCGTGACCTGGTATGCCCGTGCCGGCGAGGCCGGTTATGCCCCGGCGGCCCGGCGCCTGGCGGAGGCCTATCGGCGTGGCGAGCTGGGCCTGTCCGTGGACCCGCGGCGGGCCGCCCAGTGGCAGGCGCTGGCCGAGCGCCACCAGCTCGGCGAGACTCACGCCGAGCCCGGTGCGCTGACCCACTGACGGGAATTCGGCTCCCGGGGCTCGCCCCCGAGGCCACAACCCCTTAGGCTAGATAGCTGGCGAGAGCCGGTGACTGCGCCCCGGGCGGCAGTCACCGGCGCGCTCGTCTGCTCGCGCTCCGGAATGTCCCGACTCCGGGCCGGGCATCGTTCGTCAATGACAAAGGACCGCTGATGTGACGCTGCCCATTCTCCTCGATATCGAAGCGTCCGGCTTTGGCCGCGGCAGCTATCCCATCGAGATCGGCCTGGCCCGGGGCGACGGCAGCGTCTGTGCCTTCCTGATCCAGCCGCAGGCGGAATGGACGCACTGGGATCCCAAGGCGGAGCTGCTGCACGGCATCAGTCGCGATCGCCTGGCCCGCGAGGGCTACCCGGTGAAGGAAGTGGCGCGCTGGCTCAACGACGAACTGAGCGAGGCGGGCATCGCCTACAGCGACAGCTGGGGCTACGACAATACCTGGCTGTCGCTGCTGTTCCACCACGCCGGGATGCTGCCCCGCTTTCGCCTCGAGGCGCTGCGCTCCCTGCTGTGCGATGCGCAGCTGGCGGCCTGGAAGCGCACCAAGGAAAGTCTGATCCGGGAGCGCGGCATCCAGCGCCACCGCGCCGGGGAGGACGCCCGGCTGCTGCAGCTGACCTACCTGCGCACCCGGGAGGCGGTCGCGGCGATGCGCCGCGACACGCCCCGTTGAACCGCCTCTGGTGTGGCGTCGTCAGCCCTCGCCGCTGACCGCCAGCAGCACCTTGCCGGTGCTTTCGTTGCTTTCCAGATAGGTCATCGCGGCCTCCGCCTGCTGGATCGGCCAGTCGCGGTCGATCAGCGGGCGTATCTCGCCACGGCTCAGACGCGGCCAGACGTGGGTGTGCAGGCTGTCGAGGATGGCCCCCTTGGCGCGCGGCGACTTGCTGCGCAGGGTGGAACCGATGAAGCGCTGGCGTTTCATGAGCATGCGGCCCATGTCCAGCTCGGCGGTGCGCCCGCCCATCAGGCCGATCAGCACCAGCCGGCCGTCCTGGTTCAGCACGCGCTGGTTGTCCGCCAGGTAGCCGGCCCCCACCGGGTCGAGGATGACATCCGCACCGCCCCAGTCGCGGACCGCGTCGACGAAGCTGCCGTCGTGGCGATTCCAGCCCGCCTCGGCGCCGAGGCGGCGGCAGGCCTCCACCTTGGCCTCGCTGCCCACCGTCACGAAGCAGGGGTAGTCGAAGGCCTTGCAGAGCTGGATCGCGGCGGTCCCCACGCCGCTGGCCCCGGCATGCAGCAGAACCCGCTCGGGCCTGCCGTCGACGTGGCGCAGCCCGCCCTCCATGAACAGGTTGAGCCAGGCCGTGGCGAAGACCTCGGGCAGGGCCGCGGCCTCCCGCAGCCCCAGGCCCGCGGGCAGCGGCAGCACCTGGGCGGCGTCGACGACCACCTCCTCGGCGTAGCCGCCGCCGGCCAGCAGGGCGCAGACCTTGTCGCCCGGGCGCAGCCGTTCGACGCGCGGGCCGGCCTCGACCACCGTACCGCTGACTTCCAGGCCGAGGGTGTCGGTCACCCCCGGCGGCGGGGGGTAACGGCCCGCCCGCTGCATCAGGTCGGCACGATTCATGCCGGCCCAGGCCACCTGAATCCGCACGTCCCCGGGGCCGGGTCGCGGTGGTGCCTTCTGTTCCTGCCAGTTCAGCCCCTGCTGGTCATCGATGGCGATGGCGAACATGCGTCTCTCCTCGCTGGTGGGGACGTTCCACTCTACCCAAGCGAGGCGGTCGTCGTCACGACAGGCGGGCGTCGGCGGGCAGCAGGCGGTCGAGCAGCGCCGGAGGGGTCTCGGCGGCGACGAGGCGGGCGCGGGTCTCGGCGTTGAGAAAGCCGCAGTCGACGGCATGATCGAGAAACTGCAGCAGCGGCCGGTAGAAGCCGTCGACGTCGAGCACGCCCACCGGCTTGTCGTGCAGCCCCAGGTACTGCCAGGTCCACACCTCGAACAGCTCCTCGAGGGTGCCGATGCCGCCCGGCAGGGCGACGAAGCCATCGGCCTGGGCGGCCATGGCGGCCTTGCGCTCGTGCATGTCGTCGACCCGGATCAGCTCGCTCAGCCCCTCGTGGGCCATCTCGCGATCGACCAGGTGATGCGGAATCACGCCGATGACCCAGCCGCCGGCGGCCAGGGCGGCATCGGCGACGGCCCCCATCAGGCCGACCCGGGCGCCGCCGTAGACCAGCCCCCAGCCGCGCTCGGCGATCGCCCGGCCCAGCGCGATCGCGGCGTCGCGAAAATGCGGGGCCTTGCCCTCGCGGGATCCCAGATAGACACAGACGTTGGGCATGCAGAACTCCTTGAGGCGGCGGGGTCAGGGCAGGCAGTCGATCACGCCGTACTCCCGGTCGAGCCACTGGCCGATCACGTTGTCGCCGGCCAGATGATGGGCGTACTGGGTATGCAGACAGCGCACCTGGTTCCAGTTGGCGATGCCGCCGATGCCGCGCTCGCGGAAGAGCGTCTCGTAGCCGCGCTCGGCGGCCAGGCGGCGGTGCTCGGGGTGCATGCTCGCCCAGCGCCGCGCGACATAGTCCTCGTGACTGCGGCGATAGGCGGCGAGGAACTCGGCGTCGTCCTGCAGGCGCGCCTCGAGCTGCTTGATCACCCCGGCCGCCTCGATCCGCGACAGCTCGATCTTGAGGCGCTCGGAGCACAGCCAGTAGAGGGTGGGGAAGGGCTTGTCGTCGACGATCGACTCCATGCGCAGCACCAGCGGGGTGCCTTCGCCATCGGTGGCGGTGACGGCCTGGATGCCGCGCGGGGCGCGGCCGAGTTGCTCGGCGATGATCGCCAGTTGCCGCTCATCGGGGGGGACGTCGGTTCGGATCAGCATCACTGGGGTTCCGCAGGAATTTGGTCGAGCGCGCCACCGCGCGAAAGAAGGCCTGGTTGAGCTGCGCGGGGGTCGGCGTGTAGGCCCACTCCCGTGCGCAATAGTCGGTGGCGCGGGCGATCAGGGCATCGTAAAGACGATTGAACGGCGCATCATAATCGTAGGGGTCGGCGTCGAACAAGCGGATGTGCGGATAGTCGGCGAAGCGCTCGAGGAAGTAGCGCTCGAGCTCGCCCTCCACCCGACGGTGGCGCTCGACGTCGTCGGGGAAGAGCCACAGGTCGTAACGGATTGCCATGGGAAAGCTCCCGGTCGGGGTGCGGCTCAGCGGCGGGCGATGGCGGCCAGTCGCGCCCCGGTGAGGCGCTGCAGGTCGGCGGGGGCCAGGGCGATCTCCAGGCCCCGGCGCCCGCCGCTGACGTGGAGGCGTTCCAGGGGCTCGGCACTGACATCGAGGAAGGTCGCCAGGCGCTGCTTCTGGCCCAGCGGACTGATGCCGCCGACCACGTAGCCGGTGGCGCGCTGGGCATCGGCGGCCTCGGCCATGGCGGCCTTCTTGGCCCCGGCGGCGCGTGCCAGCGCCTTGAGGTCCAGGCTGGCGGAGACCGGCACGATCGCCACCGCCAGGCGTTGCCCGTCGAGCCGGGCGAGCAGGGTCTTGAAGACCGCGTCGGGCGACAGGCCCAGCGCCTCGGCGGCCTCCTGGCCGTAGGCCGGCGTCGCGGGGTCGTGGGCGTACTCGTGCACCGCGAAGGCGACGCCGGCCTGCTCGAGCCGGCGGATGGCCGGGGTCACGTGGCCGCCTCGGCGGCGGCGATGCGGTGGCCCTCCAGCGCCTCGCGGATCGCGTCGGGAATCGGCCGGGCCTGCTTGGCGGCATGGTCGAAATGGATCATCACCGTGCGCCCCTCGGCGCCGAGGCGGCCGTGCTGGTGCAGCGTCTGCTCGACCGTGAACGAACTGGTGCCGATGCGCGAGATGCCGGTGCGCATCTCGATCGGCGCATTGAAGAACAGCTCGGCGCGGTACTCGATCTCCATGCGGGCCAGGATCAGCACCCAGTGGCGCGGGTCCAGGTCCGGGGTGAACAGGCGGCAGACGTCGTTGCGGCCCAGCTCGAACCACACCGGAATCCGGGTGTTGTTGATATGGCCGAGCGCATCGGTGTCGCTGAAGGTCGGCGTCAGGGTCTGGGTAAACATGGCGAACTCCTTGTCGACGGCTCAGTATCCATCCCGCGGCGGGTCCGGTCAAGCCGCCTCGCCCAGCTGCCGGCGCCGATGCAGCGCCTGCAGGCGCGTCCAGATCAGCAACCACAGGGTGGCGGCGGCGAAGCCGGCCAGGGTGCCGGCGGCGAGTCCCCAGTCGTCATAGGTCAGCGACACGCACAGCGCATAGCTGAGCAGCGAGCCCAGCCCCGCCGGATAGTGCTTGATGACCGTGGCGGTGGGCCCGGCGCCGTGAGTCAGGTGCAGGATCACCAGGAACGGGAACATGGTCACCGGGAAGGCCGACAGCAGCCCGGCCCAGGCCGCCGGCAGCACGTGCGCGAGGCCGGTGATGAGGAAGATGATGGCGGCAGCCAGCCCGGCGCGAAACGCCAGCGCCACCCACGAGAAGGCCCGCCGGCCCGTGGCGGGGCGCTCGGGGATGCCCCGGTAGAGCCCGATGAACAGCGCGATGGCCGCCAAGGTGGTCAGCGTGCCGCTGACCCGGGTGAAGTCGATGGCCGCCAGTACCGTGCTGGCGGCCAGCCAGGCGAGGAGGCCGCCGACGGTGCCCAGCAGCACGCCGGGCAGGCCGTCGCGGCGGCCGCACAGCAGGTAGCCGCCGCCCAGCGCCAGGGTGGCGGTGAAGCCGGCCAGGGTATGCACGGCGCTCTCGGCGGCGAAGCCCGGGCCGATCTCCACGCCGATGAAGAACAGCGCGATGGCGGTGCCCAGCGGGTAGCCGGACAGCAGCCCGGCCACGCGGGTGCTCAGGCGCTCGGCGACCAGCGACAGCCCGAGCACCACGCCGATCGACACCAGCAGCTTGCTGACCTGCAACAGCAACGAGAAGTCCATGACTCTCCTCGACACGGGGATACCGCGCCCTCGGCGGCGCAAAAGCCCTCTACGCTAGAGGCAGTGCGGCCGCACCGCCATTCCCCTTTAGGCTTTGTAGTACCCTGGGTGTGATCGCTCGACAGGGGGCATCCGGAGCCAGGCCGTGGGAGCGACTTCAGTCGCGATGAATCCGCCACCGGGCCGCCGCAGTCGAGGATGAATCCTCTCCCGCACGCCTCCCTTCAGGGCCCGAGCTGTCGGGGCATCTCTCCTGCACTAGGCTTTGTCTGAAAACTGGCTGCGCTCGACCATGCGGCGTTAAAAATCAGCTCAAAATGCTCATTTACACCCTGTAAACTCCGCTTTTTCGCTGATTTTTGCCTTGCCTGATCGTCGCTCGCCGACTTTTCGGACAAACCCTAGACGAGGCGCCGGGCGCGCTGGTCGGCCCAGGCCTCGGCCAGCGGCGCCTCCAGCGTGTCCCGGAGGTGCTCGGGCAGGGCGTCGCGGGCCGCCTCGAGCGAGGCGAACTCGCGGTTGCGCAGCCAGCAGTAGGCCCAGGCGCAGCCTTCGCAGGCGTCGCGCGGCACCGGGCGCGAGGGCATCTGCACCAGCAGGAACAGCGCCGTGCGGGCCGCCCACAGCGGCGGGCGGTCGTCACGGCTCCAAGCGTGCAGGGTGGCACCGTCGGGGGTGGCCTCGGGCTCGCCGAGCCCCGCCAGCCGCGCGGTATCGGCGAGGATCATCGCCAGGCGGTCGGGTGCGGCCTGGCCGATCTGCAGCCAGTGGTCGACCAGGCGCGAGGTGCCGCGCACGGCCTTGGCATAGAAGAGGGAATCGGGCATGTTCGCGTCACGTGTCCGTTTTTTGCAGGATCCATCCGTCTCGGGAGGTTTCATGTCCTTCGATTTTGCCACGCCCATCGACCGTCGCCAGCATCCGTCGCAGAAATGGCACCGCTACGCGCCGGACGTGCTGCCGCTGTGGGTGGCCGACATGGACTTCGTCTCGCCCCCGGCGATCGTCGAGGCGCTCGAGGCGCGGGTGGCGCATGGCGTGTTCGGCTACGGTACCACGCCCGACAGCCTGCGCGAGGCCCTGTGTCGCTGGAGCGCCACGCACTACGACTGGTCCATCGCCCCCGAGTGGCAGGTCTGGCTGCCCGGCGTGGTGCCGGCCCTGCACCTGGCCTGCCGACTGCTCACCGCGCCGGGCGAGGGCGTGCTGACGGTCACGCCGATCTACCCGCCGTTTCTCAAGGTGGCCGAACAGCACGGCCGGCTCGCGCAGACGGTGGCACTTTCCGAACCGGCGGCGTCCGGCGAGCCCTGGCGGCTCGAGCGCGAGGCGCTGGAGGCGGCGATCACCCCCGAGACCCGGCTGCTGCTGTGGTGCCACCCGCACAATCCCACCGGACGGGTGTGGAGCGTCGGCGAGCTGGCGCTGCTCGCCGAACTGGCCGAGCGCCACGATCTGACGATCGTCTCCGACGAGCTGCACTGCGACCTGATCCTCGACGACGCCCCGCACCGCCCGCTGGCGGCGCTCTTCCCGGACCTGGCGGCGCGCATCGTCACCCTGTGGGCGCCGTCGAAGACCTTCAACGTGGCGGGGCTGGGCTGTGCCTGCGCGGTGATCCCCGACCCGGCGCTGCGCGAGCGCTGGCGTGCGGCGATGCGCGGGGCCATGCCCGATGTCAACGTGCTGGGCATGCTGGCCGCCGAGGTGGCCTACACCGACGGCGAACCCTGGCGGCAGGCGCTGCTGGCCGTGCTGCGCGACAATCGCCGGCGGCTGTTCGCGGCGGTGGAAGGCTGGCCGGGCGTCCGCGCCACGCCGCCCGAGGCGACCTATCTGGCTTGGCTCGACCTGCGCGAGGCGGGCCTGGGTGACTCGCCCCAGCAGCGGCTGCTCGAGGACGCCCGGGTGGCGCTGTCCGATGGCGCCGACTTCGGCTGGCCGGGCTTCGTGCGCGTGAACTTCGGCACGCCGGCGAGCGTGCTCGACGCGGCCCTGGAACGCCTGGACGGGGTGCTCGGCGGTCAGGCATGAAAAAGCGCCCGTGCCGGGTGTCAGGCACGGGCGCCGCTGGAGCAGGGGCAGCGGGGGGACAGGAGCCCCGGCTGCCGCAGGCTCAGTAGAGCAGGGCGAAGAGCTTGCGGCGGTAGGCCACGGTCAGCGGATGATCGGCGCCCAGGGCGTCGAAGACCCGCAGCAGGGTCTTGCGGGCGATGTCGTCGCCGTAGCTGCGATCCTGCTTGAGCAGTGCCAGCAGGCCTTCCAGGCCGTTCTCGTAGTCACCGTCGGCGACCTGGCGCAGGGCGCGCTTGAAGCGGGCCTCGCTGTCGTCGCGGCTTTCCAGTGCGGCGAGTTCCTCGCGGCTCGGCGCTTCCTCGCCGAACTCGATGCGCGCCCGCACGCCGCGGGCCTTGGCGCCGTCGCGGTATTCCGGCGGCAGATTGTCGAGAATCTCGCGGGCCTGGTCGGCCTGACCCTCGCCGACCAGCGCGCCGGCCAGGCCGATCTGGTAGTCCGGGTAGTCGGGATAGGACTGGATCAGCTCCTGATAGATCGCCCTGGCGGTCGCGGCATCGCCGGCGGCCAGTGCTGCCTCGGCCTGCTCCTCGGGGCTCGCCGAGGCATCGGCCGGCGCTTCCAGGTACTTGGCCAGCCACTCGCGGATCTGGCTCTCCGGCAGGGCGCCCTGGAACTGGTCGTAGAGTTGCCCCTGCATGATCAGCTTGACGTCCGGCACCGAGCGGATGCCCAGCTGGGCGGCGATCTGCTGGTTGTCCTCGATGTTGAGCTTGGCGAGCACGAAGGCGCCGGCGTATTCCATGGCCAGCTTCTCGAGGATCGGCATCAGGTTCTTGCAGGGTTCGCACCACGGCGCCCAGCAGTCCAGCACCACCGGGATCTCGAGAGAGCCTTCCAGCACCACCTGCTGGAAGTTCGACATGTCGACGTCGACGATATAGCGGGACGGGTCGATCGACTCGCCCTGGCTGGACTGGGATTCGGACGACGTCAGCGGCGCTCCGGTGCGGGGATCGACGATCGGCATGGTGATGGCCTTGATAGCTGCGAATTTGCCCTATCAATGCGGGTGAAAGGGCGTGGATTCAAGGGGCGGCTTGCGACAAGATGGGCGCGCTTGTTCGTCATCGGCAAGCGTCACGCCGCCCCTGTACGCAAGGACCCCTCATGAGCCTCTCCGCCCGTCGCCTGTGCCTATTGTCCGTTGTGCTGCTGCCCTTGTGGGGGTGCCAGAGCGGCCCCGGCGCCGCATCTCCCGCCGCTGACGCCGCCGGCACGCCTTCGCGCGAGGCCGCGTCCATGGCGCCGGCGCGCCCGACGGCGCCCAGCTTCGCCGCCTGGGTGGCCGATTTCCGTCGCGAGGCGGCGGCCGCCGGCATCGACGCCGCGACCCTGGCGGCAGCCTTCGACGACGCCACCTACCTGCCCGAGGTCATCCGCCGTGATCGCGCCCAGCCGGAGTTTTCCCGCCGGGTATGGACCTATCTGGACGGCGCGGTCTCGCCGGCCCGCATCCGCCGGGGGCACGACCGCTGGCAGGCCCATCGGTCGGTCATCGAGGCCGCCGCGACGCGCACCGGCGTGCCGGCGCCGATCCTGGTGGCGATCTGGGGCATCGAGAGCAGCTACGGCGAGCACTTCGGGGACGTCTCGACCATCGATGCCCTGGCCACCCTGGGCTACGACGGGCGGCGGCCGGACTTCGCGCGGCGCGAGTTGATGGCGGCGCTGCGCATCCTCGCCCGGGGCGACATCGACCGTGCGCACATGCGCGGCTCCTGGGCCGGCGCCATGGGGCACACCCAGTTCCTGCCGTCGAGCTTCGAGCGGCACGCCCGGGACGCCGACGGTGACGGGCGCCGCGATATCTGGGGCAGCATTGCCGATGTCATGGCCTCCACCGCCGATTACCTGGCCGAGGCCGGCTGGCGCCCCGGGGAGCCCTGGGGCGTCGAGGTGCGACTGCCCCGGGGATTCGACTACGCCCGCACGGAGCTCGACGTGCGCGCGCCGGCCGCGGACTGGGCCGAGCGCGGCGTGACCGCGGTCGATGGCGGCTCCCTGCCGGCGCTCGCCGACGCCTCGGTGATCGCCCCGGCCGGCGCCCAAGGGCCGGCGTTTCTGGTCGGTCACAATTTCCGGGTGATCATGCGCTACAACGCCTCGACAAGTTATGCCCTGGCCGTGGGGCTGCTGGCCGACCGCCTGGCGGGACGGCCGGGCGTCCAGGGGGACTGGCCCCGGGAACAGGCGGCCCTGTCGCATGACCAGATCCGGCTGCTGCAGCAGGCCCTCAACGCGCGCGGTTTCGATACCGGCACGCCGGACGGCGTGATCGGCCCCGCCACCCGTGGTGGCGTGCGGGCCTACCAGCGCGCGCGGGGCGAGACGCCGGACGGCTTCGTCACCCGCGCGCTGCTCGAGCGCCTGCGTCCGGCGTCCTGACCTCAGGCCGTGGCGAGCGCCGGCAGGTCGCTGGCGGCCCGCGTCTCCGGGGCATCGTCGGCCAGGGTGGCGGAGAAGCGCTCGATGGCCACGACGGCGTCGTTGGCGCCCTCGCGGATGCGCTGGATCGTCTCGCCGGCGGTGCCCGCCAGCTGCACGCCGTTGCCGGTGCGTTCCAGGCAGGTCTGCATGCTTTCGTGGGCCTGCTGGCCGAGCGTGCGCAGGGTGTCGATGGTGGCGACGATGTCGCGGGTCGCCCGGGTGGTGCTGACCGAGAGCTGGCGCACCTCGTGGGAGACCACGGCGAAGCCGCGGCCGTGTTCGCCGGCGCGGGCGGCCTCGATGGCGGCGTTAAGCGCCAGCAGGTTGGTCTGCTCGGCGATGTGGTGGATGCTCTCGATCACCCGGGTGATGTCCTGGGAACGCTCGGCCAGCTCGTCGATGACACGGGAGGCCTGGCCGATGGACTCGGCGATGTGGCGAATCTCGGCGACGGTGCTCTCGATGATGCGCGCGCCGTCGTTGGCGCTGACCTCGGTCGCCGCCGAGATGCGGTAGGCGATGCGCGCGCTGTTCGTCTCGGCCTGGTGCTGCTGGACGCGTGGCGTGATGTCGGTGGCGAACTTGACCACCTTGTACAGGCGTCCCCGGGCGTCGAAGACCGGGTTGTAGGTGGCTTCCAGCCACAGCTCGTTTCCTCGGCTGTCGAGACGCCGGAACTGCCCGGATAAGAACTCGCCGGCGTTGAGCCGGGTCCAGAAGTCCCGGTACTCGGCGCTGGCCGCGTACTCGGGATCGCAGAGCGTCCGGTGGTGGGCGCCGATCAGGGTGTCGCGGTCGTGGCCCACGGTGGCCAGGAAGTTGTCGTTGGCGGTCAGGATATGGCCGTCCGGCGTGAACTCGACGATCGCCGTGGAACGGTCCAGGGCGTCGAGGCGGCTGCGCATGTCCTGCTCCCGGCGCACCTTATC
This sequence comes from Modicisalibacter sp. 'Wilcox', assembly GCF_010993675.1. Taxonomy (NCBI): domain Bacteria; kingdom Pseudomonadati; phylum Pseudomonadota; class Gammaproteobacteria; order Oceanospirillales; family Halomonadaceae; genus Modicisalibacter; species Modicisalibacter sp. 'Wilcox'. The sequence goes on from NZ_WNXF01000017.1 coordinate 14,541, forward strand.
GGTGATGACACGGGCGATCTTGATGATCCGCCGCACCTTCCCCGCGCGATCGAGCACCGGGCTGTAGGTGGCTTCCAGCCACAGCTCGCGGCCCGCCTTGTCGACGCGGAGAAAACGTCCCGAGAGGCTGCGACCGGCGCCCAGCTGTGCCCAGAAGTCGCGATACTCGGGGCTGGCGGCGTAGTCGGGTGCGCAGAGCCGGCGATGGTGCTGGCCCCGCAACTCCTCGAGGCGATAGCCGCTGGCCTCCAGGAAGCGGTCATTGGCCTCGAGGAGGGTGCCGTCGGGGGCGAATTCGGCCATCGCCTGGGAGCGGTCGAGGGCATCGATGATGGCGGCGTTCCGTCGAGCGGTGCGTGAGAAGGGCATGCGGGACTCCGTGTGCTGGCGGTGACGGCCCCGTGGGATAGGGAAGGGGACCGGGCGATGTCGCGTCGGTGACCGGCGTCGCCGATAATAGTTATACAAAAACTATACGTTGTCCAACTTGTGGAAAGCAAAACCGGGATTCAACGGTGCGCACCGTCGTCCGGCGCCGGGGGCGTCCGGATGACGGTGACAGAGCAGGCGTCAGAAAAAGCGGCGGCTGGCGGAAGGGCGTTAGAACAGGCGGGCCAGCAGCGCGGTGACGGCGGTCTCCACGCGCAGGATGCGCTCGCCGAGGTGAATGCCCTCGCAGCCGGCCTCGCGCAGGCGCTCCACCTCGTAGGGGATGAAGCCGCCCTCGGGGCCGACCAGCAGCGTGCAGGGCTCGCTGAGGCCGCGCGGGCAGGGATCGGGCATGCCGGGGTGAGCGAGCAGGCCGCGGCGCCCGGCGAGCAGCGCCGGCAGCCGGTCCTCGACGAAGGGCCTGAAGCGGCGTTCGACCGTCACCGTCGGCAGCATGGTGTCGCCGGCCTGCTCGAGGCCCAGCACCAGGTGATCGTGGATGCGGGCGGGGTCGAGTTCCGGCGACTGCCAGTAGCTCTTCTCGACCCGGCGGGTGTGCAGCAGCGTGAGTTGCTTGACGCCCAGGGCGGTGACATGCTCCAGGGTCCGCGCCAGCATGCGCGGCCGGGGCAGCGCCAGCACCAGGTGCACCGGCAGCGGCGCCGGGGGCGGCTGGTCGAGGTCGAGCAGCGTGAAGCAGGCCGCCTCGCGCTCGAAGCGCTCGAGCCGGGCGCGCCCGCGCCGGCCGTCGCGCACGCCCACGGTCAGGGTGTCGCCCGCCTCGGCGCGGTGGACCTCGTGCAGGTGACGCAGGCGGCGCGGGTCGGTGAGGCGGACGCGGCCGTCGGGACCGCAGTCGCCGGGTTCGAGCAGGATCAGGTTCATGGGCTCTCCAGGCGGCAGGCCGCCATGATAGCCGACCCGCGGGGCGCTGACAGTGGTTTGCAACCCCCGGGGGGCAATGCACAATGCAGGAATACCGACAACCGAGAGGGACAGCGCCGTGCGAGTGATACGCAAGTATGCCAACCGTCGACTCTACGACACCCAGCAGAGTCGCTACGTCACGCTCGAGGATCTGCGGCGCCTGGTGCTCGAGGACGAGCCGTTCCGGGTCGAGGATGCCAAGAGCGGGGAGGACCTGACGCGCACCATCCTGCTGTCGATCATCATCGAGCAGGAACAGGCCGATGGGGGGGCCGAGGTCTTTTCCAACGACCTGCTGGCCCAGTTCATCCGCGTCTACGACATGGCCCAGCCGCTGCCGCTGGCGCGCTATCTGGAACAGGGCACCCACCTGATGCTGGAACAGCAGAAGCGCTTCCAGGACCAGTGGCAGCAGGCGATGCGCCATTCGCCGATGGAGATGATGCGCGAGATGGCCGAGGAGAACATGCGCTTCTGGCAGAAGACCATGACGCCCCGCGGCAACGACGAGGACGACGAGTCGCGCTGACCGGCCGGCCCGGGACGAGGCGCCATGCAGCGGCGGCGCCCGCTTTCTGACATAATGCCGGCCAGTCGATTCCCACTTTCGAGCAAGGTTTGTCCATGAAGGTTCTGATCATCGGCGGCGGTGGCCGCGAACACGCCCTGGCCTGGAAGGCGGCGCAGTCGCCCTATGTGGAGACCGTCTACGTGGCCCCGGGCAATGCCGGCACGGCGCGCGAGTCCAAGCTGACCAACGTCGACATCGCCGCCGATGACCTGGAGGGCCTGGTGACCTTCGCCCGCGAGCAGGCCGTGGGCCTGACCATCGTCGGCCCCGAGGCGCCGCTGGTGGCCGGGGTGGTCGACCGCTTCCGCGAGGCCGGACTCAAGGCCTTCGGCCCGACCCGGGACGCCGCCCGGCTCGAGGGCTCCAAGGCCTTCTCCAAGGACTTCCTGGCCCGTCATCGCATTCCCACCGCGGCCTACGCCACGTTCAGCGAGGTCGGCGCCGCGCTGGCCTATCTCGCCGAGCAGGGCGCGCCGATCGTCATCAAGGCCGACGGCCTGGCGGCGGGCAAGGGGGTGATCGTCGCCATGACCGAGATCGAGGCCGAGGCGGCCATCCGCGACATGCTCGAGGCCAACGCCTTCGGCGACGCCGGGGCCCGGGTGGTGATCGAGGAGTATCTCGAGGGCGAGGAAGCCAGCTTCATCGTCATGGTCGATGGCGAGCACGTGCTGCCGATGGCCACCAGTCAGGACCACAAGCGCGTCGGCGACGGCGACACCGGCCCCAACACCGGCGGCATGGGCGCCTACTCGCCGGCGCCGGTGGTCACCGCAGCGGTTCATCAGCGCATCCTCGACGAGGTGATCCTGCCCACGGTGCGCGGCATGGCCGAGGAGGGCACGCCCTACACCGGCTTCCTGTATGCCGGGCTGATGATCGACGCCCAGGGCGCGCCGAAGGTGATCGAGTACAACTGCCGCTTCGGTGACCCGGAAACCCAGCCGATCCTGATGCGCCTGAAGAGCGACCTGGTCACGCTGTGTCTGGCCGCCGTCGAGGGGCAGCTGGACCGCGAGACCTGCGAGTGGGATCCGCGCGCCGCGGTGGGTGTGGTCATGGCCGCCGGCGGCTACCCCGGCAGCTATCGCAAGGGGGATGTCATCGACGGGCTGGACGCGGCCCAGGCCGCCGGCTGCAAGGTGTTCCACGCCGGTACCGCCGAGGACGCCCGGGGGCGCGTGGTCACCAGCGGCGGGCGCGTGCTGTGCGTCACGGCGCTGGGCGAGCGGGTCTCCCGGGCCCGCGACCGCGCCTACGACGGCGTGGCGGCGATCCACTGGGACGACGTTCTCTACCGCCGTGACATCGCCTATCGGGCCATTGCCCGCGAGGCCTGAGTGCGCCACGGCGCCCGGAGCAGAGCCATGCAGCGACTCGCGTTTCCCGAGGCGGAGTGCATCCATCGCCAGCCCCTCACGGTGCGTCTCGGCGACATCAACTACGGCCGGCATCTGGGGCACGATGCCCTGGTCACGCTGCTCCACGAGGCGCGCGCCCGGGCCATCGCGGCCCTGGGGTTCAGCGAGTCCGATGTCGCGGGCTCGCCCAGCGTGGTGGCCGAACTGACGGTGCAGTACCGCGCCGAGGCGCACTGGGGCGACGTGCTGGTCGCCGAAACGGCCATGCCGACGCCGACGGGCAAGGGCATGCCGGTCTACCAGCGGCTGGTGCGCGAGGCGGACGCGCGGACCGTGGCCGTGGCCTGCGTCACCCTGCTGTGGCTCGATCCGGCCAGCCACCGGCCGATCGCCGTGCCCCCGGTGCTGGTACAGGCGGTGCAGCGTAGCCGAGCGCCGGGGAGCGACTGAGATGTCCAGGGAATACCCGATCGTCGCCGTGACCGGCTCCTCCGGGGCCGGCACCACCACCGTGCGGCGTACCTTCGAGCGCATGTTCCAGCGCGAGGACGTGCACGCCGCCCTGGTCGACGGCGATGCCTTCCATCGCTACACCAAGGACGAGCTGACCCGGATCTTCCGCGAGGAGCCCGAGCGCACCGACGAGCTGTCCCACTTCGCGGTCGAGGCCAACCTGCTCGACGATCTCGAGACGCTGTTCCAGGAGTACGGCGAGCACGGCACCGGCACCTCCCGGCACTACATCCACGCCGAGGACAAGCGGATGATCGAGGCCGGCTACCGGGTCGGCACCTTCACCGAGTGGCAGGCGCTGCCGATGGGCACCGACCTGCTGTTCTACGAGGGGCTGCACGGCGGTCTGGTCACCGCCGATCACGACATCGCCCGCCACGTCGACCTGCTGATCGGCGTGGCGCCGACCATGAACCTGGAATGGATCCAGAAGATCGACCGCGACACCAAGCTGCGCGGCTACTCCCAGGAAGCGGTGATCGACACCATCCTCGGGCGGATGCACGACTACGTGCGCTACATCCAGCCGCAGTTCTCGCGGACCCATATCAACTTCCAGCGGGTGCCCACCGTGGACACCTCCAACCCCTTCGAGATCCAGGACATCCCCACCGATGCCGAGTCGTTCGTGGTGATCCGCTTCCGCGATCCCTCGACGGTGGACTTTCCCTACCTGCTGACGATGATTCAGGATGCCTTCATGAGCCGTCCGCACACCCTGGTGGTGCCCGGCGCGCGCCTGTCGCTGGCGATGGAGCTGATCCTGGCACCTCTGGTGCGCCACCTGCTGGCGCAGCGCCGCTTTCGCTGACGGCTCGGCATCGCAATTCGCTACACGAGGTGACGCATGGACTGTTTGTTCTGCAAGATGGTCAATCGCGAGATCGAGCCCGACGTCGTCCACGAGGACGAGCACGTGCTGGCCTTCCGCGATATCAATCCCCAGGCCCCGACCCATGTGCTGATCGTGCCCAAGAAGCACATCGCCACCCTCAACGACATCGATGGCGACGACCTGGCGCTGGTCGGCCGACTGCAGTACACCGCCGCCCAGCTGGCCCGCAAGTTCGGCTTCGCCGACGACGGCTACCGGGTGGTGATGAACTGCAATGAACAGGGCGGGCAGACGGTCTACCATATCCACATGCACTTGATGGGCGGGCGCCGCTTTACCTGGCCGGCCGGCTAGCTGGCCCGATGGCCGCCCTCTCGCCGGTGCGCGATGCCCGTCAGGCGGCCGTCTTGCCGCCCGACGGGCGCTGTGCCCGGTCTTCCCGCCGTGACTCGCTGACGATCACAGGAATTGCCGCATGCTTCGCAAGTTGACGCGAACCGACCAGCTGATTCATCAATTCGACACCGTGCTGCGCACCCTGGTCCCCCACGCGGCCCAGCCCTCGCGCCCCTCGCCGGCCGACGACATCCGCGACGAGCCCCTTGACGACGCGGCGCGCCACCATGCCGCCGGGCTGATGCGCATCAATCACACCGGCGAGGTCTGCGCCCAGGCGCTCTATCAGGGCCAGGGCATGACTGCCCGGCTGGCCGATACCCGGGCGCAGATGGAGCAGGCCGCCCAGGAGGAGATCGACCACCTGGCCTGGTGCGATGCTCGTCTGGTGGAGCTTGACAGCCGTACCAGCTACCTCAACCCGCTGTTCTATGCGGCTTCCTTCGGCATGGGCGCGGTGGCCGGGGCGGTCGGCGACCATGTCAGCCTCGGCTTCGTCAACGCCACCGAGGAACAGGTCGGTAAGCACCTCGAGGCGCATCTGGGCAAGCTGCCCCGGGGCGACAATCGCTCCCGGGCGGTACTTGAGCAGATGCGCGAGGACGAGGCCCACCATGCCCGCTGGGCGCTGGAGGCCGGCGGCACGCCCTTCCCGGCGCCGGTGAAGTTCGGCATGGCGTTGATGTCGAAGGTGATGACCAAGAGCGTCTACCGGCTGTGAAACGCCGCCGCCCGCCCCGGTGACGGGGCGGGCGGCGGGTTCGCGGTGACGTCGAGACGCTGGGGTTAGGCGTCTTCCTCGACGATCTCGTAGGAGTGGGTGATCTCGACGCCACCCTGGGCGAGCATGATCGAGGCGCTGCAGTACTTGTCGGCGGACAGCTCCACGGCACGCTTGACCTGCTTGTCCTTGAGGCCCCGGCCGGTGACCGTGAAGTGCACGTGGATCCTGGTGAACACGCTCGGCACGCTGTCGGCCCGCTCGGCTTCGAGGGCGGCGACGCAGTCGCTCACCGGCGCGCGGGATTTCTCGAGGATCTCCAGCACGTCGAATGACGTGCAGGCTCCCATGCCCATCAGCAGCATCTCCATGGGGCGCGGGCCAGTGTCGCGGCCGCCGTGATCGGGCGGGCCGTCGATGACCACGCTGTGGCCACTGCCGGATTCGGCGACGAACTGGCGGCCATCGGTCCATTTGACGTGGGCTTTCATGAAAGCGGGCTCCTGTATCGTGAGTCGGTGGGAGTGTGTCGGCGACGAAAAGACTACCCGTGGCGGCGCAGCCAGCTATCCAGTTCCGCCAGGCGCTGCGGTGTGCCGACATCCACCCAGTGGCCGTCATGATGACAGCCTGCGACGCGTTCGTCTGCCATCGCCGCACGCAGCAACGGCGCCAGCTTGAAGGCGCCGGGTGGCTGGTCGGCGACCAGGGCCGGGTCGAGCAGGCTGACGCCGGCGAAGGTCAGTCGGGGCCGGCCGTCGGCCCGCACGCGGCCCTGCGGGTCGAGGTGAAAGTCGCCTCCGGGGTGGTGCGGCGGGTTGTCGACCAGCACCAGCCGCGCCAGGTCGCCGTCGAGCGGCGCCAGCCAGCGTGGGTCCAGCTCGCACCACACATCGCCGTTGACCAGCAGGAAGGGTGCCTCGCCGAGCAGCCCCAGCGCCTGGCGGATGCCGCCGCCGGTCTCCAGCGGCTCGGGCTCGTGGCTGAAGTGCAGTCGCAGGCCCAGCGCCGCGCCGTCGCCCAGGGCGTCGACGATCTGCGCGGCGCGGTAGCTGACGTTGATCACCACCTCGCGAATGCCCAGCGCCGCCAGGCGCTGCAGATGGTGAACGATCAGCGGCCGGCCGCCCGCCTCGAGCAGCGGCTTGGGGCAGTGATCGGTGAGTGGGCGCATGCGCGTGCCCAGCCCGGCGGCCAGCACCATCGCCTTCATGGCGTCGGCTCCCGGCGTGCAGTGAGTGCCGATGCCAGGGCCGGCGTGAAGGTGTCCGCCAGCCAGGCATCGAAGGCGGCGAATTCCGGCCAGGGCGTCAGGCTGTCGCGCAGGTGGTCGAGAAACCGCGGCAGGCGCTCGAGGTAGCCGCGGCGACCGTCGCGCAGTGTCAGCCGGCAGAAGATGCCCAGCACCTTGAGTGAGCGCTGCGCCGCCATGGCGTCGGCCTGGAAAAGGAACGTCTCGGCGTCGAGCTGGCCGCTGAGCCGGCCGTCGAGCACGGCGCGCCGGCGGAAGGCCTCGACGCGTTCGCGGAAGGCCGCGCGCGAGAAGCGCCGGTAGCGCCCGCGCAGCAGCGAGATCAGGTCGTAGCTCAGCGGTCCCAGCACGGCATCCTGGAAGTCGATCAGCCACAGCCGGTCGCGATGGCGCATCAGGTTCATGGCATCGAAGTCGCGGTGCACGACGACCTGTGGCTGAGCCAGCGCGACCTCGATCAGCCGCTCGCGCAGCGCCGTCCACCCCGGGGGCGGAGGCATGTCCAGCAGACGCGTCAGACACCACTCGGGAAACAGGTCCAGCTCGCGTCCCAGCAGGGCGGCGTCGTAGACAGGCAATGCCTCGCCGGGCGCGCGGTTCTGCAACTCGCCGAGCAGGGCCTGGGCGTCGTCGTAGCAGGCCGCGTCCCTCATCTCGCCGGCGCCCAGGCAGGTGTGCAGCGGCGCGTCGCCGAGATCTTCCAGCTCGAGGAAACCCTGCGTCAGGTCCCGGGCGTGAATCGCCGGCACCGGCAGGCCGGCCGCGCGCCAGGCCTCGGCGATGGCCACGAAGGGGCGGCTGTCCTCCTGCTCGGGCGGCGCGTCCATCAGGATGCGCGAGGTGGCGTCGTCCAGCCACAGCCGGTAGTAGCGCCGGAAGCTGGCGTCGCCGGCCGCCGGCGCGATGTCCAGGGCTTCGGGAGGACGGTCATGAAGCCGCCCGGCCCAGCGGCGCAGGGCCTCACGGCGGGCGGTGTGTGGCGCGTCGGACATGCGCTCTCCTTGGTTGACGGGGTGGATTCGCCGCCGCATGCTCAGGGGCTGCCACGTCGCGCCCCGCGCTCGGGGAGGACGTGCGTCACGGGGACTGTATAATACCGATTCCAAACGCCAAGGACACGAGGACCCATGGGCAAGCGATTGTTGTGGACTGCCCTGGCCGGCCTGGTCGCCCACGGTGCCCAGGCCGCGCCGCCGCCCCCCCTGCCGGCGGCCCAGCTCGACTGGCAGCCGTGGGGCGACGATGCTCCGGCCGGTGCCGTCTGTCGCGGTCGTTACGTGATGCCGGCCTATCGCTTGCCCCCGGGGGATACGCCCCGCGAGGTGCGTTCGACGTCCGACCAGGCCGAGTACGGCGATTCGGGGGAGACGATCCTGCGCGGCGAGGTGGTGCTGCGCCGCGGCAGCAGCCAGCTCGAGGCGCCGCAGGTGCGGGTCAACGCGGCGCGTGATACCGCCTTCGCCGAAGGGCCGCTGACCCTGCGCGACCAGGGCGTGCTGGTGCGCGGCGGGGCCGGCCAGCTGTCCCTGGACAGCGACGCCGCGAGCGTCGATACCGCCCACTACGTGCTCCACGGCCAGCGTCTGCGGGGCGACGCGGTGCGCCTGGCACGCCTCGCGGATGGCCGCTATCGCCTGCGCGAGGCGAGTTTCACCACCTGCGAGCCCGGCAGCCGGCTGTGGCGGGTGGTGGGCAGCGACGTGATCCTGAATCGCCAGGCGGGCTACGGCACGGCGAGGCACGCCCGGCTGGAGGTCGGCCACGTGCCGGTCTTCTACTGGCCGTGGGTCCGCTTCCCGCTCGACGATCGCCGCCAGTCCGGCTTCCTGTGGCCGACCTTCGGCTTCACCGGGGGCGGGCTCGACTATACCCAGCCCTACTACCTGAACCTGGCGCCCAACTACGACGCCACCCTCACGCCGCGCTGGATCAGCAATCACGGCATGATGCTCGGCGGCCAGTTCCGCTACCTGTTCGGCGAGGATGCCGGCCAGATCGAGGGCGCCTACCTGGCCAACGATCAGGGCGGCAGCCACGCCAATCCCAACGATCCCGCCAACGCCTTCGAGGGGGAGGATCGCTGGTACATCGACTATCGCCACGCCGGGCGCTTCTCGTCGCGAACCCCGTATCGGCTGCGCTACGGCGCCGCCAGCGATGGCCGCTACTTCGACGACTTCGGCCGCAGCTTCGCCGAGATGGGCACCGACTACCTGCCGCGGCTGGCGCAGCTCGACTACAACGGCAACACCTGGCACCTGCAGGCCAGGGCGCAGGGCTACCAGTATCTCGACTACCCGCTGCTCGACCGCGACAAGCCCTTCTACCGGCTGCCCAGCCTCACCGCCGATGCCCGCTGGAGCCGGCCCGGCGGCTTCTACACCCAGTGGCGGTCCAACGTGACCTATTTCTGGCGCGACGTGGATGCGCGCCAGGTGCCGATCCGCGAGGCGGCCGTGGGCACCCGGTTGGACCTGGCGCCGACGGTGGGCTGGCGCTTCGAGCGCCCCTGGGGCTTTCTCGAGCCGCGCTTCACGCTGCGTGACACTCGTTATCAGCTCGATTACCAGGAGCTCGACACCACGCGTGATACCTCGCTGAGTCGCACCGTGCCGGTCTCCTCGCTGGATGCGGGGCTGACCTTCGAGCGCGATGCGCAGCTGTTCGGCGAGGCCTGGCGGCAGACGCTGGAGCCGCGCCTCTACTACGCTTACGTGCCGGCGCGCGACCAGAGCGAGTTTCCCGACTTCGACACCGACGCCCAGGCGTTCTCCTACGACCGGCTGTGGTCGCCGTACCGCTTCGTCGGCAGCGACCGGGTGGGCGACGTCAACAAGGTCTCCTACGGGCTGAGCACACGCTTTCTCGAGGATGCCAGCGGTCGCGAGCGGTTCGCGCTGAGCGTCGGCCGCAGCACCTACTTCGACGACCGGGTCATCGGCATGGAGGGTGATCTCGCGCTGCCGGATCGCCAGACCCAGCCCGCCCGCTGGTACGATGCCACGCGGGATCACTCGCCGGTGGTCACGCGCCTCGACTGGCAGCTCAGCGAGCGCTGGAGCACCCGCTACGAGTGGCTCTACGATGCGCATCGCCAGCTGACCGAACGCAGCGCCGCCTACCTGCGCTACCGGCATCCGGCGGGGCATGTCCTCAACCTGGGCTATCGCTGGGAGCTCCAGGGCTTCGATCCCTCCGGGGACCCCGAGGACCAGCTGGGCTACAATCGCGAGGACTTCGACGTGTCCTTCGCCTACAAGGCCGGTTCGCAGCTCGACCTGATCGGCCGCTACACCTACGACAACACCAACCGCCGGGCGCTGGACAAGCTGCTCGGCGTGCAGTGGAACGACTGCTGCTACGGTGTCCAGGTGGCCTGGCGCGAATGGATCGAGGACAACGACACTGCCAATACCATCGCCGACGATTACACGGACAGCGGGCTGTTCCTGCGGTTCGTGCTCAAGGGGCTGGGCGGCGTCGGCCAGGGAACCGACAACGTCTTCGTGCAGTCCATTCCCGGATATCAACCGACCCGATTCTGAACGTAACGAGGTTTTTCATGCGCAGAGGTCTGTTTGCATCGCTCGGTCTGGCGCTGGTGCTGGCCGTCTCCGGCGTGGCGTCGGCCGCCGAGCAGCCGCTCGACCGGATCGTCGCGGTGGTCAACGACGACGCCATCATGGCCAGCGAACTCGCCGACCGGGTGGCCCAGGCGCGCAGCCAGCTGGCCAAGCGCAACATCGACCTGCCGCCCGATTCGGTGCTGCGCCAGCAGGTGCTCGACCGCATGGTGCTCGAGCAGATCCAGCTGCAGATGGCGAAGAAGGCCAACCTGACGGTGGACGATACCGAGCTCAACCGGGCCGTGCGCTCGGTCGCCAGGAACAATGGCATGAGTCTCGACCAGTTCGCCGAGGCCCTGAAGAAGGACGGCCTGACGCTGGCCGACGTGCGCGACCAGGTGCGCCGCCAGATGCTGATCCGCCAGCTCCAGGAGCGCCGCGTGGCCAGCCAGGTCAAGATTTCCGACCAGGAAGTCGATCGCTACCTGGCGCAGCAGGGCGCCGATGCCAATGTCCGCTATCACCTGGGCCACATCCTGGTGGCGCTGCCCCAGTCGCCGTCGCCGGACCAGGTGCGTCAGGCGCAGCAGCAGGCCGAGTCGCTCTATCAGCGCCTGCAGGACGGCGCCGACTTCGCCGAGCTCGCGGCCGCGCAATCCGATGGTGCCAACGCCCTGCAGGGCGGCGACCTGGGCTGGCGCAGCGGCGCCGAGCTGCCCACGGTCTTCGCCGATGTGGTGCCGACGCTGGCGGTGGGCGATGTCAGCCAGCCCCTGCGCAGCCCCAGCGGCTTCCACCTGGTCAAGCTGCTCGAGCGCAAGGGCGGCCAGGATCAAAAGCCCACGCTGGTCCAGGAGCAGAAGATCCGCCACATCCTGATCCAGACCAATCCCAACCGCGATGCCGATCAGGCCCGCCGGCTCGCCGAGCAGGCGCGGGCGCGCATCATGGGCGGCGAGGACTTCGCCAGCGTCGCCCAGCAGGTCAGCGACGATCGCGGCAGCGCGCTCAACGGCGGCGAGCTGGGCTGGGTGCGCCCGGGGCAGATGGTGCCGGCCTTCGAGGATGCCGCCAGCCGCCTGGCGGTCGGCGAGATCAGCCAGCCGGTACGCTCGCGCTTCGGCTATCACATCATCCAGGTCGAGAACCGGCGCCAGCGCGACGTGAGCGACGAGGCCCGTCGCGACAAGGTTCGCCAGACGCTGTTCCAGCGCAAGGTCAACGACGAGCTCGAGGCCTGGCAGCAGCAGATCCGCGCCGAGGCCTATGTCGACGAGCGCCTCGACACCTCGTCATGAGCACCACGCCCGTGCTGGCCCTGACCACCGGCGAGCCGGCCGGGGTCGGCCCCGACCTGACCCTGCAGCTGGCCGCCACGGCATCGGCGCTGCCCGGGCGGATCGTGGCGATCGGCGATCCGGCGCTGCTCGCCGAGCGTGCCCGGCGACTGGGACTCGATCTGGTGCTCGAGCCCTGCGACCCCGGTGCGGCGCTGCCCGCCCCGCGCCCCGGCGTGCTGCCGGTCTGGCCGGTGGCGCTGGCGGCGCCCGCCGAGCCGGGCGTGCTCGACCCGGCCAACTCCGGCTACGTGCTCGAGACGCTCGACGTGGCCATCGCCGCCTGCCGCGACGGGCGGGCGCAGGCGATGGTCACCGCGCCGCTGCACAAGGGGGTGATCATCGACGGCGGCCATGCCGGCTTCACCGGGCATACCGAGTACCTGCGCGACGCCTGCGGTGTCGACGAGGTGGTGATGATGCTCGCCACCCGGCTCGCTCACGGCGATGACGCCGCCGGCCGGGCGCTGCGCGTGGCCCTGGCCACCACCCATCTGCCGCTGCGCGAGGTGGCCGATGCCATCGACGCCGCGGGGCTGAGCCGCGTGCTGACGATCCTCGACGCGGATCTCAAGCGCCAGTTCGGTATCATTCGGCCGCGTATCGCGGTGTGCGGTCTGAATCCTCACGCCGGCGAGGGCGGGCACCTGGGGCGTGAGGAGATCGAGGTGATCGAGCCGACCCTGGCGCGGCTGCGCGAAGCCGGTCTCGATCTCGTCGGCCCGCTGCCGGCGGACACCCTGTTCACCCCGCGCCACCTGCACGGGATCGATGCGGTGCTGGCGATGTATCATGACCAGGGGCTGCCGGTGCTCAAGTACGCCGGCTTCGGCCGCGCCGCCAACATCACCCTGGGGCTGCCGATCATCCGTACCTCGGTGGATCACGGCACGGCGCTCGACCTGGCCGGCAGCGGCCGCGCCGACACGGGCAGCCTGCAGGTCGCGCTGAGCATGGCCGCCGACATGGCGCGAGCCCGTCGGGGCTGATGCTGCCCGGCGGTTCGCCCGACGTTCGTCTTATCCAAGGAATTCGCTTTCGATGCCTTCTCGCACCACCGACACTCGGCCGCCCCGGCACCGCGCCCGCAAGCGCTTCGGCCAGAACTTCCTGCGCGACCCGGGCGTCATCTCGCGCATCGTGCGCGCCATCGCGCCGCGCCCCGGGCAGCGCCTGGTCGAGATCGGCCCCGGCCAGGGGGCCCTGACCGAGCCGCTGGTCGAGGCGACCGACGGCGTGCTGGAGGTGATCGAGCTGGACCGCGACCTGATCCCGGGCCTGCGCGTGCAGTTCTTCAACCATCCCGAGTTCGTGATCCACGAGGGCGACGCCCTGACCCTGGACTTCGCGGCACTGCGCGGTGACGGCGAGCCGCTGCGGGTGGTGGGCAACCTGCCCTACAACATCTCCACGCCGCTGATCTTCCATCTGCTCGAGTCGCGCGCGGCGATCGCCGACATGCACTTCATGCTGCAGAAGGAAGTGGTGGACCGGCTGGCTGCCACGCCCGGCAGCACCGACTGGGGGCGGCTGTCGATCATGGCCCAGTATCACTGCCGCGTGACGGCGCTGTTCACCGTGCCGCCCGAGGCGTTCACGCCGCGGCCCAAGGTGGATTCCGCGATCGTGCGGCTGGAGCCCCACGCCGAGCTGCCGCATCCGGCGACGGACGAGGCGCTGTTCGCCGACGTGGTGCGCGAGGCCTTCAATCAGCGGCGCAAGACGCTGCGCAACAACCTCAAGGGGCGGCTGTCCGGCGAAGCGCTCGAGGCACTGGGCATCGATCCCTCGCGGCGGCCGCAGACCCTGAGCGTGGCCGAACTGGTCGCCATCACCAACCACCTGGCGGGAGAAGCATCGTGATCGAGGCGTTGAGCGAGGCCGTGCATGTCGATGTGGTGCCGCAGTACCGGGCCGATGAATCATCGCCCGCCGAGCAGCGCTACGTCTTCAGCTACACCATCACCGTGCACAACCATTCGTCGCAGTCGATCCAGCTGCTGGCGCGTTACTGGCGGATCACCCAGGGCAGCGGCCAGGTGCGGGAGGTGCGCGGCAAGGGGGTGGTCGGCAAGCAGCCGATGATCGCCCCGGGGCAGACCTTCCGCTATACCAGCCGCGCCGTCATGGAAGCGCCGGTGGGGGTCATGGAAGGGGCCTATACCTGCCTGGACACGGCCGCCAGCCGGCCCTTCGAGGTGCCCATCGCGCCGTTCCGCCTGGCCGGCCCCAACCAGGTTCACTGACGGTTTCACCGACCCGAGTGCGAGGATTTCATGCCGACCTATGCCATCGGAGACCTGCAGGGCTGCCATGCCGAGTTCGTCGCCCTGCTCGAGCGACTGAGCTTCGACCCGGGCCGCGACACCCTGTGGATCGCCGGCGACCTGGTCAACCGCGGTCCGGGCTCGCTGGCCTGCCTGCGCGAAGTGGCCGCGCTGGGCGATGCGGCGCGCGTGGTGCTGGGCAATCACGACCTGCACCTGCTGGCCGTGGCGCGCGGCGGGCAGGGGCTCAAGCGCAAGGACACCCTGGCGCCGATTCTCGAGGCACCCGACGCCACGGCACTGCTCGACTGGCTGCAGGGCTGCCCGCTGTGGGTCGACGACGGTCGCGGCACCGCCGACCGCACCCTCATGACCCATGCCGGGCTGCTGCCGCACTGGGGGCTCGACCAGGCCAGCGCGCTGGCCGACGAGGTCGCCGCCTGCCTGCGTGGCGAGCGGGCCGGCGAGTTTCTCACGCAACTCTACGGCAACACCCCGGCGCGCTGGCGCGACGACCTGACGGGCGTCGACCGGCTGCGGGCGATCGTCAACGTCTTCACCCGCATGCGCTTCATCGCCGCCGACGGCACGCTCGACTTCGACGCCAAGGAGGGGCTGGACTCGGCGCCGCCGGGCTATGCCCCCTGGTTCCGCTATGCCCGCGACGACGATCCGCGCATCCTGTTTGGCCACTGGGCGGCGCTGGAAGGGCAGGCGCCGCAGGCCGCGGTGCGGGTCGAGGCGCTGGACACCGGCTGCGTGTGGGGCGGCTCTCTCACCGCCCTGGACCTGGCCGACGGCACACGGGTCAGCGTACCCTGCACGACGCGGCGTTGACGCGTCGCCCGCACACTTTCCCGGGAGGTCTGCATGACGCAACCCGCCTTCGAACACCTCGATCACGCCACCCTGACCCGCTGGCTGGACGACGGCGCCGCCGTGACCCTGGTCGACATCCGTGACCCGCTGAGCTTCTCGCGCGGGCACATCCCCGGCAGCCGCCACGTCGACAACGCCACCGTCGGCGAGCTGATCGACGCCACGCCCCACGACGCGACCCTGGTGGTGGTCTGCTACCACGGCCATTCCAGCCAGCAGGCCGCGACCTGGCTGGCGGGACAGGGCTTCGAGCGTGTCTACAGCCTCGACGGCGGCTTCACCGACTGGGAGCACCGCCACCCGCAGCGGGTCGCGCGATGACCCGCGACCCGCGTCTCGACGGGCTCGCGGTCTACCGGGTGGGCGGCGCGGTGCGCGATGCGCTGCTCGGCCGGCCGGTGGTCGATCGGGACTGGGTGGTGGTGGGGGCCACGCCGGAGGCCATGACCCGGCGCGGCTTCAAGCCGGTGGGACGCGACTTTCCGGTGTTCCTGCATCCCGAGACCCACGAGGAATATGCCCTGGCGCGTACCGAGCGCAAGCAGGGCCACGGCTATACCGGCTTCGTGGTCCATGCCGACCCGTCGGTGACGCTCGAGGAGGATCTCGAGCGGCGCGACCTGACCATCAACGCCATGGCCGAGTCGCCGGACGGCACCCTGGTCGACCCCTTCCACGGCCGCGTCGATCTCGCGGCACGGCGGTTGCGCCACGTCTCCCCGGCCTTCGTCGAGGACCCGCTGCGGGTGCTGCGCACGGCGCGCTTTCTGGCCCGCTATCGTTCGCTGGGCTTTCGCATCGCCGACGACACCGTCGCGCTGATGCGCCGGCTGGCCGAGAGCGGCGAGCTTGCTCACCTGGTGGCCGAACGGGTATGGACCGAAACCGAGAAGGCGCTGGGCGAGCGGGACGCGGCGGCCTATTTCGCCTGCCTGATGGACTGCGGCGCGCTCGCCGTGCTGATGCCCGAGCTGGCCGCCGACCGGACCGTGCTCGAGGCGGCCCTGGCGCGCCTCGAGCGTCTGCCGGAAACCGAGGCTGGCACGTCGGCACAGTG
The DNA here is from genome assembly GCF_010993675.1 of Modicisalibacter sp. 'Wilcox'. Lineage (NCBI taxonomy): Bacteria > Pseudomonadati > Pseudomonadota > Gammaproteobacteria > Oceanospirillales > Halomonadaceae > Modicisalibacter > Modicisalibacter sp. 'Wilcox'. Next base: position 30,652 of record NZ_WNXF01000017.1, read on the forward strand.
GCGCTGGGCGCGGCTCTGCGAGTCTCTCGACGACCCGGCGCGGGCGGCGCTGCAGGCCCGGCTCAAGGTGCCCAACGCCTTTTCCGACCTGGCGCGTCAGGTGGCGCTGACCCGGCGGCTGTGGCGGGAGGCGTCGACGCCGCAGGCACTGACCGCCGAGCGGCTTCGCGCCTGGCTCGACGGCATCGATGCCTGGCGGCGCAGCGAGCGGGTGGCACCGCTGCTGGCCCTGCTCGAGCGCGAGCACGCCGCGCTGGCCGTGCCCGTCTCGCGGGCCTGGCGGGCGGCGGCCGCGGTGTCGCCGCGGGATCTGCTCGACGAGGGCTTCAAGGGCGGGGCGCTGGGCGCGGAGCTCGCCCGGCGGCGGCAGGCGGCGATCGCCGCGGCGCTGGACGTGGCATGAATCGTCCCCGCGACATCATCGGCCGGAGGCGGGCGCCGGGTCGGGGCTCGAGATGCGCCGGCCGCGCCAGGTGAAGGCGACCGGCCACAACGGCTGGTCGCCGGCGTCGAAGCGCGACCACAGGTCGGCGTAGCGCTCGCCGCGGCCTGGGTGGCGGGCCTCCGGCAGCAGTTCGGCGAGCGGCTGCAGGACGAAGGCGCTGGTGAGGATCTCGTCGCGGGGCAGGTCGACGCCGTCGATGTGCCCGGTCAGCTCGCCCACCGTGAGCAGATCGACATCGAGGCGCCGGGGGCTGTACTTGGGGCTGTCCGGGCGGCGGCCGTGGACGAACTCCAGGCGCTTGCACCAGGCCCGCAGTTCGCCCACCGTGGCCTCGCTGTCGACGGCCGCGACCAGGTTGTAGAAGTTGCGCCCATCCTCGAACCCGACCGGCACGCTCTCGAAGACCCGGGACAGGCGCAGGTTCGCGAAGGCGGCATCCAGCGCATCCAGGCAGCGGCACACATGGTGCTCGCGCTCGATGTTGCTGCCGATGCTGACCACCACGCGCGCCATCAGAGGGTCCCCCGCTCGATGCTCACGCCCACCGCGCGGGCGGCGGCGACGGCGCCGGGCTTGCGCACGGTGAGGCGCAGCCCGCTGATGCCGAAGGCCTCGCGCAGGTGCGCGGCGAGACGCTCGGCGAAGGTCTCGACCAGGCCGAAGCGGCTCGCCGCGGCGAAGCCGGCGATGGCTTCGCAGATGGCGGCATAGTCGAGGGTGTGGGTCAGGTCGTCGTCCGCCGCGGCGGGGCGGATGTCGGTGGCCAGCTCCAGGTCGAGCTCGAGACGCTGGCGGATGGTGCGCTCCCAGTCGTAGACGCCGATCACCGTCTCCACCGTCAGCCCTTCGATCAGCACGCGGTCCACGTCGTTCTCCCGCTGATGGGTAAAGCGTCGATTGTACCGAATCGCCATGGCAGAATCTCGGGTGCCGCCGCGTTCCGGATTGCCGCCATGCCTGATGCTCTCGTTCTCGCCCTCGTCGTTCTCGCCGGGCTGGGCTATGCCTGCGGCACCCTGCTGGGCGCCGTGTGGGTCTGTCGGCTGGCCGGCGTCGCGGACCCGCGTGTCTCGGGTTCGGGCAATCCCGGCTTCTCCAACGTGCTGCGCCTGCACGGCGCGCGGCTCGCGCTGGCGACGCTGGCCGTCGACGCCGCCAAGGGCATGCCGGTGCTGTGGCTGGCCCGGGCCGCCGAGCTGCCGCCCTGGGCGCAGGGCGTGGTCGGCTTCGGGGTGCTGCTGGGGCACAGCTACCCGCTGTGGTACGGCTTTCGCGGCGGCAAGGCGGTGGCCAGCGCCTTCGGCGTGTTGCTGGTGCTGGCCCCCTGGGTGGCGCTGAGCTGCGCGACGCTCTGGGCACTGCTGGCCTGGCGGGTGCGCACGGCGGCCGTGGCGTCGCTGGTCAGCGCCCTGGCCGCGCCGCTGCTCGGCCTGTGGCTGGCCCCCGAGTACGTCGGCGTGATCGGCGTGCTGGCGGCGCTGGTGCTGCTGCGCCATGCCTGGAACATTCGCCGGCTGGGGCGTAGCGGTCCCGACCTTGGCGAGCACTGAACGCGCTCAGCGCTCGCCGCGCGGCGGCGTCAGCTCGGCCAGCGGCCAGCGCGGCACGGCGCGCATGGCGTCGGCGTCGCGCTCGCCGGCCAGCAGGCGCTGGGCGCTGGAGTTATGGAGAGCGCGATCATCGCCTGTCGTTTCAGGACGCAATGGTCGGGGCGGTCAGCTCGGCCAGCGGCCAGCGCGGCACGGCGCGCATGGCGTCGGCGTCACGCTCCCCGGCCAGCAGGCGCTGGGCGCCCACGTAGGCGATCATCGCGCCGTTGTCGGTGCAGAAGCGGCCCCGGGGGTAGTAGGCGCGGGCGCGGCGCTTGGTCAGCTCGGCGTCGAGCCGCTCGCGCAGGCGCCGGTTGGCGCTCACCCCGCCGGCCACCACCAGCCGCTTGAGGCCGGTCTCGTCCAGCGCGCGGCGGCACTTGATCACCAGGGTGTCGACCACCGCGTCCTCGAAGGCCCGGGCGATGTCGGCGCGCCCCTGGTCGTCGAGCTCGCCGGCCTCGCGCAGGGCGCGGGCGGTGGTCAGGGTGTGGGTCTTGAGCCCCGAGAAGCTGAAGTCGAGCCCGGGGCGATCGGTCATCGGTCGCGGGAAGCGAAAGCGCCCCGGGTCGCCGGATTCGGCCAGCTTCGCCACCTGCGGGCCGCCGGGGTAGGGCAGCTCGAGCATCTTGGCAGCCTTGTCGAAGGCCTCGCCGGCGGCATCGTCGACCGACTCGCCGAGCAGGCGATAGTCGCCGAGCCCCTTCACTGCCACCAGCTGGGTATGGCCGCCGGAGACCAGCAGGGCGACGAAGGGAAAGGCGGGCGGGTCGGCCTCGAGCATCGGCGCCAGCAGGTGACCTTCCATGTGATGCACGCCGAGCACCGGCAGGTCCAGGGCACGAGCCAGGCCGTGGGCGGTGGTGGCGCCGACCATCAGCGCGCCGACCAGGCCGGGCCCGGCGGTGTAGGCGATGCCGTCGAGATCGCCGCGGGACAGGCGGGCATCGTCGAGCACTTGCTGGATCAGCGGCAGCAGCTTGCGGGTGTGGTCGCGGGAGGCGAGTTCCGGCACGACGCCGCCGAAGTCGGCGTGCATCGCGATCTGGCTGTAGAGGGCGTCGGCCAGCAGGCCGTGCTCGGTGTCGTAGAGGGCGACACCGGTTTCGTCGCAGGAGGTTTCGATCCCCAGTACGCGCATGGTTCGGCTCGTCGATCGGTGAAAGGGGCATTCTAACCTTTTCGGCGATCCCTCGGCAGGGCGCGAGCCAGGGCTATTGCAGATAACTGAAACATGGCTTGGGCTGAGCCTACGGCAGGCCTGCGAGGAGGCGCTGTAAACCCTTACCTGGGCGCTACCGATGCCGTCCCTGGCATCGGACCTCCTCTCCAGCCTGCCTCCGGCGCCCTCGTCGAAGCCAACTGCGATTGCTCTGGGGCGCGAGCGGCGAGGTTTGCAAAGCTGGCGGTTCGTCACTAAAATACCCGACTCTGCAAGACTGGGTCGTGCGCCCGATTCCCGACGATCGCCGGTCGTGCCAGCTTTCATGCCTGGCACGCATCGCCACGGAATGCGTCAGACATGGGGCGTGCGTTCAAACCGAACTCATGATTCCAAGGTAGGTGAGTGCTTAATGCCTTCTGTCAAAGTACGTGATAACGAGCCGTTCGACGTCGCTCTGCGTCGCTTCAAGCGTTCCTGCGAGAAAGCCGGCGTTCTGTCCGAAGTGCGTCGTCGCGAGAGCTACGAGAAGCCGACTGCGGTTCGCAAGCGCAAGGCGGCAGCGGCCGTGAAGCGTCACGCCAAGAAGCTGCAGCGTGAGCGCAAGCGTTTCGAACGGCTGTACTGATCGTACTTGAGGCAGTTGCTGCCTCAGAGGGACTCCAAGCGGCCGCCGCCTCGGCGGCCGTTTGTTTTTTGTGTCCGCCCCGGGGCGGCATGCGTCCCGGACGGCCAGGAACCGTGACGGCATCGTCTCCACACAGAGTTCGAGCATGGCCGGACCCATTCCGCAGCGCTTTCTCGATGACCTGCTGGCACGCGTCGATATCGTCGACGTGGTGGGCGAACGCGTCCAGCTGAAGAAGGCGGGCCGCAACCACGCCGGGCTCTGCCCCTTCCATCAGGAAAAGTCGCCCTCGTTCACCGTCAGTCAGGACAAGCAGTTCTACCATTGCTTCGGCTGTGGCGCGCACGGCAATGCGCTACGCTTTCTGATGGAATACGACAACCTGCGCTTTCCCGAGGCGGTCGAGCAGCTGGCCTCGCGCCTGGGGCTGGAGGTGCCGCGCGAGGGGCAGGATGATCCGCGCGCCCAGGCGCGGGAACGCCAGCGCCGAGAAGGGGTCAATCTGCTGGAACTGGCGACGCGCTTCTTTCGCGAGCGGTTGACCATGAGCGAGGGGCGAGCCGGGCGCGAGTATCTCGAGCGACGCGGGCTGTCGCCCGACGTGCTGCGCGACTTCGCCATCGGCTACGCGCCCGACGGCTGGGAGGCGCTGCGGCGTCACCTTCACGACCAGGGCATCAATGACGCCGTGCAGGTCGAGTACGGTCTGCTCGTGCAGCGCGAGGACAGCGGGCGCGTCTATGATCGCTTCCGCGACCGGGTGATGTTCCCGATCCGTGACTGGAAGGGGCGCACCCTGGGGTTCGGCGGGCGCGTGCTGGGCGACGCCAAGCCCAAGTACCTCAACTCGCCGGAGACCCCGGTCTTCCACAAGGGGCGCGAGCTCTACGGCCTTCACGAGGCGCGTCAGGCCAATCGCCGGCTCGAGCGACTGCTGGTGGTGGAAGGCTACATGGACGTGGTGGCGCTGGCGCAGTTCGACATTCGCAACGCCTGCGCCACGCTCGGCACCTCGGTCACCGAGGAGCACGTGCAGCGGCTGTTCCGGCTGGTCGGCGAGGTGGTGTTCTGCTTCGACGGCGATGCCGCCGGGCGCCAGGCCGCGCGCCGCGCGCTGGAGGCGGTGCTGCCGCAGATGATCGACGGTCGCCAGGTGCGCTTTTTGTTCCTGCCCGACGGCGAGGACCCCGACAGCCTGGTGCGACGCGAGGGGACGCAGGCGTTCCGCGATCGCATCACCTGTGCCATGCCGCTGTCGGAGTTCCTGTTCGAGCAGGCGGCCGAGGGGCGCGACCTGCAGCGCATCGAGGAACGCGAGCGTTTCGCCAGTACGGTGCTGGCGGCGCTGAAGCGGCTTCCGGAGGGCGTGCTGAAGTCGCTGCTGCTCGGCGAGCTGTCGAAGCGTACCGGCATCGAGCAGGCGCGCTTCACAGCGCTGATGGCGGACGCGCCGGCGGGCGCTGCCGAGGCGGCGGGCGAGCCCGCCGAGCCGGCGACGGGGCCGATGGCGCCGGTGTCGCAGCCCGGGCCGCGGCTGGCCGGGGCGCTGTCGATGCTCGACCGGGTACTGCAGTTGCTGGTGCACGAGCCGACGCTGGTCGAGCGCCTGCCGGACGAGCTCGACTGGTGCACCGAGGGCGACGGCGACGGCGCCCTGTGCCGCGAGGTGATCGAGCTGCTCCGCGCCGGGCGTTATCGCAGCCCTCAGGTGCTGCTGGCGCACTTCCACGGCACGCGGGAGGGGCAGCACCTGGAGGCGCTGGCGCGTCGCGAGCTGCTGATCCCGCGCAGCGCGCGCGCCACCGAGATCGACGGGCTGGTCGCCCACTTTCGGCGGCGACGCTCGCGGCAGACGCCGGAAAGCGAGTACGCGGCGTTGCTGGCCAAGGAGCGTGGCGGCGAGCGATTGTCCCGGGAAGAGAAGCAGCGGCTCATGGAGCTGCTGATGTCGCTCAACCGGTGAGCCGGTCGCGGGCGCGACGGTCGAGCGGGCGGGGGGGTTGAATTATTGCCCGCTTCCCCCATCTAAAGGAAAAGCGAACGGCAACGTAACCGGACAAACTAACACACCTGAAATGCGGCGCAAATAGAAAAAGTGGCAGGGCAGGGCGCTAATCCGCTATACTAGCGGGCTTACTCGATTTTCACCGCCTTTTCGTTCAGGTGCTCCATTCTTCTTCGTCGATATAGGGTTTCTATGGCTGGAAATACACAGCAGTCACGTCTGAAGGAGTTGATCGCGCGCGGCAAGGAGCAGGGCTTCCTGACCTATGCCGAGGTCAACGACCACCTCCCCGAGGATATCGCCGACCCGGACCAAGTGGAAGACATCATCGGCATGATCAACGACATGGGTATCAATGTCGTTGAGGAAGCCCCTGATGAAGACACCTTGATGATGGCGGACCACTCCACCGACGAGTCCGCCGCCGAGGAGGCGGTGGCCGCGCTGGCGGCGGTGGAGAGCGATGTCGGTCGCACCACCGACCCGGTGCGCATGTACATGCGCGAGATGGGCACCGTCGAGCTGCTGACCCGTGAGGGCGAGATCGAGATCGCCAAGCGCATCGAGGAGGGCACCCGCGAGGTGATGTCCTCGCTCGCCTATCTGCCGGGTGCCGTCGACTCGATCCTCGAGGCCTACGACGCGACCCAGGACGAGGAGGCGCCGGGCCGCCTGTCCGACCTGTTCTCCGGCTTCATCGACCCCGACGAGGGCATCCCGGGGGTCGCCGAGGCGGAGGTTCCCGAGGAGGAGCCGGTGGCCGACCTCGACGACGGCGAGAGCGACGATGACGGCGACGCCGACGAGGCGGACGACGAGGACGATTCCAGCAGCAACGAGGGCGGCCCGGACCCGGAAGAGGCGCGGGCGCGCTTCGAGCAGATCCGCGAGCAGAACGAGCGGGCCAAGGCGGCCATCGCCAAGCACGGCCTCGGTTCGGCCGAGGCGAATGCCGAGCAGGCACGTCTGGCCGAGCTGTTCTCGCCGATCAAGCTGGTGCCCAAGCACTTCGAGCGGCTGGTCGGTCAGGTGCGGATCAGCGTCGAGCAGGTCCGCGAGCAGGAGAAGGCGGTCCTGCAGCTCTTCGTCAAGAAGGGCAAGGTGCCGCGCAAGACCTTCATCAAGTCCTTCCCGGGCAACGAGTCGCGGCTCGAGTGGTTCGACGCCTTCCTGGCGGACAATCCGCGCTATGCCGACAAGCTGGGGCCGTTCCGCGGCGACGTCCAGCGTGCCCAGCGCAAGATCGCCTTCGAGGAAGAGCTGATCCAGCTGCCGGTCAGCGAGATCAAGGAGGTCAACCGCCGGCTCTCCATCGGCGAGGCCAAGGCGCGCCGCGCCAAGAAGGAGATGGTCGAGGCCAACCTGCGCCTGGTGATCTCGATCGCCAAGAAGTACACCAACCGCGGCCTGCAGTTCCTGGATCTCATCCAGGAAGGCAACATCGGCCTGATGAAGGCGGTGGACAAGTTCGAGTATCGTCGTGGCTACAAGTTCTCGACCTATGCCACCTGGTGGATTCGTCAGGCGATCACGCGGTCGATCGCCGACCAGGCGCGCACCATCCGTATTCCGGTGCACATGATCGAGACCATCAACAAGCTCAACCGCGTGTCGCGGCAGATGCTGCAGGAGATGGGGCGCGAGCCGACACCGGAAGAATTGGGCGAGCGTCTCGAGATGCCCGAGGACAAGGTGCGCAAGGTGCTCAAGATCGCCAAGGAACCGATCTCCATGGAGACTCCGATCGGCGACGACGACGACTCGCATCTCGGCGATTTCATCGAGGATGGCACGATGCTGTTGCCGATCGACTCCGCGACCGGCGAAGGCTTGATCGAGGCGACCCGCAACGTGCTGGGCGGTCTGACCGCGCGCGAGGCCAAGGTGCTGCGCATGCGCTTCGGCATCGACATGAACACCGACCACACCCTCGAGGAGGTCGGCAAGCAGTTCGACGTCACCCGCGAGCGCATCCGTCAGATCGAGGCCAAGGCGCTGCGCAAGCTGCGCCACCCGTCGCGCTCGGAGCCGCTGCGCTCCTTCCTCGACGAGTGAGCCACACGGCCGACGCCGCTGCAGCCTCCCTCGACGCCCGCGAGCCTGTCTCGCGGGCGTTTTTCATGAGCATCCCACGGCGTCCTGGTGGCGCCGGGCCTCCTCGACCAGCCAGTCGTGCACGGCGCGCAGGCGGCGGTCGTCCAGCGCCCCGGGGGCATGGACGATGCCGTAGCGCTTGTCGGTGGCCACCTGCTCCGGGAAGGGGGCGATCAGCGCGCCGGTCTTGAGCTCGGTGGTGATCAGCGTGCGTCGGGCGATGGCCACGCCCATGCCGCTGATGGCGGCCTCCATGGTCAGCTGGTTGCGGTTGAAGGTGTAGCCGCGGCGCACGTTGATGTGCGGCGCGGCGATCGCGGTGAGGTAGTGCTCCCACTCGGCGTAGTCGTGGCTGCCGCGCCAGGCGGTCACGTCGTGCAGCAACGGGTACCAGGCAAGGTCCTCGGCGCGGCGCAGCGGCGGCCGGCCGCGCATCAGGCCTGGTGCACAGACCGGGAAGATCACCTCGTCCATCAGCGGGGTGATCGAGAGCCCGGGGTAGTGGCCGTCGTTGAGGTCGATGGCCAGGTCGAAGTCGCCATCGCGCAGCGACAGGTTGCTGTCCTCGGCGCTGACGTGCAGCTCGATGTCGGGAAAGCGCGCCTGCAGCCGTGGCAGGCGCGGCATCAGCCACTTGGCCAGGAAGGAGGGCACGCAGCGCAGGCGCAGCACGCCACTCATCACCCCCGAACGCAGGCGCCGGACCTCCTGGCCGACCGCCTGATAGGCGTCGTCCACCACGCCGGCCAGGCGTCGGCCTTCATCGGTCAGTTCGAGGCGCCGCGGCAGGCGGCGGAACAGCTTGAAGCCCAGGCGCTCCTCGAGCTGCTTGATCTGCTGGCTGACCGCGCCGGTGGTGACGTGCAGCTCCTCGGCGGCCCGGGTGAAGGACAAATGGCGGGCGCTGACCGCGAAGACCTTCAGCCAGGCGTGGGTCTGGGCGTTGAGGGTACGGCTCATGATTTAGTGTTTCTAAAGGGGTGGCCAGGAATTCTCCGTTGTCCTCCGTATAAACGCCGCGCAACCTAGAGTCAATGGCGGTGCTTTGGCGCCGGGTTTAGCCAATCTGATTCATCCGACTGTCGCGACGACAAGGGAGGCAACGTGGCCATCAGTGTATTCGATCTGTTCAAGGTGGGGATTGGCCCGTCCAGTTCGCATACCGTGGGTCCCATGCGTGCCGCTCACGATTTCGTCGAGGCATTGCGTGCCCGCGATGCGTTGTCGCGCGTGACTCGCGTCGAGGTTCATCTTCACGGATCGCTCTGCGCCACCGGCGTAGGCCATGGTACGGACCGTGCGGTGATCATGGGGCTCATGGGCGAGCGTCCCGAGAGTATCGACCCCGACATCGTGCCCGCCTGCATCGAGGAACTGCACGAATCGCAGACCCTGCTGCTGGGCGGCCAGGTGCCGGTATCGTTTCCCTGGTCGCGGGACATGCAATGGCACGAGAACTCGCTCGACTATCATCCCAATGCGCTGCGCCTGATCGCGCATGCGCACGACGGAGAGTGCTATCGCAACACCTATTATTCGGTCGGCGGCGGTTTCGTCATCGATGAGGCCCAGGCCGCCAATGGCGCGCTGGATACCGACACCACCACGTTGCCCTATGACTTTGCGACGGCGGATGAATTGCTGTCGCTGTGCCGCATCCATGGGTTGCGCATCTCCGAGCTGATGCTCGAGAACGAGAAGGCCTGGCGCGACGAGGCCAGCGTCCGCGATGCGCTGTGGCATATCTGGGAGGCGATGAAAGCCTGCGTCGACAACGGCCTGCGTCACGATGGCGTCCTGCCCGGTGGGCTCAACGTCAAGCGCCGTGCCAGTGCGCTGCATCGGCGTCTGCAAGCGGCCAAAGACGACACTAGCGTGATCGCCTCGACATTTTCGGCCATGGACTGGGTCAACGTCTTCGCCCTGGCGGTCAACGAGGAAAACGCCGCCGGCGGGCGCATGGTCACCGCGCCAACCAACGGGGCGGCGGGCATCGTGCCGGCGGTCTTGCACTATTACATGCGTTTCCAGCCCGGTGCCTGCCAGCGCGATGTCGTCGACTTCCTGCTGGCGGCGGGAGCGATCGGCATTCTGTGCAAGAAGAATGCCTCGATTTCCGGCGCCGAGGTCGGCTGTCAGGGCGAGGTCGGATCGGCCTGCGCGATGGCCGCCGCCGGACTGGCCGAGGTCATGGGCGGAACGCCCGCCCAGGTGGAGAACGCCGCCGAGATCGGCCTCGAGCACAACCTGGGATTGACCTGCGACCCCATCGGGGGCCTGGTGCAGGTCCCTTGCATCGAACGCAATGCCATCGCCTCGGTGAAGGCGATAAACGCCGCGCAGATGGCGCTTGGCGGCGATGGCGAGCACTTCGTTTCTCTCGACCGGGTCATCCGCACCATGCGCGATACAGGGCGTGACATGCAGGACAAGTACAAGGAGACCTCCCGCGGCGGCCTGGCGGTCAATGCCATCGAATGCTGAAGCCTGCTTGCTCGATCAACCCTTTGGGACGCCGCTCGGCGTCCTTTTTTTGTTTCGGGATCGCGCCGTCGCGCCTGGTATGGTTTTATTTCGTCGGAACATGTCGGGCACCGGCGTTCTTCTGGATGCCCGACGCACCATCTAGGGATCGAGAAGATAAAAGGTCGCTCATGAGCGAAAACGATAGCTGCATCATCCGCCATTTTCGGCACTACGCCAATCTATCCGACAGCGATGAGGCCTTGCTGGATTCGCTGGAGCGTGAGCCACGTGAGGTCGCCCGTGGCGAGTCACTCTGGCAGACCGACGATCCGGCGGGTCGGTTCTGCACGCTTTCCAAGGGCTGGGCATACTCCTTCCGGGATATGGAGGACGGCTCGCGTCAGATTCTGGAGATCTACCTGCCGGGCGACGTCATCGGTCTGCGCGAGTTCGCCTTTCATGAACGTCTGGCGGGCGTGACGATGATCGACGACGGTGTCGTCTGTGACTTCCCGCATCGGCGCTTGATAGAGGTGTTTCGCGAATCCTTCACGCTGTCGATGATCTTCTTCGCCGTGTCCTCGCATCAACAGGCCCTGCTGACCGAGCGCCTGGTCAATCTGGCACGGCGCAGCGCGCGTCAAAAGATCGCGCACTTGATCTACGAAATGTACATGCGCCTGCAGCGCATCATGCCGCATTCCTCGCGGCGCTTTCGCCTGCCGCTGTCGCAGCAGCAGCTCGGCGATGCGCTGGGACTGACCTCGGTACACATCAGCCGCACCCTGAGCGGCTTTCGCGAAAAGGGCATCCTGCTGCGTGACCGCCAGTGGGTGGAGCTGCTCGACCCCGACGCACTGGCGCGTGAGGGCGAGTTCGCCGGAAGGTACCTGCGCGATGGTCTGGGACCGTTATCGGGGGAATGAACCTTCCCCTTGAAGCGTCGCCGGCAGGTGATCGACTAGAAAATCGACGAACTGACGCACCTTGGGCGAGAGGTGCCGGTGGCGCGGATAGATCGCCCACACCGCGGTGTCGGTGAATTGATAGGCATCCAACACCGGCACCAGTTGCCCGTGCGCCAAGTACGGCGCCACGTAGTAATCCGGTAACTGCGCCAGCCCCAACCCTTTCAAGACCGCATCGAGCAACGCCGGCCCTGAATTGGCACGCCAGCGGCCCTCGACGCGGACTTCCCGGCGCTGACCGTTGACCTCGAACAGCCAACTATCGCGGGAGCCGCGCAGGCAGTTGTGATGAGACAGCTCGGCCAACGAATGTGGCGGTGCGGCGCGCTCGAAGTATTCCCGCGCGCCGACGACGTATTCGCGACGCTCGCATAGCCGCCGTGCGATTAGGCTCGAGTCACGCAGCACGCCCATGCGAATGGCAACGTCGAAACCTTCCTCGATCAACTCGACCTGACGGTTGGTGAAGTGCATGTCGACTTCGAGCTGTGGATGCAAGCGCTGGAAATCGTTGACCAGCGGGGCGATGTAGCGCTCGCCGAAGGTGGTGGCACAGGTCAGCCGCAAGGTGCCCTTGGGCCGAGACTGGAAGTCGACGATGGCCTCCTCGGCCTCGCGAAAACCGTCGAACAGGTGGCGGCAATGCCGGTAGTAGAGCGCGCCGGCATCGGTGAGGCGCGTCTGGCGCGTGGTGCGATACAAGAGCGTCGTGCCGAGCTGGCTTTCGAGTTGCCCGATCAAGCGGCTCACATGGGACGTGGAAACCTGCAGATGACGGGCCGCGGCGGAAAACGTGCCCAGTCGGGCAACTTCGATGAAGGCTTCGATGCGATCCCAGCGCTGCATTGTTGCTCCATGGCAATAATGTTGTGACGTCGTAAGCATTTATCCAGGCGCGCCGATTGCCTAGACTGGAGGGGTTAACCCCGCGCGCCTGGATTGCCTTTGCTGGTGCCTCGCGCGCCGCCACGATCGACGAAGGAGAATACCTGATGAAATCACGCGCCGCTATCGCTTGGGAAGCCGGCAAGCCGCTGGAGATTGCCGAGATCGACGTCGAGGGTCCCAAGGCCGGCGAGGTCATGGTGCAGATCAAGGCGACCAGCGTCTGCCATACTGACGCCTTTACCCTCTCCGGGGCCGATCCGGAGGGCAATTTCCCGGCGGTGCTGGGTCACGAAGGGGCAGGCGTCGTTCAGGAAGTCGGTGAGGGCGTCACCAGCCTCAAGCCTGGCGATCACGTCATTCCGCTGTATACCGCCGAGTGTGGCCAGTGCAAGTTCTGCCTCTCGGGCAAGACCAACCTGTGCAGCTCGGTTCGCGCGACACAGGGCAAAGGCGTGATGCCCGATGGCACCTCGCGCTTTTCCAAAAACGGCCAATCGCTGCATCATTACATGGGTTGCTCGACGTTCAGCGAATATACCGTGCTGCCGGAAGTCTCGCTGGCCAAGGTCTCGCCCGAGGCGCCGTTGGACAAGATCTGCCTGCTGGGTTGCGGTGTCACCACGGGCATCGGCGCGGTGATGAATACCGCCAAGGTCGAGCCGGGTGCCACTGTTGCCGTGTTCGGGCTCGGTGCCATCGGCCTGGCCGTCATCCAGGGCGCGCAGATGGCCAAGGCGAGCCGGATCATCGCCATCGACGTCAATCCGGACAAGTTCGACCTGGCACGTCAGTTCGGGGCGACGGAATTCGTCAATCCCAAGGACTACAGCGATCCGATCCAGCAGGTCATCGTCGACCTGACCGATGGCGGCGTCGATTACTCTTTTGAGTGCATCGGCAACGTCAACGTCATGCGCTCGGCGCTGGAGTGCTGCCACAAGGGCTGGGGTGAGTCGATCATCATCGGCGTGGCCGGGGCCGGCGAGGAAATCTCCACAAGGCCGTTCCAACTGGTCACCGGGCGCGTCTGGAAGGGTTCCGCCTTCGGTGGCGTCAAGGGCCGCAGCGAACTGCCGGGCTACGTCGACGACTACATGAACGGCAAGCTCAAGATCGATGAGTTCGTCACCCAAGATATGGCGTTCGAGGAGATCAACGAAGCGTTCGAGTTGCTGCACGCCGGCAAGAGCATCCGTACCGTGCTGCACTATTGATTCGTCGCGCCCGGTACCGCGCGACAGGCGCTTGGTATGTGCCTGTGGTGATTCGTCGCGGCCGGGCGCGCCCCGACGTCGTTCCATCCGCCGGCGGCTCGATGCCGTCGGTTTCTTAGGGAGAGAACCATGACCATGTCCGAATCGCTGGAGCTGGTCTCCGCCACCAAGTCGTTCGGCGGTTGGCTGAAGCGCTACAAGCACCACTCACGTGCGCTCGACTGCGATATGATCTTCGCCATTTATCTGCCGCCTCAGGCGGAAACCGACAAGGTGCCATTGTTGTGGTGGCTCTCGGGACTGACCTGCAACGACGAAAACTTCATGCAAAAGGCGGGCGCGCAACGCGTGGCAGCTGAGCTTGGCATGGCCATTATTTGTCCAGATACCAGCCCTCGCGGCACCGATCTCCCCGGTGAGCACGATAGCTATGACTTCGGCTCCGGCGCGAGCTTCTACGTCAATGCTAATCAGGCGCCGTGGTCCAAGCACTATCGCATGTACGACTACGTTACCGAGGAGCTGCCTTCGGTGGCACGTCAGCATTTCCCGCTCAACGGGCGGGAAGCCATCAGTGGACATTCCATGGGCGGTCATGGCGCGCTGGTGCTGGCCTTGCGTCAACCTGGACGTTACGCCTCGGTCTCGGCATTCGCCCCGGTGGTCAATCCCATCGTCTCACCCTGGGGGCAGAAGGCCTTCACGGCCTATCTCGGCGAGGATCATGGCAAATGGACGCAATACGACGCCTGCGAACTGATTGCCAAGGGGGCCTCGCGCCAGCCTTTGTTCATCGATCAGGGCGAAGCGGATAACTTCCTCGACGAACAGCTCATGCCTGAGCGTATCGAAGCTACTTGTGAGAAGCATGATCATCCGCTGACACTCCGTCGTCAGCCGGGCTACGATCATAGCTACTTCTTCATCGCGACTTTCATCGAAGAGCACCTGCGCTACCACGCCGAGCATCTCAAGCGCCACTGATTGCCCTCGCGTGATTGTCGAACCGCCGCCCCGCCTCAGGAGTGGGGCGGCGGTGCTGTATCTGCCGTGATCCATGGGCCGACCAGTCTTGAACGGCCGGCCTCGAGCAGCTTCAGCTTACGGAGAACTGCCCCATCATCCCGTTATCCTCGTGCTCAAGGATATGGCAGTGATACATGAAGGGGAGGGTTTCCGCCGGCTGTGTAAATTTCACGAGCAGTTCGACGGGTTCCTGAACCACGATGGTGTCCCTGAGGCCCTGGTCTCGAACATCCGGAAGCGAGCCGTTTCGGCTCAGAACGGTAAAGTGCACGCCATGAATGTGGAACGGGTGCACCATCATCGCTGATGAGACTTCCCAGATTTCTACATCGCCGAGGCCGATGCGCTGATCGATCCGTCCCCTGTCGAAAGAGCGCCCATTGATGCCGAAACTTCCCGATCTGCCGCTCATCATTTGTCTCATGTCCATGGTCATTTCGAAGTGGCGCCGCCGGATGGCCTGGGAGGCCTCGAGGTGTGCATGGCTCGAGAGCTGTTCTGGAATCTGGATGGGGGAGGCTTCAGCGCCCTGGGGTTCGAATCTGACAACGGCCTCTTTTTCGGCGCCGGCGCTGCGTGACCTCATCATGGAGGTACTGCTGTTCTGTCCTGTCTCCAGAGTCGTAGGACGCCCATCGGAGAAGTCGACCAGGATTTCAACCCGCTCGCCTGGTGCCAGGTGTAGTGAGCGCAATTCAACGGAGTTCTCAAGCAGGCCAGCTTCGGAAGCCACCCAGTGAAAGGATCGGCCGTCCGAGAAGGACAGGTTGAAGAACCTTGCATTGGCCCCGTTCAGCAGACGCAGCCGCACCAGCCGGCGAGGGACTCGGGCAAATGGGTTGACCGTTCCATTCACCACCAGGGTGTTGCCTTGACGCCCATGCATCATCGTCATCATGCCCTGTGGAATCGTAAGGACGCCATCCTCGAACTGCCGGTCCTGAAGTACCAGGGGAATATCATCGATGCCATATTCCGAGGGAAGCCCCAAGGCCTTTTCCTCGTCATCGGTCACGATCATGAGGCCGGCCAGACCGGCATAGACCTGCTCCGCAGTGCGGCCATAGGCATGCGAGTGATACCACAGGGTTGCGGCCGGCTGACGGATAGGCAGTACCGGCCGCCAGGTAGCTCCATTCGCGATGGGCTGGTGGGGGCCGCCATCCAGCTCGCCGGGAATCAGCAAGCCATGCCAATGAACGGTGGTATCCTCACCCAGGGTATTGCTGACGGCGACCTCGACGTCATCGCCACGATGGACGCGTAGCGTCGGGCCAAGATAGCTTCCGTTATAGCCAAGCGTCTCGCTTTCTCGCCCAGGATAGAACGAGGTTTTCCCCGGTTGCGCCTTCAGTGAAATCGATTGGCCGTGATTGCGAGCATCAATCAGCTCGGGAATCTTCAGCTCGCTGGGCTCGTTGGCTATTGCCTGGCGCCAGGCAAAAGGGCCCACCAATGCAGCACCTCCTGCCAGAGACGTTGCAGCAAGGAAGGATCGGCGTGTCAACATCATGAACGGTCACTCCTGGAAATGCGTCGAGAAAGCGGGGGATGGGGTGAGCCAACGATATCGCCGCGTCCTGTTTTCTCAAAGAGGTCGGCCACAAGGCGGCACTCCTTGGCGATCCGCAAATTTGCCATTCAACGCGACTGTCGGAAGGCCTTGGGCGATTGCCCGCTCAGGCGCTTGAAGAAGCGCGTGAAGTAGGCCGGCTCGGAAAAGCCCAGCTGGTCGGCGATCTGGCCGATGGTCATGTTGGTGTAGGTCAGCTGGCGCTTGGCCTCGAGCAGCAGGCGTTCGTGCAGCAGCTGCAGGGCGCTGCGCCCCGCCAGGCGGCGGCACAGGGTGTTGAGGTGCGCACTGGTGATGCCCACCCGGGCCGCGAGGTCGTCGATGGTGGGCTGCTCGGCGTAGTGGTCGTCGATCAGTGCCAGGAACTGTTCGAGGTGCGCCCGCCCCCGGTCCTGACGCAGTGTGGCGTGCCGCGTGCGCCGCCGTGACGCGCGTCGGGCCACCTGTACCGCCAGTGCCTGCATCAGGGCATGCAGCAGCGGCTCGCGCCCGGGGGCCGGGCGGTGATACTCGCCGACGAGGGTCTCGATCAGCGTGGCGATGGGGCTCGCCTCCGGCTGGTCGGCCAGTGGGTAGTGAGCCGCCCGCGAGAAGACCTCGCCGAGTGCTGCCAGGCGCTCGCGCAGGTGGCCGGCCAGCGGCGGCGCCAGGCTGATGATGTGCCCGTCGGTGTCCGTCGAGAAGCGAAAGCCGTGGATCACCACCGGCGGCACGATGATGACCTGCGGGCCGTCGAGGCGGCGTTCGTCCTCCTCGAGGGTGAGGCGTACCTCGCCGTGGCGGATGTGCAGCAGGTGCAGCAGATCGGCATGGCGGTGCGGCTTGATGTGCCAGTCGTGCAGGCGGCTGCACGCGGCGATCGACTCGCAGTGCAGCAGGTCGGGCGTCGGCCAGCGGCCGGTTTCGCCGTAGAGTTGAAAGACGGGGACGCGGTCGTCCGGCGAGTTCTGCATGGCGTACCGTTCGTGGAAGCTCCGACCAAAGTCAGGGGTGGTTCTTGTAAAAGTCCAAGGCTGGACAGGGATTTTGCCTTACTCGGGATGCGGAATCGATGAAAAATGCAATTCATCGACGCCGCGGCCGAGCTTGCCGTGGCGAGTGCAGCTATGGAGGCAGAATCATGAAGACACAGGTGGCCATTATCGGGGCGGGTCCGTCCGGCTTGCTGCTCGGGCAGTTGTTGCAGCGCCGGGGTATCGACAACGTGATTCTCGAGCGGCGCAGCGGCGAGTACGTGCTGAGCCGCATTCGTGCCGGCGTGCTGGAGCAGGGCATGGTCGACCTGCTGCGCGAGGCCGGGGTCGATGAGCGCATGGACGCCGAGGGGCTGCCCCACGACGGCTTCGAGCTGGCCTTCGACAACCGTCGCGTGCGCGTCGACCTGGCCGAGCTCACCGGCGGCAAGCGGGTGATGGTCTACGGCCAGACGGAAGTCACCCGCGACCTGATGGCGGCGCGTCGGGAGGTCGGTGCCACCACCATTTACGAGGCGGAGAACGTGCAGCCGCACGACCTGGAGACCGACCATCCCTACGTGACCTTCGAGAAGGACGGCGAGACGCTGCGCCTCGACTGCGACTACGTGGCCGGCTGCGACGGCTATCACGGGATCTCGCGGCGCTCGATTCCCGCCGATCGGCTCAAGACCTTCGAGCGGGTCTACCCGTTCGGCTGGCTGGGCCTGCTGGCCGACACGCCGCCGGTCTCGGACGAGCTGATCTACGCCACCCATGACCGCGGGTTCGCGCTGTGCAGCATGCGTTCGGCCACCCGCAGCCGCTACTACGTCCAGGTCGATGCCGACGAGAAGGTGGAGGACTGGTCCGACGAGCGTTTCTGGAACGAGCTGGCCTCGCGCCTGCCCGACGACGTCGCCGCCAACCTGGTCACCGGGCCTTCGCTGGAGAAGAGCATCGCCCCGCTGCGCAGCTTCGTCGCCGAGCCCATGCAGCACGGCCGGCTGTTCCTGGTCGGTGACGCCGCGCACATCGTGCCGCCGACCGGTGCCAAGGGGCTCAATCTGGCCGCCAGTGACGTCAGCACGCTCTACCGGCTGCTGGTCAAGGTGTATCACGAGGGGCGCGACGACCTCATCGCCCGTTACTCCGAGGTCTGCCTGCGGCGTATCTGGAAGGCCGAGCGCTTCTCCTGGTGGATGACCTCCAACCTGCACACCTTCTCCGAGGAAGAGGATTTCAACCGGCGCATCCAGCAGGCCGAACTCGACTACTACACTCGCTCGCGGGCTGGGCTGACCACCATCGCCGAGAACTACGTGGGGCTGCCCTACGAAGCCCTGGAGTGACCAGGAGGGCAGGCATGGCGCTTCCGATTCGCCGGCAGCCGGGCCGGCGGGTCGTCAGGGGCGGGCGACGGGGGTATCCTGCGAACATGCCCGGACCCTCGATCACTCGCCCCGGAGTCGCTTGCGCCGCCCATGGAAGATCGCATCACGCCGTTTCAGCTGTTCATCCTGGTCCTGTCCTTCTACGTGCTCGGCGCGCTGATCGCCGATACCTTCTTCACGCTTTCGCCGGAAGTCTCGCGCCTGCTGCAGTACATCGACCTGCTGGTCTGCGTGTGCTTCTTCATCGACTTCTGCCTGCGCTTTCGCGCGGCGAAGAACAAGTGGCACTACATGCGCTGGGGGTGGATCGACCTGCTGGCGAGCGTCCCCGCCGGCTGGCTGATGGGGGCCAAGGCGTTCCGTGTGGTGCAGCTGATTCGGCTGCTGCGAGCGCTGAAGTCGATGCAGCTGATCTGGCGGATCCTTTTCCGCAATCGCGCCAAGGGCTTCTTCGCCTCGGCGGCCACGGCGACGCTGCTGCTGGTGGCGTTCGGCGCGCTGACCATGCTGCTGGTCGAGAGCCCCAATCCCGACAGCCCGATCGACACCGCCGAGGAGGCGCTGTGGTGGGCGATCGTCACGGTGACCACGGTAGGCTACGGCGACTACTATCCGGTGACGACGCTGGGGCGGGTCGTGGCGGTGTTGCTGATGGTCTGCGGGGTGGGGCTGTTCGGCAGCTTCGCGGCCTATATCAGCTCGCTGTTCCTGGCCGACCAGGGCGAACGCGAGTCGCGCCAGCACCGCGCGGACCGCGAGATGATGCGCCATCTCAACCAGCAGGTGGCGGTCCTCAACGAGGAGGTCCGGACCCTGCGGGAAATGCTGGCGCGACGCTACCCGGAAATGGCGCCGCCGGATCCGCCGGACGAGGCGCCGCCCGCGGAGCCGGCCGACGACTCGGTGGCGGCCTCGGAGACCTCGCATCGCCGGTGATGCGAAATGGCTATCTTTCCTATTCTGACAATGTATTGGAACTATAAGTCGCGGCGGGCGAGACTTTCCGGGTCCGGGATCCACGCCGGACGCCCGGATGGCGTTTCCACGGCATCCGCTTCCCTGTGCCTCGGCCCGCGCAACCCCTGCGCGGGCCTTTTTTGTTGCCTCGCACCGTCACGCTGCCCGGGCCGGTAGTGACACTCGCAGCGTGCGCTCAGTCGCGTGGCCCCCGTACCTGGTAGTCGCCCTCGAGAACCTGGTGATTTCCGCTGTGGTCGGCGTCATGGCGGTAGGCGGTATTGCCGCCGATATCGCGGGCATGGCCGGCCCGGTAGGCCTCGGCCTGTTTCTTCAGGCGATGGCGAATCAGCGGCATCATCAGCCAGCCCGCCACCAGAAAGACCAGCCCCAGCAGGGAGCCCAGCACCATCAGGGCGCCGAACAGCAGCCAGGTGACGACCAGCCGCAGGCCGCCGGTGGCCGACGACGGGCGAGCGCGATGCGCCCGCTGCTGCCAGTTGCGTGCCGCCTGCCAGGCGGCATTGTGACGCTGGCTGCGCGCATTGAGGGTGTCGTGATGGTCCGTCATGGTTCACTCCGGTAGCCGGTAAGGAGGTCGAGGCGCGGTCAGGCCGCGTCAATGGAAGCCGTCGGGCTGTCGAGTTCGGCATGGCCCGTGGCGTCGACAGCGAGAGACGCCAATTGTTGCACGGGGGCGTGACGGGCCGCGTCGAGGGCGCGGGTGAATGCGGTGCCGGACAGCTGCCAGCCGGCGATGCCGTCGACCCGGCCGGTCAGCGACCCGTCGCGCACCAGCCGCTCGGTCGAGGCCTGCCAGGCGTCGTCGCGCCGCCCCTCCAGTGCCAGATGGCCGGGACGGGCATCGAGCTGCCGATAGGCCAGGTGACCCTGCGGCTCGCCCCGGGCGAGCAGGGCGTCGAGCCTGTCGGAGGCGAGACCGCCCTCGTCGGCCAGGGCCAGGCCGGAAAGTCCGCCGGTGAAGGCGACGGGGAGCATCATCAGGCGCAGGGGTGTCATGGCGAGTCTCCTTGTCGTGCAACGAATGCCGATGCGTCGGTCCGCCGGGCGGTGACCGTCGGCGTCATGACCCGTTGTACGCCGCGCCACCTTGCCGTGAGCTGAAGAATGCATTCATGGTGGGTTCATGCGGCCGGACGATTCATCAGGCGTTCAGGCGGGCGCTGGCAGGATGGGGGCCATGAACGCATGCAACCGCATCCTGGCGGCCGGTGTCGTCGTGCTGGGCACGACGCTGGTCAGCCTGCCCCCGGCCGCGGCCGAGGATGACTGGCACGGCCTGCACGACGCCGTCCGCGCCGGTCGGCTGGTGGCGCTGCCCGGCGTGCTCGACTGGCTGCAGCAGCGCTACGCGGGGCAGATTCTCGAGGTCGAGCTCGAGCACGAGGACGACGCCATCCGTTACGATATCGAGATGATCGGCCCCGACGGACAGCTGGTCGAGTTCGTCTTCGACGCCGCGACCGGCGAGCTGGTCGACAGCCGGGGGCCGGATATCGAAGCCATGAAGCGACGCTGACAACACCATGAAGATTCTACTGGTCGAAGACGATCGGGCACTGGCCGAGGCGCTCGGCGAGGCCCTGCGCGATGCCGGCCTGCTCGTGGAGATCGCCGGCACCGGCGGCGAGGCCGACTTCCTGGTGCGCACCGAGCGCTACGATGCCGTGGTGCTCGACCTGGGGCTGCCCGACGGCGACGGCACCCGCTGGCTGGGGCAGTGGCGCGACGCCGCCATCGACCTGCCGGTGCTGGTGCTCACCGCCCGCGAGCGCTGGTCGGACAAGGCGGCGGGCTTCTCCGCCGGTGCCGACGACTACGTCACCAAGCCGTTCGAGACCGCCGAGGTGCTGTTCCGCCTGCGGGCGCTGGTACGGCGCAGCCACGGCCATGCGCATCCGGTGCTGACGCTCGGCGAGCTGACCTACGACACTCACTCCGCCAGCGTCAGCGTCGCCGGGCGGCCGGTGACGCTGACCGCGCAGGAGTCGCGGCTGCTCGCCTACCTGATGCATGCCGCGCCGCGCATCGTCAGCCGTGCCGAGCTCGCCGAACACGTCTACGACCGTGATCAGGAGCCCGACTCCAACGTCATCGACGTGCAGATCAGCCGGCTGCGCCGCAAGCTGGGCAGCGGGCGCATCGAGACGCTGCGCGGTCAGGGCTATCGCGCCGTGGCCCTCGAGGACGAGGGGTGACGGCACGCCTGCGCGCCTGGCTGGCGCGGCCGGCCGGCTGGACGCTGGGCCAGCGGCTGCTCGCCGCGGCGCTGGCGCTGGTGCTGGTGGTGTTGCCGCTGGCCGGGCTGGGGCTGGCCTACAACTTCCGCGAATCGGCGACCGCCGCCTTCGATCAGCGGCTGTCCTCGCTGCTGCAGGTGGTGCTGGCGGACCTTGGCTACGATGCCCAGCACGACCAGCTGACGATGACGCGCTCGCTGGGCGATGCGCGCTTCGAGCGGGTGTTCTCCGGCTGGTACTGGCAGGTCACCGACCGCCACGACACCGCGCTGGTCTCGCGCTCGCTGTGGGACCAGCGGCTGCCGGTGACGACGGTCGACGGGGTCAGTGTGCGCAATATCCGGGGGCCGCGCGGCGAACTGCTGCGGGTCATCGAGCGCGATGTGCGGCTGCCGGGCTGGCCGCGCCCGCTGCACGTCAGCGTGGCCGTCTCCCGCGAGGAACTCGATGCCGAGGTGGCGCGCTTCGAGTGGCTGCTGGGCCTGTCGCTGCTGGCGCTGGGGGCGCTGCTGCTCGGCGGGCTGGCGCTGCAGATTCGCTGGGGACTGGCGCCGTTGCGGCGCCTGCATGCGGATCTCGAGCGCGTCGAGTCCGGCGCCGGCGAGCGTCTGGATACCCGTCTGCCCGGGGAGCTCAGCGAACTGGCCGGGGCCATGAACGAGGTGCTCGAGCGCGATCGCCGCTTGATCGAGCGCGGCCGCAGTGCCGCCGGCAACCTGGCGCATGCCCTGAAGACCCCGGTCAGCGTGCTCAGGACCGTCTCCGAGCGCCTGCCCGAGGCCCAGCGCCGCCAGGTGCACGACGAGCTGGGGCGCATCGACGAGGCGGTACGCCACCATCTTGCCCGAGCCTCGGCGGCGGGTGGCTCGACACTCACCGGCCGGGTCCGGGTCGGCGAGGCGGTCGCCCCGGTGGTCGACGGCCTGGCACGGCTGGCCGGTCGTCGCGGGATCGCCCTCGAGCGCGAGCTCGATCCCGAACTGACGGTGCGCATGGACCCGCAGGACCTGCAGGAGCTGGTCGGCAACCTGCTCGACAATGCCCTGCGCTGGGCGCGTTCGCGGGTGCGGCTGAGCCTGCACGAGGAGGCCGGCACGGTGGTACTGTGCATCGAGGACGACGGCCCGGGAATGACCGCCGAACAGCGTCGCGCGGCCCTGGCCCGTGGTGCCCGCCTCGACGAGCACCGCTCGGGCTCGGGGCTGGGCCTGGCGATCGTCGAGGACCTGATGGGTCTCTACGGCGGTTCGCTGAGCCTCGAGACGGCCTCGCTCGGCGGCCTGGCGGCCCGGGCCGTGCTGCCCGGCGGGCGAGCGCCGGGGCGGCGCTGAGGCCCGGCGTGGTGTAGGGTATCGCCGCATTCGTCAGCCTGATGGCCGAAATCACTCGCCAGGAGGATTCTCTGCGGCATGGACAAGTACGAACGCAAGCTCGACCAGGCGGCGCGCGCCGCCTGGCTCTCCTACGTGGGCGGACGCACCCAGGACGAGATCGCCGGCCAGCTGGGCGTGTCGCGCCCCGGCGTGCAGCGCCTGCTGGCGCTGGCGCGTCAGGAAGGGCTGGTCAAGGTGCACATCGACCACCCGCTGGCCAACTGCATGGCCATGAGTGAAGCGCTGGTGTCGCGGTTCGGTCTGGCCTTCTGCGACGTGGTGCCCGCCGACCCCGAGCATCACGACGACAGCGCGGCCTTCCTCGCCCTGGCCGGTGCCGAGCGGCTGTCGCGTTACATCGATCGCGACCAGCCGTTGACCCTGTCGCTGGGCACGGGGCGGGTGGTGCGTGCCACGGTCGAGGCGCTCAGCCGCCTCGAGCGCCCGCAGCACCGCTTCGTCTCGCTGGTGGGCAACGTCGCCCGCGACGGCTCGGCCAACCGCTACGACGGCGTCATGGTGCTCGCCGACAAGACCGGCGCCGAGCGCTTCCTGCTGCCGGCGCCGGTGGTCGCCGCCTCGGTGACCGAGAAGGAGGCGCTGCTCGCCCAGCACCTGGTCCAGGCGGTGAGTGCGGTGGCCATGCAGGCGGAGGCCGGCTTCATCGGCATCGGTCGCATCGATCCGCAGGCCACGCTCTTTCAGGACCACTTCATCAGCGCGGCGGAACTGACCGAGCTGCTGGAGGCGGGGGCGGTGGGCGAGCTGCTGGGCTGGCCGATGGACGCCCGCGGCGAACTGATCGACTGTCCGATCACCCGACGGATCACCAGCCTGCCGCTGGAGCGGCTCGCCGGGCAGACGCTGGTCGGGCTGGCCGGCGGGCGCGACAAGGGGCCGGCGATTCTCGCCGCGTTGCGCGGCGGCTGGCTGCAGGGCCTGGTCACCGACGAGGCGGCGGCGCGCTACATTCTCGAGCAGGGGGAGCCGTGACGCCGCGGCCGACGAGCGCGGCCTCGTCGGGCGACGTGCGGCCAAAGTCTAAGGGCGGCGGTTTGCTTTTTTTGGGGTCGTAAATGATCATTTGAAAGGTCATTGAGTAGATTGATCAAAAACAAGCCCAACAATCTCCTCCAAGGAGCGCGACATGCGGTTACAGCACGCCATCATTCCGCTGGCGGGAGCCATGGCCCTGGCTTCCGTCTCCGCCAATGCCGAGACCATCACCGTGGCCACGGTCAACAACAACGACATGATCATCATGCAGGGGCTGACCGACGAGTTCGAGAAGGCCCACCCGGACATCAAGCTCGACTGGGTGGTGCTCGAGGAAAACGTCCTGCGTCAGCGCCTGACCACCGACATCGCCACCGACGGCGGCCAGTTCGATGTCATGACCATCGGCACCTACGAGGTCCCGATCTGGGCCAAGCAGGGCTGGCTGACCCAGCTCGACAACCTGCCCGAGGACTACGACAAGGCCGACATCCTCAAGCCGATCCGCGACGGCCTGAGCCATGACGGCTCGCTCTACGCGCTGCCGTTCTACGGCGAGAGCTCGATGATGTACTACCGCAAGGACCTGTTCGACAAGGCCGGCATCGAGGTCCCCGAGCAGCCGACCTGGGACGAGGTGCACGACTGGGCGAGCCAGGTCAACGACCCCGACAACGGCGTCTACGGCATCTGCCTGCGCGGCAAGCCGGGCTGGGGCGAGAACATGGCCTTCCTGTCGACCCTGGTGAACACCTACGGCGGCCGCTGGTTCGACGAGGACTGGCACCCCGAGATCGACTCGCCGGCCTGGCACAAGGCGATCAACTTCTACGTCGACCTGATGAACAACTACGGTCCGCCGGGGGCGACCTCCAACGGCTTCAACGAGAACCAGGCGCTGTTCTCCAGCGGCAAGTGCGGCATGTGGGTCGACGCCACCTCCGCCGCGGGGCGCATCTACAACCCCGACGAATCCCAGGTCGCCGACGAGCTGGGCTTCGCCCCGGCGCCGATCGCCGAGACGCCCAAGGGCTCGCACTGGCTGTGGTCGTGGGCGCTGGCGATTCCCAAATCGTCCCACGCCAAGGACGCCGCGCAGACCTTCATCACCTGGGCGACTTCCAAGGACTACGTGAAGCTGGTGGGCGAGAAGAAGGGCTGGACCAGCGTGCCGCCGGGCACCCGTGAAT
Source organism: Modicisalibacter sp. 'Wilcox' (assembly GCF_010993675.1). Lineage (NCBI taxonomy): Bacteria > Pseudomonadati > Pseudomonadota > Gammaproteobacteria > Oceanospirillales > Halomonadaceae > Modicisalibacter > Modicisalibacter sp. 'Wilcox'. Next base: position 55,834 of record NZ_WNXF01000017.1, read on the forward strand.
CCACATATCAGAACGCCAATTACCAGAAGGCGGCGCCCTTCGCCGACTTCGTGCTCAAGGCGATCCAGACCGCCGATCCCACCGATCCGAGCGCCAAGCCGGTGCCCTACACCGGGGTGCAGTATGCCGACATTCCCGAGTTCCAGGCCATCGGCACCCAGGTCGGCCAGATGATCGCCGCCGCCCTGGCCGGGCAGCGCAGCGTCGATCAGGCCCTGAGCGCCGCCCAGCGTGCCGCCGATCGCACCATGCGCCAGGCCGGCTACTACTGATCAGGCAAATGCACGGCCTGCGTGCCGTGTCCTTGGCCGGGGCCCGCCCCCGGCCCCTTTCCCCAGTCACGTTTTCAGATGGGTTCAGCCATGCGCGATAGAGCTTCCGGCCGCACCGTCGGAGGGATGCGTACGCTCTTCCTCCAGGCGCCCGCGGTGTCCATGCTGCTGCTGTGGATGCTGGTACCGCTGGGCATGACCCTGTGGTTCTCCTTCCAGCGCTACAACCTTCTCAACCCGATGATTTCCGGCTTCGCCGGACTCGACAACTACACCTACCTGCTCACCGACCCGGCGCTGTGGACGGCGATGGGCAACACCCTGCTGCTGGTCGGCTGGGTGCTGGCGATCACCGTGGTCGGCGGCACGCTGCTGGCGGTGCTCTTCCAGCAGGAATTCTTCGGCCGCGGCATCGCCCGGCTGCTGGTGATCGCGCCGTTCTTCGTCATGCCCACGGTCAGCGCGCTGATCTGGAAGAACATGATGATGCACCCGGTCAACGGGGTACTGGCCTGGCTGTTCAACCTGTTCGGCTTCCACGCCGTCGACTGGTTCTCGTCGCTGCCGCTGACCTCGATCGTGATCATCGTCTCCTGGGAGTGGCTGCCGTTCGCGCTGCTGATCCTGCTCACCGCCATCCAGTCCCTTGACGACGATCAGGTCGAGGCGGCGCGCATGGACGGTGCCGGCCCCATCGCGATCTTCTGGTTCATCACCCTGCCGCACCTCAAGCGGGCGATCAGCGTGGTGATCATGATCGAGATGATCTTCCTGCTGACGATCTTCGCCGAGATCTTCGTCACCACCTCGGGCGGCCCGGGGCTGGCCTCGACCAACCTGGCCTACCTGATCTACATCCGCGCGCTGCTCGACTTCGACGTGGGCGGGGCCTCGGCCGGCGGCGTCATCGCCATCGTCCTGGCCAACATCGTGGCGATCTTCCTGGTCCGCACCGTGGCCAAGAATCTCGAGACCTGAGGTGGACCATGAATCAGACACTCTCCAAGAAACTCGTGCTCACGCTGCTGGCCTGGTTCATCGCGCTGGTGGTGTTCTTCCCGATCTTCTGGATGATCCTCACCAGCTTCAAGACCGAGGGCGAGGCGGTGGCCACGCCGCCGAGCCTGTTCTTCGACCCGACCCTGGCCGGCTATCACGAGGTCATGGCGCGGGCCGACTACGTCAAGTTCGCCCTCAACAGCGTGATCGTCTCGGTCGGCTCGACGCTGCTGGCCTTGCTGGTGGCGGTCCCGGCGGCCTACTCGATGGCCTTCCTGCCCACGCCGCGCACCCGCGGCACCCTGCTGTGGATGCTCTCCACCAAGATGCTGCCGCCGGTCGGGGTGCTGATGCCGATCTACCTGATCTTCCGCGATCTGGGGCTGCTCGACAGCCTGACCGGGCTGACCATCGTCTACATGCTGATGAACCTGCCGATCGTGGTGTGGATGCTCTACACCTTCTTCAAGGACGTGCCCAGGGACATCCTCGAGGCGGGCCGCATGGACGGTGCCGGCACCCTGCAGGAGGTCCTCTACCTGCTGATGCCGCTGACCCTGCCGGGCATCGCCTCCACTGGATTGCTGTCGGTGATCCTGAGCTGGAACGAGGCCTTCTGGAGCCTCAACCTGACGACCTCCGACGCGGCCCCGCTGACCGCCTTCATCGCCTCGTTCTCGAGCCCCGAGGGGCTGTTCTGGGCCAAGCTCTCCGCCGCCTCGACGATGGCCATCGCGCCGATCCTGATCCTGGGCTGGATGACCCAGAAACAGATGGTTCGCGGTCTCACCTTCGGTGCGGTGAAATAGGCTTCGACGATGCGGCATCGCCGATCCTCGGCTGGAGCTCTCGAATACAGGCAGAAACAGAGGGTCCGTGGCCTGACCTTCGGCGCCGTCAAACAAGGAATTCACCATGGCAACGCTCGAACTCAACAACATCGTCAAGGAATTCGGCGACACCCAGGTCATCAAGGGGATCGACCTGGAGGTCAAGGACCGGGAATTCGTGGTCTTCGTCGGGCCTTCCGGCTGCGGCAAGTCGACCCTGCTGCGCATGATCGCCGGGCTGGAGAGCGCCTCCAGCGGCGACATCAAGGTCGACGGCCAGCGCATCAACGAGGTCGGCCCGGCCGAACGCGGTCTGGCGATGGTCTTCCAGAGCTACGCGCTCTATCCGCACATGACCGTCGAGGACAACATGGGCTTCAGCCTGCGCCTGGCCGGCGTGTCCAAGGCCGAGCGCCGTCAGAAGGTGCTCGAGGCGGCGCGCATCCTGCAGCTCGAGAACCTCCTCGATCGCAAGCCCAGGGCCCTGTCTGGCGGCCAGCGCCAGCGCGTGGCGATTGGCCGGGCGATCGTGCGCAATCCCAGCATCTTCCTGTTCGACGAGCCGCTCTCCAACCTCGATGCCGCGCTGCGCGTGCAGATGCGCATCGAGCTGGCGCGCCTGCACGACGAGCTCGACGCCACCATGATCTACGTCACCCACGACCAGATCGAGGCGATGACCATGGCCGACAAGATCGTCGTGCTGCAGGGCGGAGTGGTCGAGCAGGTCGGCTCGCCGATGGAGCTCTACCACCACCCGCGCAACCGATTCGTGGCCGGCTTCATCGGCTCGCCGAAGATGAACTTCGCCGATGTCGAAGTGCTCGACGCCAACGCCGAGGGCGTCTCGGTACGCCTGCCCGGTGGCGGCGAGTGCCGGGTGCCGGTCGACGGCAGCGACTGTCGGTCCGGCGATACCCTGACCCTGGGTATCCGCCCCGAACACCTGACCCTCGATGACCGCGGCCCGCTGAGCGGAAAGATCGTGGTGATCGAGCGCCTCGGCGGGGTCACCTCCCTGTATCTGGACGCCGATGGCGGCGAATGGATCCTGGTGGCCGACGGTGACGTCAGCCATCGCGTCCACGACGAGGTTCGCTTCAGCTTCGAGCCGGGCCGCGCGCACCTGTTCGCGGAAGACGGCCTGGCGCTGGCGAGCCTCGAGCGTCACCCGCTGGTCAACGTCGAGCGCAAGGAGAACCGCGCCTCGCCGTCCGGCAATGACCGCTGAGGAGGCGCACGTGGATCTGCTGATCTTCGACTGCGACGGCGTGCTGGTCGACAGCGAGGCGATCGCCGAGGGCGTGCTGCGCGAACGCCTCGCCGCCTGGCTGCCCGACCTCGCCGCCGAGCACGAGCTGCGCCTGGCGCTGGGCATGACCACGGCGGCGATCCTCGAGCACCTGGAAGGGCTCAGCGCCCACCGCCTGCCCGGCGATGCCCTGGCGCGTATCGACGCGGCGATCGAGGCCCGCCTGGCCGAGGAGCTCGAGGCCATGGCCGGGGTTGCCGAGGCGATCGACGCCCTCGACCTGCCGCTGGCGATCGTTTCCAACAGCAGCCGGCGGCGGGTGCTGGCCTCGCTGGCCAGCACCGGGCTCGACGCCCGGCTGGGGCAGGCGCCGCTGTTCACCGCCGAGCAGGTGGCCCGTCCCAAGCCGGCGCCGGATGTCTATCGGCTGGCGGCGCGCAGCCTCGATGTCGCGCCCGGCGACTGCCTGGTGGTCGAGGACAGTGTCTCGGGGGCGCAGGCGGCCCGGGCCGCGGGCATGACGGTCATCGGCTTCACCGGCGCCAGCCACATCGAGGACGGCCACGCCGAGCGGCTGCGCGAGGCCGGCGCCCGGGACGTGCTCACGCACATGACGCAACTCGGCGACTGCGTCGCCCGCTGGCGGCAGCGCCGCGGGTGACGACGCCACCATCGACAAGGACATTCCATGAAACTCGACAAGCGTACGGCAGTGGTAACCGGCGGGGCGCGCGGCATCGGTCTGGCCATCGCCACCCGCTATCTGGAGGAGGGCGCCCGCGTGGCGATCGCCGACATCGATCTCGCCGCCGCCGAGCGGGCGGTGGCCGAGCTCAAGGCCGTCCGCGGCAGCGACGCACCGGTGATGGCGGTGGCGCTCGACGTCTGCGACGCGGCCTCGCGTGAGGCGATGATCGACACCGTCGAGGCGCAGCTGGGGCCCATCGACATCCTGGTCAACAACGCTGCGGTGTTCGACATGGCGCCGGTGCTGGAGGTCAGCGAGGCCAGCTACGACCGGCAGTTCGGGGTCAACGTCAAGGGCACCTTCTTCACCCTGCAGGCGGTGGCGGCGCGCATGGTCGCGCGCGGCGAGGGCGGCAAGGTCATCAACATGGCCTCGCAGGCCGGGCGGCGCGGCGAGGCGCTGGTCAGCATGTACTGCGCCTCCAAGGCGGCGGTGATCAGCCTGACTCAATCCTGCGGGCTTGACCTGATCAAGCACCGCATCAACGTCAACGGCATCGCTCCCGGCGTGGTCGACACGCCGATGTGGGACGAGGTCGATGCCCTGTTCGCCCGCTACGAGGATCGCCCGCCGGGCGAGAAGAAGCGCCTGGTGGGCGAGGCGGTGCCCTACGGCCGCATGGGCCGCCCGGAGGATCACGTGGGGGCGGCGGTGTTCCTGGCCAGCGACGACAGCGACTATGTCGTCGCCCAGACCCTCAACGTCGACGGCGGCAACTGGATGAGCTGAACATGAATCCGAATATCCAAGACATGGCGGCGCATCTTCTCGACATGGCCGCCGACAGCGAACGCTTCATCGTTGCGATGGCCGGGCCGCCCGCCGCTGGCAAGTCGCTTCTCTCGGAGTGGCTGTGCCGCGAGATCAACGAGCGACGGCCAGGCATCGCCGCGGTGGTGCCCATGGATGGCTATCACTTCGACAATGCGGTGCTGGAACGCCAGGAAATGGTGCCCATCAAGGGCGCGCCGGAGACCTTCGATGTCGATGGCCTGCATCAGGATCTGATGCGTATCCGGCGTGCGGACAAGAGTGTCGCCGTGCCGGTGTTCGATCGACCCCTCGACCTGGCGCGTGCCGGCGGACGCCTGATCACCCTCGAACACCGCATCGTCATCGTCGAGGGCAACTACCTGCTGCTCGAGCGCGACCCCTGGCGCGAGCTGCATCCGCTGTTCGACATGACGCTGTTTCTGGAAGTGGCCGACGAGGTGCTCGAGGCGCGCCTGATCCAGCGTTGGCTGGACATGGGCCAGGATCGCCAGGCCGCCTTCGCCAAGGCCTGTCAAAAGGACATGCTCAATGCGCGGCTGATCAAGGCCGAGTCGATACAGCCCGACCTTCGCTGGAGCTAGGGCAGTCGCCGACCGCGCTCGCCTCAGCCCCCGTTCACTCATTCTCGATTGCCGCTTGCGGCAAGGAGTGCCCTTCATGTCCACTCTCAGCAATGCCACCCTGGATCGTCTCGGTCCGCCGGTGGCCGTGCCCGCCTACGACCGGCGTCGGGTGACGCCGGGCATCGTTCATTTCGGCGTGGGCGGTTTCCACCGTGCCCACCAGGCGATGTACCTGGATGAACTGATGAATCGCGGCGAGGCGCTCGACTGGGGCATCGTCGGCGTCGGCGTGATGCCCGGCGACACGCGCATGCGCGATGCCCTGGCCGCGCAGGACCACCTCTACACCCTGGTGGTCAAGCACCCCGACGGACGCTACGAGCCGCGGGTGATCGGCTCGATCGTCGACTATCTCTACGCGCCCGACGATCGCGAGGCGGTAATCGAGCGCATGGCCGACCCGGCGACGCGCATCGTCTCGCTGACCGTCACCGAGGGTGGCTACAACTTCCATCACGTCACCGGCGACTACGACCTGAGCCAGCCCGACGTCGCCCATGATCTCGCCGAGCCCGACGCGCCGCGCACTCCGTTCGGGCTGGTGGTCGCCGCCCTGCGCCGGCGTCGCGAGCGCGGCATCGCGCCGTTCACGGTGATGTCCTGCGACAACATCCAGGGCAACGGCGACGTCGCCCGCAAGATGTTCACCGCCCATGCCCGGGCGCTCGACGCCGAGCTGGGCGCTTGGCTCGAGACCGAGGTGAGCTTTCCCAACGCCATGGTCGATCGCATCACCCCGGTGACCACGGCCGACGACATCGCCGCACTGAGTGAACGCTTCGGCATCGACGACCGCTGGCCGGTGGTCTGCGAGCCGTTCACCCAGTGGGTGCTCGAGGATCAATTTCCCCTGGGCCGCCCGCCGCTCGAGCGGGTCGGCGTGCAGATGGTCGACGACGTGATTCCCTACGAGCTGATGAAGCTGCGCCTGCTCAACGCCAGCCACCAGGCACTGGCCTACTTCGGCTATCTGGCCGGTTACCGTTACGCCCATGAGGTCTGCCAGGACCCGCTGTTCGTCGAGTTCCTGCTCGACTACATGACCCGCGAGGCCACGCCCACCCTCGCGCCGGTGCCGGGCGTCGATCTCGCCGCGTACCGCCAGACGCTGATCGAGCGCTTCGCCAACCCCGAGATCCGCGACACCCTGGCGCGGCTGTGTGCCGAGAGTTCCGACCGGATTCCCAAGTGGCTGCTGCCGGTGATCCGCGAGCAGCTCGAGCGCGGCGGCGAGTTCCGGCGCAGTGCCGCGGTGGTGGCGAGCTGGGCGCGCTACGCCGAGGGCGTCGACGAGCAGGGCGAGCCGATCGAGGTGGTCGACCGGCTCAGGGACGAGCTGATGACGCTCGCCGCCGACAATCGCACGCGGCCCGCGGCCTTCATCGAGAACCGCCGGCTGTTCGGCGATCTGGCCGACGACGAGCGCTTCCGCGAGGCCTATCTCGGGGTCCTGGCGAGTCTGCACGCCAAGGGCGCGCGGGCCACCCTGGAGGCCCTGGCCGGCCGCCACGGCATTTCCTGATCGCATCCCGCTCCCCAGGAGGAACCTCCCGTGACCACGCGACTCGATAGTCTGAAGACGCTTTCCCTGGTGGTCGCCGACACCGGCGACCTGGAGGCCATCAAGCGCTACCGGCCCCATGACGCCACCACCAATCCCTCGTTGCTGCTCAAGGCCTTCGACCTGCCGGGCTATCAGGCACTGATCGACGAGGAGCTGGCCGCCCTGCGGGCCGAGTTTCAGGATCGCCAGGCGAGGGTGGAGCACGCCGTCGATCGCCTTGCCGTGGCCAAGGGGGCCGAGATCGCCCGGCACATCCCCGGGCGGATCTCCACCGAGGTGGCCGCACGCCTCTCCTTCGACGAGGAGGCCAGCGTGCGCAAGGCCCTTGAGCTGATCGAGCTCTACGAGCGGCGCGGCGTGGATCCTGATCGCGTGCTGATCAAGCTGGCCTCCACCTGGGAAGGCATCCGCGCCGCCGAGCGCCTCGAGCGCGAGGGCATCCAGTGCAACCTGACCCTGCTGTTCAGCGAGGCCCAGGCCCAGGCCTGTTTCGACGCCGGCGTCTTCCTCGTCTCGCCCTTCGTCGGCCGGGTCACCGACTGGTACAAGAAGGCCACCGGCCGCGACTATGCCCCCGAGGAGGACCCCGGCGTACGCTTCGTGCAGGGCGTGTGCCAGCGGGCCGGGCATGGCGGCTACGACACCGTGGTGATGGGCGCGAGCTTCCGCACCGTCGGCCAGGTGCTGGCGCTGGCGGGCTGCCCGCGACTGACCATTTCGCCGTCCTTGCTCGAAGAGCTGGCGGCGGAGGAAGGCGAGGTCGCTCGGGCGGTGGAGATCCCCGCCGCCGCCGGTAAGCGCCCCGGGCCGCTCACCGAGCCCGCCTTCCGCTGGGGCCACAATCAGGACGCCATGGCCAACGACAAGCTGGCCGAGGGCATCCGCCGGTTCGACGAGGACCAGCGCCGCCTGGAGGCACGCCTCGCCGAGCGGCTGGGCTGATCGCAGGCCCGCCCCGGGCGCGGCGCCTGGCGCCGGGGGCATCATCACGGGAAGGCAAGGCGATGCTACAGTGTATCGACCGACGGGGCTTGCAGGGGGCGCCAGCCTGAAGGGGCCGGGAGAAGTGAATGGGTGATGCGCTTACGCAGAAGTCGCTGGCCGCCGTCCGGCACCGGGTGGCGGTGCCGGCCTATGATCGTCGCGGACTGCGCCCGGGGATCCTCCATATCGGGCTGGGCAACTTTCACCGTTCGCACATGGCGACCTACCTGGATCGCCTCTTCGCGCAGGGCGAAGCCCATGACTGGGCGATCGTCGGCTCCGGGGTGATGCCGGCGGATGTCCGGATGCGCAGGCGCTTGCGCCAGCAGGACTGGCTCTCCACCGTGGTCGATCTCGGGCCGGGGGCGGTGTCCGCCCGGGTAGTGGGCGCCATGGTCGACTTCGTTCCCGTCGTGTCGACGGCCATCGTCGGGGCGCTGGCCGACCCGCGTGTGCGTATCGTCTCCCTGACCATCACCGAAGGGGGCTACTTTCTCGATGCCGCCACCGGCCGATTCGATGCCAGTCATCCCCGAATCCGGGCCGACGCGGCCGACCCGGCGCGTCCCCGGACCGTCTTCGGCATGATGGTCAAGGCGTTGGCCGAGCGTCGGGCGAAGGGCCTGCCCCCCTTCAGCGTGCTTTCCTGCGACAACCTTCCCGGCAATGGCGACGTGACGCGCCGGTCGGTCGTCGGCCTGGCCGAGCTCATCGACGCTGACCTGGCCGGATGGATCCGGCGGGAGGCGACCTTCCCCAACTCGATGGTCGACTGCATCACGCCCCCCACCACTGCCCGCGAGCGTGAACTGGTCAGCCGGCGTTTCGGCATCGAGGATGCCGCTCCCGTGGTGTGTGAGCCCTTCCGGCAATGGGTGATCGAGGATCGATTCTGTGCCGGTCGTCCGCCGCTGGAGAGGGTGGGCGTCGAGTTCGTCGACGACGTGGCGGCCTACGAGACGATGAAGCTGCGAATCCTCAACGCGGGCCATGCCAGCATCGCCTATGCGTCGGCCCTGCTGGGACACCATCACGTGCATCGCGCCATGGCCGACCCGGACATTCGCGACTGGCTGCTCGCGCTGCAGCAGCGGGAGATCATGCCCGCCCTGGAGGAAATCGAGGGTGTCGCCTACCCGGCGTACCTGGCGCGGATCGTCGAGCGCTTCGGCAACGCCGAGATTGGCGATACCGTGTCGCGGCTGTGTGCCAACGGTTCGACGCGGCAGCCGAAGTTCATCCTGCCCGCGATCAGAGATGCGCTGGGCCGTGGTTTCCCCGTCGGCGGGCTGGCGCTCGAGCTGGCACTCTGGTGTTGTTATTGCCGGGTGGCCGGCGGGTCGACAGGGGTAGCGGCGCTCTCCGACCCCCTGTCGGCACGCCTGATGGCGGGGGCACGGGAATCCGTTCGCGAGCCTCGCGCCTTTCTGGCGATCCGCGAGGTTTTCAACGATCTGGCCGAGTCGCGGCCATTCCTGGGCGCTTTTGCCAAGTGGCTCGATATCATCGACGCCCAGGGCGTTCGTGCCGCCATCAGGCGCTATGTTGCTGAAGAATGAGCAAAACCGTGGGAGAGTAGGCATGTATGTTGGCGTGGATTGCGGTACCCAGAGCACCAAGGTGGTGATCGTCGACGTCGAGCGAGGCACCATCGTCGGCGAGGGCAGCCGGGCCCATCGGCTGATCGAGGGCGAGGGCGGGCGTCGCGAGCAGGCCGTCGACGACTGGCTCGACGCGTTGCGTGGTGCCTTCGCCGAGGCCGTCGCCGCGGCGGGCATCGACGCCCGCTTGATCCGCGCCATCGGCGTCTCCGGCCAGCAGCACGGCATGGTCGCGCTGGACGCCGAGGGCGAGCCGGTGTACCCGGCCAAGCTGTGGTGCGACACCGAGACGGCGCTGCACAACGAGGCGCTGATCGAGGCGCTGGGCGGGCCCCGGGGCTGCCTCGACACGCTGGGCCTGCTGCTGCAGACCGGCTATACCGCCTCCAAGGTGGCCTGGCTGCGCGAGCGGCATCCCGAGGCCTATCGGCGCATCGACACGTTGCTGCTACCCCACGACTACCTCAACTTCTGGCTCACCGGCGAACGGGTCACCGAGTGCGGCGATGCCTCGGGTACCGGCTACTTCGACACCCGGGCGCGTCGCTGGCACCCTGAGGTGTTCGCGGCCATCGCGCCGGAACTCGACCCCGGGCATGTGCTGCCGCGGCTGATCGAGTCCCACGAGGCGGTGGGCCGGGTGCGCTCCTCGGTGGCCCGGGAGCTGGGGCTCGCCGACGACGTGCTGGTCGCCAGCGGCGGTGGCGACAACATGATGGCGGCGATCGGCACCGGCAACATCGCCCCCGGGCTGGTGACGCTGAGCCTGGGCACCTCCGGGACGGTGTGCGCCTTTGCCGAGGCCCCGGTGATCGACGACGCGGGCCTGGTCGCCAACTTCTGTGCCAGCAGCGGCGGCTGGCTGCCGCTGGTGTGCACCATGAACGTGACCTCGGCGACCACCCGGGTGCGCGAGCTGTTCGGCCTCGACGTCGCCGCCTTCGGCGAACGGGTGGCGTCGGCGCCGGTGGGCGCCGATGGGGTCATGGTGCTGCCGTTCTTCAACGGCGAGCGGGTGCCCGCCCTGCCGCACGCCACCGCCAGCTTCCTGGGGCTGACCAGCCTCAACACCACCGCCGCCAACCTGTGCCGGGCGGTGGTGGAAGGCGCCACCTTCGGCATGCGCTACGGGCTCGAGCTGCTCGGGCCGCTGGCCGCGGAAGCCAGCCAGGTCCGCCTGGTCGGCGGCGGCGCGCGAAGCGCGGTATGGCGACAGATCGTCGCCGATGTGCTGGGCGTGGAGGTAGTCTGCCCGACGCTCACCGAGGCCGCGGCGCTGGGCGCGGCGATCCAGGCCGCCTGGTGCGAGTCCGCCGCGCGCGGTTCGGGCGAGTCGCTGGCCGCGCTCTGCGAGCGGCTGGTGAGCCTCGACGCGCAGACGCGAACGCGTCCCCAGCCCGAGGCCAGGGCGCGGTATGATGAACTCTATCACCGCTACCGGCAGGCGCTGCAGAGGCACCATGCCGTGGCGCCGTGATCGCGGATGCATTCATTGAACGACAGTCAGGACGACAAGCCATGAACCAACTCGACGCGCTGAAACGCCTCTCCCTGGTGGTTGCCGATACCGGTGATCTGGAGGCCATCCGCCGTTATCAACCCCACGATGCCACCACCAACCCGTCGCTGATCCTCAAGGCCTTCGACCTGCCCGGCCATCAGGCGCTGATCGACGAGACCCTGGCGCGGGTGAAACAGGACGTCGCCGATGCCGAGTCGCGCATCGAGCAGGCCGTGGACCGGCTGTCGGTGGCGATCGGCAGCGAGATTGCCGGGATCGTGCCCGGTCGCGTCTCCACCGAGGTGCCGGCGCGACTGTCCTTCGATCGCGAGGCGAGCATTGCCAAGGCGCACCAGCTGATCGAGCTCTACGAACGCCACGGCGTGGGCCGCGAGCGCATCCTGATCAAGCTGGCCTCGACCTGGGAGGGCATCCGCGCCGCGGAGGTGCTCGAGAAGGAAGGCATCCAGTGCAACCTGACCCTGCTGTTCAGCGAGGCCCAGGCGCAGGCCTGCTTCGACGCCGGCGTGTACCTGATCTCGCCGTTCGTCGGCCGGGTCACCGACTGGTACAAGAAGGAGACCGGCGAGGACTACACGCCGGAGACTGACCCCGGGGTGCGCTTCGTGCGCGGCGTGTGCGACGTGGCCAGCCGCTACGGCTATGCCACCGTGGTGATGGGGGCGAGCTTCCGCAACACGGGGCAGGTGCTGGCGCTGGCCGGCTGCAACCGCCTGACCATCTCGCCGGCGCTGCTCGAGGAACTGGCCTCGAGCGAGGGCGAGGTCGAGCGCAAGGTCAGCGACATCGGCGACACGACCGAGCGCCTGACGCCGCTTACCGAGGCCCAGTTCCGCTGGGGTCACAACCAGGACGCCATGGCCAACGACAAGCTGGCCGAGGGCATCCGCCGCTTCGCCGACGACCAGCGCAAGCTCGAGGGCCTGATCGCCGAGCGTCTCGAGGGCTGAATGATGGCATCGCCGGCCCCGCCAGGGCCGGCGCTTTGCGGGTTACCGACGCAGCTCGCCGACGATCTCGAAGGAGCGTTGCCGATCCTCGGGGTCGTAGACATCGGTGACCAGCATCAGCTCATCGGCCTGCGTCTGCTCCAGAATCGTGTCCAGCCCCTGGCGGACGGTCTCCGGGCCGCCCACCACGGCGGCGCCCAGGTTCTGCATTACCGCGGCCCGCTCGCGGGGCGTCCAGTCGAGACTCTCCACCGGCGGGGCCGAGCGCAGGCTGCGCCCGCGAATCAGGTTGAGGAACTTCTGCTGGGCCGTGGTTGCGAGATACGCGGCGTGGGCGTCGTTGTCGGCGGCGATCAGCGGCAGGCCGACCATGGCGTAGGGCGCGTCGAGCACCGCCGAGGGCTGGAACTGGCTGCGATACAGCTGCAGCGCCTCGAGCAGGTAGCCGGGGGCGAAGTGCGAGGCGAAGGCGAAGGGCAGGCCCAGCCGGGCGGCCAGCTGGGCGCTGAAGCCGCTCGAACCGAGCAGCCAGAGGGGCACGTGGGTGCCCTGGCCGGGGACCGCCCGGATGCGCTGATTCGGGGCCGGGTCGTCGAGGTAGCCACGCAGCTCCTCGAGGCGGTCGGGGAAGTCGTTGACGCCGGCGTAGGGGTCGCGGCGCAGCGCCGCCATGGTCGCGCCGTCGGAGCCCGGGGCGCGGCCCAGGCCCAGGTCAATGCGTCCGGGGTAGAGGGTCTCGAGGGTGCCGAACTGCTCGGCGATCACCAGCGGCGGGTGATTGGGCAGCATGATGCCGCCGGCACCGACGCGAATCCGCGAGGTGGCACCGGCGATGTGGCCGATCAGCACGCTGGTCGCGGCACTGGCGATGCCGTCCATGTTGTGATGCTCGGCCAGCCAGTAGCGAGTGAAGCCCAGCGCCTCGACCTGGCGGGCCAGGTCAACACTGGCGGCGAAGGTCTCGGCGATGCTGGCATTCTGGCGGATCGGCGCCAGGTCGAGCACGGACAGCGGGGTGGAAGCGAGTCGGGACATGCGGAACCTCGGTGGAGCGATCGGGTGAGTCGTTAGTCGGCTCAATATTGCTCCACTCTGGGGGCGCGGGGCCGGCAACACAAGCCCCGGCCTCGCCGCCCAAGGCAATCGCCATTGGCTTTGACGAGGCCTGCCGCCGGCTCAGCCCGGTCATGTTTCAGCTATCTGCAATAGTCCTGCCTCGCCGCAGGAGAGGTCAGTCCAGCTTGCCGAGCAGTTCGTGGATCTGCTGGCGCCGCCCCTGGTCGGCCACCTCGCGGCCCGGGCGCGGCGCGGCCTTCAGGGCCTTTTCCAGGGCCTGGCGGGCCTCGGCGTCGTGGCCCTGGTCATGCAGGTAGTCGCCCCAGAAGTAGAGCGGATCGATGCCGTCGGGGTTGAGTGACAGCCCCTTCTGCAGCATCGCCCGGGCCTTGTCGTCGTCGCCGAAGCCGATCGGCCAGCCGGGCACCTGGTAGTAGAGGGCGCCGAGGCTGGTGTAGGCCGAGCCGTCGAGCGCCGTGCCGTCCAGCGACAGGGCCTTCTCCAGGTCCTTCCGGGCCTCCTTGACCAGCGACAGCGCGCCCAGCCCGCCCTTGGCACCGGCCTCGCTACTGCGGATGATCCCGGCCCAGACGTACAGCTCGGCGGCGCCGGGGTGCTCGTCGATCAGCGTCTCGGCGCGCCGGTAGAGCTGGTCGAAGCCGTCGACGCGCTTGCCCTCCGGTGTGCGGTACTGGATCCGCGCCCAGCGGCTCTGCAGCTCGTGGACGCCGCCGGCGACGGCGTCGCTCATCGCCCAGGCGCCGGGCGAGAGGGTCAGGGCCAGGCCGGCGATCGCCGCAAGGCGGCGACCATGACGGAAGAAGCGGGAGGTGGCTGACATGATCGGTCTCCGGGATTCTCGCCGCGCTCAGGAGCGGCCGGCGAAGCGTTGGATGGTGGCCAGCTGACGCCGCAGGGCGCGGTCGACCACGCCGGGCAGCAGGGCGTTGAGACGCACGAACAGGCGCTCGGGCCGGCCCAGGTGGCGCTCGGGGATGCCGCGTTCGACGCTGTCGAGCACGGCGCGGGCGACGCTTTCCGGGGCGTCCATGGCATTGCCGAGTTCGGCGTTCAGGGCCTCCACCGCGGTATCGTTCATTGCCGTGCGCGTGGCGCGCGGGGCGATGTAGTGCACGCGGATCGCGGTATCGGCCAGCTCGCGGCGCAGGGCCTGCGAGAAGCCGCGCAATGCGGCCTTGCTGGCGCAGTACCCGGCGTACCCCGGGTAGCCGATGGCACCGAAGGTCGAGCCGATGTTGACGATCCAGGCGTCGTCGGCGGTCTCGAGCAGCGGTAGCAGCGCCCGCGTGAGTTGCAGCGTGGCGGTGACGTTGAGGTGGATCAGCGTGTCGAGACTTTCCGCCGGTTGCTGGGCGAACAGACCGAAGTGATTGACGCCGGCGGCGTTGATCAGTGTGTCGATGCCCTGCTCGCGGGCGAACTCGACCAGCGCCTGGCGCTCCTCGGCGCGGCCCAGGTCGGCGGCGAACCAGTCACTGCGTTCCGGCGCCTGGGCGGCCATGGCCTCGAGCACGCCGGTGTTGCGGCCGACCAGCAGCAGGTAGGCGCCGGCGTCGCGCAGGGTCTCGGCCAGGGCGCGGCCGATGCCGCCGGAGGCACCGGTGAGCAGGATGCGACGTTCAGACCAGTGCATGCGCGAGCTCCTCGGTGGCGTCGGCGGGGTGGTCGAGGCCGCGGAACATGGCACCGTAGAGGCGGTAGACCATGCGTGCGGTGTCGATCACGGCAGCCAGGTCGGTGGCATCGAGTCGGTCGATCAGCCCCTGGAAGAAGGCCAGGTGGCCGACGTCGAGCTCGCCGTGGGAGGCCAGGTAGCGAAAGGCTTCCGGCGGCAGGCCGAGCCCCTCGCGGATCGCCCCGGCGGCCCGGGTGGCCAGCGCGGTGCTGGTGCCCTCGAGCACGAAGACCATGCCGAAGAAGCCCACCGGATTGTCATGGGTGATCACGTCGCGCACATGGCGGACCATCAGCTCGGTGGCCGGGGCGGGGCGGCCGGCTGCGGCCTGTTGCGGGTCGCCGCCGGCGGCGCGGATGTCGTCGAGAATCCACTGCTGGTGGCCATGCTCCTCCGCGATGTATTCGACCAGCGCCTCGCGCAGCCACTCGTGGTGGGCGGGCAGCCGGGCGCCGCAGGCCATCATCAGCGGCACCGTATGGCTGACGTGGTGATAGGCCTGGGCGAGGAAGGCCAGGTAGGTGGCGCGGTCGATGCGCCCGTCGAGGGCGCGCTGGATGACCGGCGTGGCGAGCAGCCAGTCGCGTTCGGGCTGGGTCGCCTGCTCGAGTTCCTGATAGGCGCTCATGGTGTGTTCTCCGATTCGGTCGATCGTTCGGTCGGCAGCGGGGCCGCCTGGGCCTCGAGTGGGGCGTCGAGCCAGTCGCGATAGCGTGCGGCCAGCGCCTCGCGCCGCAGCCGCCCATTGGCGGTGCAAAGGCCCTCGGCCGGGGTAAAGGGGGCGCTGCGCCGCCAGTGGGTGATGCGGGCGTAGTCCGGCAGGCGCGCGTTGGCGGCGGCGACGGCGGCCGCGAGCCGGGCCTCGTCGATGCCGCCGTGGGCCGGCACCAGCAGGGCGCGGTTGGCGGGCAGCGCCTCGCCATGCACCCAGGCCTGGGCGATCGCCGGCTCGGCAGTGAGTTCGGCCTCGACCCAGGCCGGGTCGACGTTGCGGCCGTAGGCGGTGATGAACAGCTGCTTGCGTCGCCCTTCGAGGATCAGGCGGCCGGCCTCGCGGCGGCCCAGGTCGCCGGTGGGCCAGGCCGTCGGCATCGGCGATTCGTCGCCCAGGTAGCCGAGCATCAGGTTGCCGGCGACCTGGATCTCGCCATCCTCGGCGAGGGTGACGCGGACATGGGGCAGGGGGCGGCCCACGCTGCCGGGCCGGTCGTCGCCGGGGCGGTTGACGCTGACCACCGAGGCGCATTCGGAGAGCCCGTAGCCCTCGAAGACCGGCCAGCCGATGCCGCGCGCGCGTTCCAGCAGGTGCGGCGAGACCCGGGCGCCGCCCACGGCGATAAAGCGCCCGGGAAAGCGTGCCGGGCCGCCGGGGTCGGCGAGCAGCGCCTCGAGCAGCTGCGGCACCAGGATCAGGCTGTGCGGCCGGTGGTGCTCGAGCTGGCGCCGCGCGGCCGTCACGTCGAAACCGCTGGCGCCCTGCCAGCCGAGCGTGGCCAGCCCCGGCAGCACGCTGGTCGCCCCCATCCACAGCGGGGCGTAGAGCCCGCCGACGTTTTCCAGCAGGGTGGCCAGTGGCAGCAGGGCCAGATGGCGCTGCACGCGGCACTCGGTGGCGATCGCGGCGAGGCTCTCGGCGACCCGCAGCGGGGCCTCGGCGTCCAGGCACACGCCCCTGGGCGTGCCGCTGGTGCCCGAGGTGAAGGTGATCTTGGTGGTGTCGGCGGGCAGGGCGGGAGGCGTGTCGACCCGGCGCCGGGCCAGCGCCGGGTCGGGGCCGGGAGTGAAGCCCAGCGCCTCGCCGAGTTCGGGCGGGCCGATCAGGGAGTCGAGCCCGGCCTGCCCGGTGACATGGGTGAGCTGGGCGGGCGAGAAGAAGCCCGGCAGGGGCACGTTGACCCGGCCGGTGACCAGCAGCGCCAGATCCCACAGCGCCCAGTCAATGCCGTTGTCCAGGGCCAGGCCGACACGCCCGGCATCGACGGCCTGCAGGCGCGTGACGCGGGTGTTGATCTCGGCGACCAGCGCGGCGTAGCTCAGCCGTCGACGGGCGTCCTCGAGCGCGATGGCCGCCGGGCGGGTGCGGGCCAGGTGCGTGAGGTGGCGGTGGAAGCGCTCAGACATGGGCACACTCCGGCAACGCGGTGTCGTCATGGCCGTGTGGAGGCGGCGCTTGCCGGAGTGACGAGGGTCGGGCGGCCAGGGAGGCGGTGACGTCGGCACGAGGCGCCTGCAGGTGTCGCCAGGCGCGGGTCATGTCGCCGCCCATCACCAGCGGTGCATGGGTGTAGTAGCGTCCCCAATCCTGGCCGGCGTCGCCGAGTCGGCCCGGGTGGGCCTCGGCCAGCGGCCAGGCCTCCAGGCCCAGCCGCCGGAAGGCGTTGCGGACCTGGCGGGTGGCGGTGAACACCAGCCACTGCATGCCTTCGGCGACCAGGGTCTCGATCAGCCGGATGATCAGGGGCCGCAGCAGCCCGCGGCGCCGGGCGGCCAGGTTGCCGACCTCGACCAGCCGCGAGCGGTCGACGGGGGTGGCCAGCACCTCGGCCAGCCGTCGTTCGACGGGCATGTCCAGGTAGTGCTCGAGAAACAGCGGATGATCGCCGGCGCGACTCACGCCCAGGGCGGCCTGCAGCACACCGTCCTGCCACAGCCCGAACAGGCGCGGCTGGAAGTGCTGCAGCCGGGCCCCGTGCTCCCGGGCATAGCCATCGGCGATGAAGGCCTGCAGCGTGGGGCGTTCGGCGTCGCTGGCCTCGCGCCAGACCCGCGTCGATGGGCGTGGCAGCGGTGCGGCCGGGCGCTTGGAGTCGTGCATGGCATCATCCTCGGGAAGGAAGCTCGGAGATAGCCTGATGGCCGCGCCTTAACGGTTTCTTAATGGCGGCGAACAGAACGATACGGTTGCAGGGTGGCGCGCCTCGGCGATCTGAACGACCTTGGTGGTGACAGGTCGGGACGCCGCCGGTAGTGTCGGGGCCCGCCTGCCCGTGGGGCGCGACGGATGCGCGGAAACCACGGCAGTCAGTGGGTGATCGCTGCGGCGATTGACTGCGAATTCTCAGGATGAGGAGACGTCATGGCCAATCTGGGTCGGCAGCGCGTATTTCTCGCGTCTGCCCTTATCATCATGGTGCTGGTCGGCACGGGAGCGGCCTTCCCCGACCGGTTCGGCGCCGCCGCCAACACGGCGCTCGATGCCATCGGCCGCTATTTCGGCTGGTTCTATCTGTTCTCGGTGTTCGGCTTCGTGATCTTCCTGATCGCGCTGGCGCTGAGCAAGTACGGCAAGATTCGCCTGGGGCCCCAGGATTCCAAGCCCTCGTACAGCTTCTTCTCCTGGGTGGCCATGCTGCTGGCCGCCGGCTTCGGGGTGGGGCTGGTGTTCTACGGCATGGCCGAGCCGATGACGCACTTCCTGCACCCGCCGTTCGGCGATCGCGAGCCGGAAACCGCCCAGGCGGCGCGCTACGCCATCCAGTACAGCTTCTTCGACTGGGGTATCCACCAGTGGGCGGCGTTCTCGATCGTCGGGCTGATCATCGCCTACTTCCAGTTCCGCAAGGGGCAGGCCGGGCTGGTGTCGTCGGTGCTGTCGTCGGTGACCGCCAAGCGACCCGGGCTGCGCAAGCTGGGGCCGGCGCTGGATGTCTTCGCGGTGGTGGCGACGATCATGGGGGTGGCCACCTCGATCGGCCTGGCCGTGCTGCAGATCAACGGCGGCCTGAAGTCGGTGTTCGGCGTCGAGGAGAGCGCCTTCTGGAAGTTCAGCATCATGGGCGCGATGTTCGTCTGCTACATGGCCTCGGCCTGGGGCGGGCTCGACAAGGGCATCAAGCGGCTCTCCAACATCAACCTGGTGCTGTGCTTCTCGCTGATGCTCTATGTGCTGGCCACCGGGCCGACGCTGGCGATCCTCAAGACCATCACCCTGGGCATAGGCGACTACCTGCAGCATTTCATCGGCATGAGTCTGCGCACCTCGCCCTTCGAGGAAAGTGGATGGGCCCGTAACTGGACGGTCTTCTACTGGGCCTGGGTGATCGCCTGGTCGCCGTTCGTGGGCACCTTCGTGGCGCGCATCTCGCGGGGGCGCACCATCAAGGAGTACGTGTTCGGCGTGCTGGTGATGCCGCCGCTGCTGGCCTGCCTGTGGATCGGCGTGTTCGGCGGCGCGGCGCTCAACATGGAGCTGACCGGGGACGTGGGCCTGGCCGCCGCCACCGACGACAACATCACCTCGGCGCTGTTCCAGATGTTCGAGCTGATGCCGTTCACCCCGGTGCTGTCGATCGTCGCGCTGCTGCTGATCTTCATCTTCCTGGTGACCTCCGCCGACTCGGCGACCTACATCGTCGCCCAGATGACCGACGGCGGCTCGATCAACCCGCCGCTCTACAAGCGCATCAGCTGGGGGCTGCTGATCGCCGCGATCTGCCTGACGCTGCTGATCGCCGGCGGCCTGAAGGGGCTGCAGTCGGCCTCGGTGCTCTCGGCGCTGCCGTTCACCTTCATCCTCTACGGCATGGTGTTCGTGCTGCTCAAGGAGCTGCGCGGCGACCGCAAGGCGATGCTCACCGCCCTCTATCGTCGTCACGGCGAGACGCCGGTGGGGGCGGACGTCTTCGAGGCAGACGAGCTCGCCGAGGCCGATCGCTACCGGCGCGCGCCGGAGGTGGTCAATCGCCGCATCAATCCCCGCGAGGGCTTCTGAGCCTGCCGTGCCCGGCCCGGTGCCGGGCACGGCCTCGCCGCATTCGGCACTGGTGAAGCGGTCGGCGGATGCTTATGGTGAGGCGATGACCCCGAGCAACGAAGCCTTCCCATGCCCCAGGCCGGACGCACTCCCCGTCATGCCCGTCGCGGCGCCACCCGGCGGCGTCAACCGCGCCGCCCGGCGCTCGGCCGCCGGCTCGGCAACGGCGATCGGTGGCTCGATATCCTGGTGACGATCAGCGTCGTCACGGCGTTGATCGTCGGCGCCGTCGCCCTGGGCATGGCGCTGCTGTAAGGCGCTCAGGGTCGCGGCGCCCCCTGACGGGCGATGATGCTTCGGATGAAGATCCACATGCCCAGCCCCCAGGCGCCATTGACGATAGCGCCGATCGGCAGGACCGCCGGGACCAGGCCGCGACCCTTGAGCGGGAACACCACCAGCAGGGCGACCAGGGTCAGCACGATGGCGCCGAACAGCCCGCTCTTCCACCACAGGCCGTGTTCGACGCGCCAGCGGGCGAACAGGCCGAGCATGACCACGCCCCAGACGCCGCCCCAGAAGCTTGCCGACAGCCACTGCGGCACGCCCAGTGGCGCCACCGGCGACGTGCCGTAGGGCGCGAAGGGGATCACACCGTAGGCGTGCAGCAGGCCCACCGCGGGCTGATGGAAGCAGAGCACGGCGAGAAAGCCGGCGACGAAGGCGAGCAGGATGAAGCGAGACATGGCGGGCTCCCGGGGATGAGTGCCCCTGCCAGTATGGTTCACGATCGGGCGGAATCAGCCCCGATGTTGTGCCGGCGCCTCGGCACCCAGGCCAGACGCCGGCGTCGCCCGCTCAGTGGGTCGGCATGGTGAAGTGGTTGGTCTCCTCACGGATGCCGCTGGGCCAGCGCTGGGTGATGGTCTTCATGCGGGTGTAGAAGCGCACGCCGTCGGGGCCGTGCATGTGCAGCGGGCCGAACAGCGAGCGCTTCCAGCCGCCGAAGCTGTGGAAGGCCATGGGGACCGGGATCGGCACGTTGACGCCGACCATGCCCACCTGGATCCGCTCGCAGTACTGGCGTGCGGCGTCGCCGTCGCGGGTGAAGATCGCCGTACCGTTGCCGTACTCGTGGGCGTTGATCATCGCCACCGCCTCGTCGAAGCTCGCCGCCCGGGCGATCGCCAGTACCGGGCCGAAGATCTCCTCGCGGTGGATGCGCATGCCCGGCTTGACGTGATCGAACAGGGTGCCGCCGATGAAGAAGCCGTTGCCGGCGTTGTCGACCACAGTCTCGCGGCCGTCGATGACCAGTTCGGCGCCTTCGTCCACGCCGGTCTGGATATAGCCGCGGACCTTCTCCAGATGCTCGCGGGTGACCAGCGGCCCCATGTCGTTGTCCGGGCCGTCGACCAGCCCCGGGCCGACGCGGAGGGTGGCGAGCTTCTCGACGAGTTTCCCGCGCAGGCGTTCGGCGGTCTGCTCGCCCACCGGCACGGCCACCGAGATCGCCATGCAGCGCTCGCCGGCACTGCCGTAGGCGGCGCCCATCAGCGCATCCACCGCCTGATCGAGATCGGCGTCGGGCATGATCACCATGTGGTTCTTGGCGCCGCCCAGCGCCTGGACCCGCTTGCCGTGGGCCGAGCCGGTGGCGTAGATGGACTCGGCGATCGGCGTGGAGCCGACGAAGCTCACCGCCTGGACGCGTTCGTCGGTGAGCAGCACGTCGACCGCCTCCTTGTCGCCGTTGATCACGTTGAACACGCCGTCGGGCAGGCCGGCCTCGGTGAGCAGTTCGGCGAGGCGCAGCGGCGTCGACGGGTCCTTCTCGGAGGGCTTCATTACGAAGGTGTTGCCGCAGGCGAGCGCAATGGGGAACATCCACATCGGCACCATCGCCGGAAAGTTGAACGGCGAGATGCCGGCGCACACGCCCAGCGGCTGCATCAGCGAGAAACTGTCGACGCCGCTGCCGACGTTCATCGAATGCTCGCCCTTCTGCAGGTGGGGGATGCCGCAGGCGAACTCGACCACCTCGAGGCCGCGGGTCAGCTCGCCCCTGGCGTCGGAGAACACCTTGCCGTGCTCCTGCGAGATCAGGGTGGCGATCTCGTCGGCATGCTGCTCGACCAGCGCCTTGAACCGAAACAGGACGCGGGCGCGCTTGAGCGGCGAGACCTTCGACCACTCGGCAAACGCCGCGTCGGCGATACGCACGGCCTCGCGGGCCTCGTCGGCGCAAGCCAGGGAAACTTGAGCGCGCTGCTCGCCGGTGGCGGGGTTGTAGACCGGGGCGACGCGTTCGCTGCGTCCGGTGACGATCTTGCCGTTGAGGTAGTGCGGAATCTGGTGCATGGGAAGGTCCTTGGCTCGTCGCGTAGTGTCGGTGGGACTGCCTGTGCGGCCCGGTCGCAGGGCCAGCCGGGCCATCCAGTCTCGCACAGCCGGTGGTCGGCGGGCAGACCGACGAGAGTCTCATGGCCGGCAGGGGCGTGCGGCCGGCTGCTGCTGGGTGATGCAGTGGATGTTGCCGCCGCCGAGCAGGATCTCGCGGGCGTCGATGCCGATCACCCGGCGGCCCGGGAACAGCCGTTCGAGGATCGCCCAGGCCGCGTCGTCGTGGGCCGGGTCGAGCCGGGGCATCACCACCACCGAGTTGCCGATGTAGAAGTTGACGTAGGAGCCGGCCAGGCGGTCGCCGCTCTGGCGCGGCCGTGAGCTCGACAGGCGGTCGACGCCGCCGGCCTCGGCTTCGGCGATGGTCAGCGGGCCGGGCATCGGCAGCCGGTGCACGGTGAGCCGCCGACCGCGGGCGTCGGTGGCGGCCTCGAGGATCGCCAGCGCCTCGCGGGAGATGGCGTGCTGCGGGTCGTGCTCGTCGTCGGTCCAGGTCAGCGCCACCTCGCCGGGGGCGACGAAGCAGCACAGGTTGTCGACGTGGCCGTCGGTCTCGTCCTGATAGCAGCCGCGCGGTAGCCAGATGATCGTCTCGACCCCCAGGTAGGCACGCAACAACCGTTCGATCTCGGCCCGGCCGAGATCCGGGTTGCGGTTGGGGTTGAGCAGGCACTCCTCGGTAGTGATCAGGGTGCCCTCGCCGTCGACGTGAATGGCCCCGCCCTCGACCACCAGCGGGGCGACGAAGCGCTCAATGCCGAGTACGTCGGCGATCTTGCGGCGAATGCGGCGGTCCTTGTCCCAGGGGAAGTAGAGCCCGCCGTGGAGCCCGCCCCAGGCGTTGAACTCCCAGTCGACCATCGCCAGGCGGCCGTCCGCATGGGTGAGAAAGGTCGGCCCTACGTCGCGCATCCAGGCGTCGTTGCTGGAGAGTTCGATCACCCGAATGTGGCTCGGCAGGCGATTGCGAGCGTTCTCGTACTGGTCGTCGTTGACGCCGACGAACACCGTCTCGCTCTCGGCGATGGCCGTGGCCACCTCGACGAATGCGGCCTGGGCCGGCTTGGCGCCGTAGCGCCAGTTGTCGGGGCGCTGCGGCCAGAGCATCCAGCAGGCCTCGTGCGGGGCGAACTCGGCGGGCATGCGAAAGCCCAGCTCGGCGGGAGTAAGAGGAGAAACAGGGTGGTTCATGGTGTCGCGTAGCGCCGCATCGGAAGGACAGGCCTTCAGCCTAGCATTGTTCCGCCGCCGGGCGTCTGGTCGAGCCCCGGTCGTCTGGGCTAGGCTGATATGCGCTTATTCCTGCAACTCTTCCTGCAACCATGGAGGTGGTGATGAAGCTGACCGTTCAGGGTATCGAGGATCAGCAGCCGATTCCCGAGACATTCGCCTTCGGCGTGCCGGGCGACGGCGAGCCGATGACGCTGGGCCCCAACCGCAACCCGGCCCTGCACTGGACCGATATCCCCCAGGGCACCAAAAGCTTCGCGGTGATCGTCTGCGACCCCGACGTGCCCAGCGATGCGTCGGACGCCAACCAGCAGGGCAAGACCATCGCCGCCGACATGCCGCGGGTGGACTTCTACCACTGGGTGCTGGTCAATGTGCCGGCCTCCACGCACGGCATCGAGGAGGGCGCCGCCGCCGACGGGGTGACACCCAAGGGCAAGCAGTCCGGCAGGAGCGCGCTGGGGCTGGAAGGCATCAACACCTTCACCGACTTTCTCGCCGGCGACCCGGACATGGGCGGTACCTACGGCGGCTACGACGGCCCCTGCCCGCCGTGGAACGACGCCCTCGTCCACCGCTATCACTTCACCGTCTATGCGCTGGACGTCGAGTCGCTGGACATGAAATGCACGTTCACCGGCGACGAGGCGCTGGGCGCGATGCAGGGCCATATCCTGGGCCAGGCCACCGTCACCGGCACCTATACCCTGAATCCCGAGCTGCGCTGAGCACGTCCCGGCAGGGCTATGGCTGATGGCTGCCACATGACTCGGGCTGATCCGTCGGCAGGTCTGCGAGGGGGCGCTGTGAACCCCTCCATGGGCGCTACCTACGCCATCCATGGCGTAGGACCCCCTCTTCAACCTGCTCCCGGCGCCCTCGTCAGAGCCAACGGCGATTGCCGCCGGCCCGTGCGCGACGTACCATGGATGCCCATCCAGTTTCCGGGGGCGCCATGGTCCGTCCGACCCTCGACGACCCGCTCTACTACCTGCACAACTTCCGCTTCGTGCTGGACTGGCTCGAGCGGCGCTACGCTGACCTGTTCGACGCCGCCGAGCGTGACTTCCTGAGCCGTTTCCCGAACTTGCCGGTGCCCGCCCAGGCGCTGCTGGCGCGCATGGTGATGCGCAAGGGGCGCCACTTTCGGCCCGCCACCCTCGACTATGCAGAGATCGGCCCGCTCGCGCCGGCCATCGGCCCGTTGCTGGATCAAGGCTGGGTGAGCGCCGATGCTGCCCTGTCGCTGGACGCGCTGTTTGCATTGTTGCCCCGCGCGGACCTGGCCCGGCTGTTCGCCGAACCGCTGGCCGCGGCCGGGTTGCGCCGCGCCCGCAAGGCGCAGTGGCTCGCGGCGCTGGGCGAGCGCTTCGCCGAGCCGCACTCGCCGCGCGACTGGGGGCTGGATGACGGCGCGGTCTACACGCTGACGATCGATGCGCTGTGCGAGCGGCTGCGCCTGATGTTCTTCGGCAACCTGCGCCAGGACTGGTCGACCTTCGTGCTCGCCGAACTGGGCCGGGCACGTTACGAGACGGTGGCCTTCCCGCCGGAGGCGCGGGCCTTCGCCGGCCGGGCCGACGTCGACACCTACCTGCAGCTGCAGCGCTGCCGCGAGCGGCTCGAGGCCGGCGAGGCGGTCGCGACGCTGTGCGCCGAGGTGCCGCCGAGACAGGCTCACCCCTGGCTCGAGGCGCGCCGGGCCAAGCTGCTCTACCGGCTGGGGCGTGAGGCCGAGCGCGGCGGCGAGCTGGCCGAGGCCGAGGCGCTGTATACC
Organism: Modicisalibacter sp. 'Wilcox'; assembly: GCF_010993675.1. Lineage (NCBI taxonomy): Bacteria > Pseudomonadati > Pseudomonadota > Gammaproteobacteria > Oceanospirillales > Halomonadaceae > Modicisalibacter > Modicisalibacter sp. 'Wilcox'. The sequence goes on from NZ_WNXF01000017.1 coordinate 80,808, forward strand.
GAGTCCACGCACCCCGAGGCGCGCTGCCGGTGGCTGCGGGTGCTCGAGCGCAGCGACCGCCATGAACGGGCGCTGGCGCTGGCCGAGGCGATCGCCGCCGACCCGCGGGGCGACGTCGAGCGCCGCCAGGCCCGACGCATCCAGGCGCGCCTGCATCGGCGGCTGGGGCGGGCGCCGTTGCCTGCGGCGGCGGCCCCGGCGGTCGCGACCCACACACTGGCACTGGCGCCGGGGCCCGGGCGCGTCGAATGGGCGGTGCGCGAGCATCTCGCCACCCCGCAGGCGCCGGTGCACTACGTCGAGAACGGCCTGATCCCCGGCCTGTTCGGCCTGCTGTGCTGGGAGGCGATCTTCGCGCCCCTGCCCGGGGCCTTCTTTCACCCCTTCCAGCGCGGGCCGGCCGATCTCGCCCAGGGCGATTTCTGCACGCGGCGGGCGGCGCTGTTCGAGGCTTGCCTGGCCCGGCTCGATGACGGCACCTATCAGGAAGCCATCCGGCGCCACCATCGCGACAAGGCCGGGCTGCAGTCGCCCTTCGTCGACTGGGCGCTGCTCGACGACACGCTGCTCGAGCGGGCGCTGGCCTGCCTGCCGGCCGCGCACCTGCGGCTGTGCTTCGGGCGGCTGCTTCAGGACCCGGTGGCCCATCGCGCCGGCCTGCCGGACCTGATCCAGTTCTGGCCCGACGAGCGGCGCTACCGGATGCTCGAGGTGAAGGGGCCGGGCGACCGCCTGCAGGACAACCAGCGCCACTGGCTCGAGTTCTTCGCCCGTCACGACCTGCCGGCGGCGGTGTGCCACGTGCGCTGGCGGGACATGGCGTCATGACCCTGTGCGTCGCGGTGCGTACCCTGTGCGCCTTCACCGCGCGCAGCGGCGATCTCGACCGGCGCTTCACCCCGGCGCCCTCGGCCCAGGAGGGCATGGCCGGGCACGCCCTGGTGACCGCCCGGCGCGGCGCCGACTACCAGCGCGAACTGCCGCTGGAGGGTCGCCACGGCGAGCTGGTCGTGCGCGGCCGCGCCGACGGCTTCGATCCCGAGCGGCGACGCCTCGAGGAGATCAAGACCCATCGCGGCGACCTGGCGCTGATGCCCGACAACCAGCGCGCGCTGCACTGGGCGCAGGTCAAGCTCTACGGGGCGCTGCTGTGCCGCGAGCGCGGCCATGCCGAGCTGACGCTGGCGCTGGTCTATCTCGACATCGCCACCCAGCGCGAGACGGCGCTCGAGGTCACGTGCGACGCCGCCGAACTGGAGGCCTTCTTCGTCGAGCACTGCGCGCGTTTCCTGGCCTGGGCGCGGCAGGAGGCGGCGCATCGCGTCGCGCGCGATGCGGCCCTCGAGGCGCTGGGCTTTCCCCACGCCGCCTTTCGCCCCGGCCAGCGCGAACTGGCGGAGGCCGCCTACAAGGCGGCGGCCACCGGGCGGGCGCTGCTGCTGGAGGCGCCGACCGGCATCGGCAAGACGCTGGGCACGCTGTTTCCCGCGCTCAAGGCACTGCCGCGCCGCGAACTCGACCGTGTGTTCTTCCTGACCGCCAAGACCCCGGGGCGGCGGCTGGCGCTGGACGCCCTGGCCACCCTCGCGGGCGATGAGGCACCGGCGTCGGCCCTGCCGCTGCGCGTGCTCGAGCTGGTGGCCCGCGACAAGGCCTGCGAGCATCCCGACAAGGCCTGCCACGGGGAGGCCTGCCCGCTGGCCCGCGGCTTCTACGACCGGCTGCCCGCGGCGCGCGAGGCGGCGGTACACCAGGCCCGGCTCGACCGCGAGAGCGTGCGCGAGATCGCCCTGGCGCATGAGGTCTGCCCCTACTACCTGGCCCAGGAACTGGCACGCTGGTGCGACGTGGTCATCGGCGACTACAACTACTACTTCGACACCCATGCCATGCTGCACGCCCTGGCCCGCGAGCAGGAATGGCGCGTCGCGGTGCTGGTCGACGAGGCCCACAACCTGGTCGAACGCGGGCGCGGCATGTACACCGCCGCGCTCGACCGGGGCGAGCTGCTGGCCCTGAAGCGGCACGCACCGGGCGCGCTGCGTCGCCCGCTGGAGGCGCTCGATCGGCAGTGGCGGGCGCTGCACGCGGAGGATGAGACGGACGCGGGCTACCGGGTGCTCGACGGCCCGCCGACGCAATGGCTGGGCGCCCTGCAGCGACTCGTGCAGGCGATCGCCGACCATCTGTCCCAGGCACCGACGGCCGGCACGCCGATGCCCGACCCGGCGCTGCTGTCCTTCATGCTCGATGCCCTGCAGCTGGTGCGCCTGACCGAGCGCTTCGGCGCGCACTCGCTGTTCGACTGTCACGAGTGGCCGGGGCGGCGCGGCACGCGCCTGTCGCGGCTGTGCTGTCGCAATGTGCTGCCGGCTGCGTTCCTCGCCGAGCGCTTCGCCGCGGCCCATGCCACGGTGCTGTTCTCGGCGACGCTCGGGCCGAGCACCTATTACCGGGATCTGCTCGGGCTGCCCGCCGACACGCCCTGGCAGGCCGTGCCGTCCCCCTTTTCGGCGGCGCAGCTGACGGTGCGGCGCAGCGCGCACATCTCGACCCGCTACGCCGATCGCCCGGCGTCGCTCACCCCCATCGCCACGCTGATGGCCGAGCAGTACCGCGCCCGACCGGGCAACTACCTGGCGTTCTTCAGCAGCCACGCCTATCTCGAGCAGGTGACCGAGCGCTTTCGGCAGCACCACCCCGAGATTCCGGTCTGGTGCCAGCAGCGTCGCATGGACGAGGCGGCCCGCCAGGCGTTTCTCGACCGCTTCGTCGCGGGCGGGCAGGGCATCGGCTTCGCCGTGCTCGGCGGGGCCTTCGCCGAGGGCGTGGACCTGCCCGGCGAGCGACTGATCGGCGCCTTCGTCGCCACGCTGGGCCTGCCGCAGGTCAACCCGGTCACCGAGCAGCTGCGCGAGCGGCTGGCCGCGCTGTTCGGCCGCGGCTACGACTACGCCTACCTGTATCCCGGCGTGCAGAAGGTGGTCCAGGCGGCCGGCCGGGTGATCCGTACCCCGGCGGATCGCGGCGTGGTGCACCTGATCGACGATCGCTTTCGCCGCCGCGAGGTGGAGCGGCTGCTGCCGGCCTGGTGGCGGCTCGACCCCGAGGAGGCATGAGTCGGGACAGAGTGGAGCGCCAAGGCCGACAGCATCCCCGACGACGGATCCGGTGGCAGGTGCATCGCGACTGAAGTCGCTCCCACAAAAGGGCCGGTTCTCCGGTGCAATCGGGCACCACCTTGTGGGAGGGGATTCATCCCCGACGACGGGTCCGGTGGCAGGTGCATCGCGACTGAAGTCGCTTGTATGTTGGAAATGACCCAACACGGGCAGTATGGAGAAGACTTGCCGGGGTGGAGGG
>NZ_WNXF01000018.1:0-63871 GCF_010993675.1 Modicisalibacter sp. 'Wilcox'
TGGTGGCTACGCCCTGATTCGAACAGGGGACCCCATCATTATGAGTGATGTGCTCTAACCAGCTGAGCTACGTAGCCATGTCGCCGACCGCGCCGAGGCTTGCAGCCCCGGTACAGCGGTTGCGAATTATGCACAGGGGCCGCCGTCTTGGCAACCCCTGCTCGCGGATTACTGCTTGATTCCCAGCGCCTTCTTCACGGCCGGCAGCCCCTCGCCGCCGTCGACGGTGGTCACGCCCTCGAGCCAGTCAGCCAGCACGTCGGGATGGGCCTGGAGCCACTCGCGGGCCGCGACGCGCGGCTTCTTGCCGTCGTCCATGATCGCGCCCATCACCTCGTTCTCCATCGCCAGGGTGAACGTCAGGTTCTTGAGCAGCCGGCCGGCGTTGGCGCAGTCGTCGACGTAACCGGCACGGGTGTTGGTGTAGACGGTCGCGCCACCATAGTTGGGGCCGAAGTAGTCATCCGCACCGGACAGGTAGGCCATGTCGAAGTTGGTGTTCATCGGGTGCGGCTCCCAGCCCAGGAACACCATCCACTGCTTGTCGCCCACCTTCGACTTGAGTTCGGCCAGCATGCCCGCCTCGGAAGAGTCGACGAGCTCCCAGTCGCCCAGGCCGAAGGCATCGTCGTCGATCATGTCCTGGATGATCATGTTGCCGTCGTTGCCGGCCTCGATCCCGTAGAGGCGCTTGCCGAACTGGTCGGCGTGCTTGTCGAGGTCGGCCACCGAGGTCACGCCGGCGTCGTAGACGTACTGCGGCACGGCCAGCGTGTACTTGGCGCCCTCGAGGTTGGCGCCGACCCGATCGACCTGCCCCTTGTCGATGTAGGGGTCGCTGATCGAGGCCATCGACGGCATCCAGTTGCCGAGGAAGACGTCGAAGTCGCCGTTCTTCAGGCCGGAGTAGGCGATCGGCACCGACACGGTGTCGCTGGTCACGTCATAGCCCAGCCCGTCGAGCACCTCGCTGGTCATCGCGGTGGTCGCGGTGATGTCGGTCCAGCCGACCTCGGCGAAGTGCACCGTCCGGCACTGTTCCGGCACCTCGGCGGCAGCGGCCAGGGGCGCCATCGATGCCAGCAGGCTGCCGGCGACCAGGGTCAGAGAGGATGTCTTGTGCATGGACGTTTCTCCTGCGGACGAAGTGGCGTGCCGCCTTGCGGCACATTGGATAACCATGAATTATGCGATAATCGGCTACGCATTCCACTATACAATAGTTTTTGTTGATTGAACGTTCAATAAAAACATTGCACACTATAGACCAATGAGACGTGGACGACCCGAGTCACGATTCAACGTCACCCCGTCTCGCGACAGGCAAAGGAGGAGGCTCGTGCCCAAGGTCGGAATGGAGCCCATACGCCGGCGGCAGTTGATCAACGCCACCATGCAGGCCATCGACGACGTCGGCCTGGCGGACGCCACCGTCGCGCGAATCGCCCGGCAGGCCGGCGTCTCGGCCGGCATCATCAGCCATTATTTCGGCGGCAAGGATGGCCTGCTGGAAGCCACCATGCGCCAGATCCTCTACGACCTGGGGGCCGCCGTGGCCACACGCCGCGGCCGCCTGCCGGAGGACACGCCGGCGGCCCACCTGCGCGCGATCATCGACGGCAACTTCGATCGCAGCCAGGTCAGCCAGTCGGTGATGAAGACCTGGCTGGCCTTCTGGGCCTCGAGCATGCACAAGCATGACCTCCAGCGGCTGCAGCGGGTCAACGACCGGCGACTCTACTCGAACCTGTGCAGCCAGTTCCGGCGCTGCCTGCCGCGCGCCGAGGCCCGCCGCGCCGCCCGCGGCCTGGCGGCGATGATCGACGGCCTGTGGCTGCGCGGCGCCCTGGCGCCCGAGGGGCTCGACGTCGACCGGGCCCGCCGGCTGGCCTACGACTACCTGGAAGAACAACTGGCGCGCGCCGACTGTCCCGCCTGAGGGCCAATCCGGCGGCGCGACCCACTCATTCTCTTTCGCGGAGGCAACATGGCCACACTCGAAACTCAGCCACTCTACATCGACGGGCGTCGCGTGGACGCCACCTCCGGTGAAACCTTCAACACCGTCAATCCCGCCAACGGCGAGGTACTGGCCCGCGTTCAGCAGGCATCAGGCGAGGATATCGACCGCGCCGTCGCCTCGGCGCGTCGGGGCCAGCAGGTGTGGGCGGCGATGACCGGCATGGAGCGCAGCCGCATCCTGCTGCGCGCCGTCGCCCTGCTGCGCGAACGCAACGACGAGCTGGCGAAGCTGGAAACCCTGGACACCGGCAAGCCGATCAGCGAGACCCAGGCGGTGGACATCGTCACCGGCGCCGACTCGCTGGAATACTACGCCGGGCTCGCCCCGGCCATCGAGGGCACGCAGATCCCGCTGCGCGAGGACTCCTTCGTCTATACGCGCCGCGAGCCGCTGGGCGTGATCGGGGCCATCGGCGCCTGGAACTACCCCATCCAGATCGCCTGCTGGAAGAGCGCCCCCGCCCTGGCCGCCGGCAACGCCGTGGTGTTCAAGCCCAGCGAGGTCACGCCGCTGACCACCCTGAAGCTGGCCGAGATCTTCACCGAGGCCGGCCTGCCCGACGGCGTGTTCAACGTGGTCCACGGCGACGGCCGCGTCGGCGAGCTGCTCACGCACCATGCCGACATCGACAAGGTCACCTTCACCGGCGAAGTCGGCACCGGCAAGAAGGTGATGTCCGCCGCGGCCGGCTCGACCCTCAAGGAAGTGACCATGGAACTGGGCGGCAAGTCGCCGCTGATCGTCTTCGACGACGCCGACCTGGACCGGGCCGCCGACGCCGCCATGATCGCCAACTTCTATTCCAGCGGCCAGGTCTGCACCAACGGCACCCGTGTCTTCGTGCACCGCTCGATCAAGAGCGCCTTCGAGGCCCGCATCAAGGAGCGCGTGGAGCGCATCCGTGCCGGCGACCCGCTCGACCCGAACGTCAACTTCGGCCCGCTGGTCAGCTTCGAGCACCTGGAGAAGGTCCAGGGCTACATCGACCTGGGCAAGCAGGAAGGCGCCCGCGTGCTGGTCGGCGGCGAACGCTGGAACCATGGCGGCTTCGCCGACGGCGCCTGGGCGGCCCCGACGGTGTTCACCGACTGCCGCGACGAGATGCGCATCGTCCGCGAGGAGATCTTCGGCCCGGTCATGTCGATTCTGGTCTTCGACGATGAGGACGAGGTCGTGCGGCGCGCCAACGACACCACCTACGGGCTCGCCGCCGGCCTGTTCAGCGAGAGCCTCAACCGCTCGCATCGCGTCATCCATCGCCTGCAGGCGGGGATCTGCTGGATCAACACCTGGGGCGACTCCCCGGCCGAGATGCCGGTGGGCGGCTACAAGCAGTCCGGCATCGGTCGCGAGAACGGGCTCTCCTCGCTCGACCAGTACACCCAGATCAAGTCGGTCCAGGTCGAGATGGGCCCCTTCCCGCCCGTCTTCTGAGCCCCCGGGCCGGCCCTCGCGCCGGCCCGCCGCCCCACCGCTTTTCGACCCCGAGTTCACGAAGGAGGGCCGCTCATGACGCAGGCTCGTGAATACGACTACATCATCATCGGCGCCGGCTCCGCCGGCAACGTCCTCGCCACGCGACTGACCGAGGACCCCGAGGTGCAGGTGCTGCTGCTGGAAGCCGGCGGCCCGGACTACCGTTTCGACTTTCGCACCCAGATGCCGGCGGCACTCGCCTATCCGCTGCAGGGCAAGCGCTACAACTGGGCGTTCGAGACCGACCCCGAACCCCACATGGACAACCGTCGCATGGAGTGCGGCCGCGGCAAGGGCCTGGGCGGCTCGTCGCTGATCAACGGCATGTGCTACATCCGTGGCAACGCCCTGGACTACGACAACTGGGCCAGGCGCGCGGGCCTCGAGGACTGGACCTACGCCGACTGCCTGCCCTACTTCAGGAAGGCCGAGACCCGCGACATCGGCGCCAACGACTACCACGGCGGCGACGGCCCGGTCAGCGTCACGACCCCGAAAGAGGGAAACAATCCCCTCTATCATGCCTTTATCGAGGCGGGCATCCAGGCCGGCTACCCGGCCACCGAGGACGTCAACGGCTACCAGCAGGAAGGCTTCGGCCCCATGGACCGTTTCGTCACGCCGAACGGTCGCCGCGCTTCCACCGCCCGGGGCTATCTGGACCAGGCCAAACAGCGCCCCAACCTGACCATCGAGACCCGCGCCACCACCGACGTGATCACCTTCGAGGGCCGGCGCGCCACGGGCGTGCGCTACGCGCGTGGCGGTCAGGTCCAGGAGGTCAAGGCGCGTCGCGAGGTGCTGCTGTGTGCCGGCGCCATCGCCTCGCCGCAGATCCTGCAGCGCTCCGGCATCGGCCCGCAGGACGTGCTCGACGAATTCGCCATCACCCCGGTGCAGGTCAACGACAACGTCGGCGCGCATCTTCAGGATCACCTGGAGATGTACATCCAGTACGAGTGCACGAAACCGATCTCCCTGTATCCGGCGCTGAAGTGGTACAACCAGCCCAAGATCGGCGCCGAGTGGCTGCTGTTCGGCACCGGCGTGGGCGCCAGCAACCAGTTCGAGGCCGCCGGCTTCATTCGCACCCGCGACGAGGAGGCGTGGCCCAACCTGCAGTATCACTTCCTGCCCATCGCCATCAGCTACAACGGCAAGAGTGCGGTGCAGGCCCACGGCTTCCAGGCCCACGTCGGCTCCATGCGCTCCGAGAGCGAGGGCCGGGTGCGCCTGACCTCGCTGGATCCTGCGGCCGCCCCCTCGATCCTGTTCAACTACATGTCCACCGAGAAGGACTGGCAGGAATTCCGCGACGCGATTCGCCTGACCCGCGAGATCATTGCCCAGCCGGCCATGGACGCCTACCGCGGCCGCGAGATCTCCCCGGGGCCGGACGTGCAGACCGACGCCGAGCTCGACGCCTTCGTGCGCCAGCATGCCGAGACCGCCTACCACCCCTGCGGGACCTGCCGCATGGGCGACGACGACGACAGCGTGGTCGACGGGGCCGGCCGTGTTCACGGCGTGGAGGCCCTGCGGGTGGTCGACGCCTCGCTGTTCCCGGTGATCCCCACCGGCAACCTCAACGCGCCGACGATCATGCTGGCCGAGAAGATGGCCGACAAGATCCGTGGCCGCGAGCCGCTGCCCAGAAGCGACGCCCCCTACTACGTCGCCGACGGCACACCGGCGCGGCAACGTGCGCCCGAGCGCCCGGCCTGATATCCCCGCTTTCCCCCTGTTTGCCCCGCGCCCGCGGGGCTTTTTTTTGGCATCGGGCTCCACCGCTCTGGTCAGGGTCGCGCAGATCCTCTAGGCTGACTGTATTCAAACGCACGTTCGAATCCTTTCACCGTCCGCTTCGGAGAATCTCGATGCTGTCATTGATGCTCATCGTGCTGGCCGTCATCGGCCTGGTCGAGGTCATGCGCCGCGAGGCCGGCGCCAAGGCGGCACTCGCCATCACCGGCATACCCGGCCTGCTGGGAGTCGTGCTCGGCGCCCCGGTCGCCGCTGTACTCCTGCTGCTGGCGACGCTGGCCATCGCCGCCGGCGGGCTGCCTGCACTGCGCCGGCGCTGGCTGACCCCGCGCCTGTTCACCCGCTTTCGCCGGGTGGCACCGCGCGTCTCGGATACCGAGCGCGTGGCCCTGGAAGCCGGCAGCGTGTCATGGGACGGCGAGCTGTTCACCGGCCGCCCCGACTGGCAACGCCTGCTGGCCTACCGTGACGATGGCCTGAGCGACGCCGAGCGCGCCTTCCTCGAGCATCAGTGCGCGGAGGTCGCCGGCCTGTGCAACGGCTGGGACGTGGCCCGCGAACGCGCCGACCTGCCCGAGGCGGCCTGGGACTACCTGAAGCGGGAACGCTTCTTCGGCATGATCATTCCCGAGGAGTACGGCGGCCTGGGGTTCTCCGCCAAGGCCCAGTCGGCGGTGCTGCAGAAGCTGGTGGTCAACGAGACGCTGATGATCTCGGTGGGCGTGCCCAACTCGCTCGGCCCGGGCGAACTGCTGCTCAAGTACGGCACCGACGAACAGAAGAACCATTACCTGCCGCGGCTGGCCGACGGCCGCGAGATCCCCTGCTTCGGCCTCACCGGGCCGCGGGCCGGCTCGGACGCCACCTCGCTGCCCGACGTCGGCGTGGTGGTCAGGCGCGAGGTCGACGGCGAATCGGTACTGGGCATCGAGCTGACCTTCGAGAAGCGCTGGATCACCCTGGCCCCGATCGCCACCGTGGTGGGCCTGGCGTTCCGGCTGTTCGACCCGGACCATCTGCTCGGCGAGGAAAGCGACCTGGGCATCACCTGTGCGCTGATTCCCCGCGACACGCCGGGCATGGAGATCGGCCGTCGCCACCACCCCATCGGCAGCCCCTTCATGAACGGGCCGATCGTCGGCCGCGATGTCTTCGTGCCGCTCGAGCGCATCATCGGCGGCCCGGCGATGGCCGGCCAGGGCTGGCGCATGCTGGTCGAGTGCCTGTCGGTGGGCCGCTGCATCACCCTGCCCTCCGGCGCCGCCGGGGTCGGCCGCTACGCCGCTGGCTGGTCCGGCGGCTTCACCCGCATCCGCCGCCAGTTCAACGTGCCGGTGGCCGAGATGGAGGGCGTGCAGGAGGCCCTGGCCCGCCTGACGGCACACGCCTACATCGCCCAGGCCGCGGTCTATCAGACCGCCAACCTGATCGATCACGGCGTCAAGCCGGCGGTGCCCTCGGCGATCCTCAAGAGCCAGCTGACCGAGTTCCAGCGGCGCATCCTCGCCGACGCCATGGACGTCCACGGCGGCAAGGCGGTGACGCTGGGACCGCGCAACTACCTGGGGCTCGCCTGGAGCGCCGTGCCGGTGTCGATCACCGTCGAGGGCGCCAACATCATGACCCGCAACCTGATGGTCTTCGGCCAGGGCGCCATCCGCTGTCACCCCTACGTGCTCGAGGAGCTCGCCGCCGCCGACAACGACGACCTCGACGCCTTCGACCGGGCCTTCTTCGGCCATGCCGGGCTGATCGTCGGCAACGCCGCCCGTGCCTTCACCCAGGCGCTGGGCCTCGGCGGGCCGCGGGTGCCCTTCGACGAGCTGGCCGCGCCCTATGCCCGCGAGGTCAGCCGGCTGTCCGCCGGCTTCGGGCTGTGCGCCGATGCCGCCATGGCCAGCCTGGGCTCGAGCCTCAAGAAGCGCGAGATGCTCTCGGCCCGGCTCGGCGACGTGCTCGCCAACCTCTACCTGCTGTCGATGCTGCTCAAGCAGTGGCACGACGGCACCAGCGTCGAGCACGAGGCGGCCCTGCTCCACTACAGCTGCCGCACCCTGCTCCACCGCACCGAGCAGGCCTTCGTCGAACTCTTCGACAACCTGCCCAGCCGCGCCCTGGGACGCAGCCTGTCGGCGATCGTCATGCCGCTCGGGCGGCGCTGGAAGACCCCCGAGGACACCCTCACCCGGGAAATCGCCCATGCCATCTCCACGGCCACACCGCTGCGCGACAAGCTGCTGGCCGGCACCTGGGACACCCGCAAGGAAGGCGACGTCGACAACCCCCTGGCCCGCTACAAAGCCCTGCTGGCCGACTACCCGCGGGCCGAGCCGCTGTATCGCACCCTCAACAAGGCCTATGCCGGTGGCGAGCTGCCCGCCGAGGCCCTGCATCCCGAGCAGCGCATCGACGCCGGGCTCGCCGCCGGGCTGATCGGCGAGGAGGACGCCGCCTTCCTGCACGCCTTCGAGGCCGAGGTGCTGGACATGCTCACCGTCGACGACTTCGCGTTCGATGCCTTCGCCGGTCGACCGGCGTCGGCGAGCCACCCCGACGTGGCATAGACGTCGCCACGCCGTGTGCGACACGCAAGCGCCCTGCCCGCCGGAACGGCGGGCAGGGCGCTTTTTCATGCCCCGGCGGCTGAAATCATCCCCGGAGGGGCGGAAGGAACCGGCACCGGCCTCGATCCCGGTGCCGGCCGACCTCAGGGCAGCAGGATGGTCGAGCCGGTGGTGCGGCGCGAGGCCAGGGCGTCCTGGGCCTCGCCCGCCTTGGCGAGCGGATAGCGCTGGCCGATATCCACCTTGACCTTGCCACTCTCGAGCATCTCGAACAGCTCGTGACACATCGTCTCGAAGCGCTCGCGGGTATCGGCGTAGCCGTTGAGGCTGGGCCGGGTCACGAACAGCGCTCCCTTCTGGTTGAGAATGCCGATGTTGACGCCTTCCACCGGCCCCGAGGCATTGCCGAAGCTGACCATCAGACCACGCTTCTGCAGGCAGTCCAGCGAGGTCTCCCAGGTGTCCTTGCCCACCGAGTCGTAGACCACCGGCACCATCTCGCCGTCGGTCAGCTCGCGCACCCGCTCGACCACGTTCTCGCGGGTATAGTCGATGGTCGCCCAGGCGCCGTTGTTCTTCGCCAGCTCGGCCTTCTCCGGCGAGCTGACGGTACCGATCAGCTTGACGCCCAGCGCCCGAGCCCACTGGCAGGCGATCGAGCCGACCCCGCCGGCCGCGGCGTGGAAGAGAATCGTCTCGCCCGCCTCGACCCGGTGGGTCTGGCGCAGCAGGTACTGCACGGTCAGGCCCTTGAGCATCGACGCCGCGGCGGTCTCGAAATCGATGCCGTCGGGCAGCACCACGACCTTCTCGGCGGGCAGCACGTGCTGTTCGGCATAGGCGCCCAGCGGCCCCTGGGCGTAGGCGATGCGATCGCCCGGCTTGAGGTGGGTCACACCCTCGCCCACGGCGTCCACCACGCCGGCCCCCTCGGTGCCCAGACCGGACGGCAGGCCCGGCGCCGGATAGAGCCCGGTGCGGAAGTAGATATCGATGAAGTTCAGGCCGATCGCCCGGTTGGCGACGCGCACCTCGCCCGGCCCGGGTGCGGCGGGGGCCACTTCGACGAGCTCGAGCACCTCGGGGCCACCGGTGCGGGAAAACTGGATACGTTTGGCCATGGCCGGCAATCCTTGTTCTGCTAACGGGGATCGGCTCACCTTACAAGCGTCCGCCGGTCAAGACCAGTCCCGCCGGCTCGGCAGGCACCGCCGCATCGCCTACGCTGGACACAGCCTGCCAACACGGATTGCCGACAAGGAGTCTTCATGTCCCTGACCCGTTTCTCGCTCGAAGGACGCACCGCCCTGGTCACCGGCTGCAACAAGGGGCTCGGCCGCGCCATGGCCGTCGCCCTGGCCGAGGCCGGCGCCGACATCGTGGGCGTCAACCGCAGCGACGACAGCGCCACCCGGGAAGCCATCGAAGCGCTGGGACGCCGCTACTGCAGCGTCACCGCCGCGCTCGGCGAGACGCCCCCGGCCGCCATCGTCGAGGACGCCCTCGCCAGGGCGGGGCAGGTCGACATCCTCGTCAACAACGCCGGCCTGATCCGCCGCGCCCCGGCCATCGAGTTCAGCGAGGCGGACTGGGACACGGTCATCGACGTCAATCTCAAGGCGGCCTTCTTCCTGGCCCAGCACGTCGCCCGTCACCTGATCGCGCGCGGGGTGCGCGGCAAGATCATCAACGTCGCCTCGCTGCTCTCCTTCCAGGGCGGCATTCGGGTACCGTCCTACACCGCCAGCAAGAGCGGCCTGCTCGGTCTCACCCGGCTGATGGCCAACGAGTGGGCCGCCCAGGGCATCAACGTCAACGCCATCGCCCCGGGCTACATGGCCACCGACAACACCCGGGCGCTGCGCGACGACCCGCAGCGCAACGCCGAGCTGCTGGCGCGCATTCCCGCCGAGCGCTGGGGAGAGCCGGAGGATATCGCCGGTGCCGCGGTCTTTCTCGCCTCGTCGGCCGCCGACTACGTCCACGGCCATGCGCTGGCGGTGGACGGCGGCTGGCTGGCGCGTTGAACACGGCCGCGGCCGGGATTACAGCTGCTCGGGAAACTGCTCCAGCCCGCGCACGAAACGCGCCTTGTAGCCGTCGAACAGCTCGCGGTCCTGCTTGAAGGACTGCACCACGGCATCGACGTCGAAACCCAGGCTCGCGGGCAGCGAGTCCGGGCCGGCGTCCGGGTGGCGGGGGGCCAGCCCGATGCGTTGCCCCTCCGCCCCGCTCAGCCAGCGCTCGATGCCGGCGCGGCGGAACATGGCCTCCTGATCGGCGTCGGCCGCGTTGACCCGCAGCGGTGCCCGCGTGGCCAGCTCCGCCACCAGGCGCTCGGCGGCGTTCTCGACCGTCGCATCGGGCAGGATGCCGAGCAGGGCCAGCTCCATGCTCTCGCCGCGGGCGTCGGATACCAGCAGCGCCAGTGCCGCCGGGCGGCCCTCGTCGTCGGTCAGTGCCAGGACGCGCGCCGCATCCTGACGCACCAGCACGCCCAGGGTGCCGGCGAAGCTCGCCAGCGGCACGAGGCCGGCGTCCCGGCCGTAGACCTCGGCACACAGGCGCGCCAGGCAGGCCTCGCGCTGCCGGGCATCGTTCACGTTCACGACTTTCATGGGGTCTCCATTCGCGAGATGATCGGCGGGGCAGACTAGCATACCGGCCATCGCCGCCCCACGCCTTTCCGGCCCCGCCCGAGGACTCCGCATGCTGCCCGCCCCGCCGCTCGACTCCCTCCCGCCCGTCATGGCCCATCGCGGCCTGTCGGCCCGTGCGCCGGAAAACACCCTGGCCGCCGTTCGCGCCGCCCATGCCGCCGGTTGCCGCTGGGTCGAGCTCGACGTGCAGCTGCTCGGCGACGGCACCCCGGTGATCTGGCACGACGCCCGCCTTAACCGCTGCAGCCATAGCCGCGGCCGTCTCGCCGACCTGGACCGGCAACGGGCGCGCCAGGTGGATGCCGGCAGCCGGTTCGCGCCCCGCTTTCGCGGCGAGCCCATGGCCTCACTGGAGGCCATGCTGGCGCTGGTCGAGACGCTGGGGCTGGGTCTCAACCTGGAATTCAAGCTCCACCGCGGACGCGACCCGGCCGCCCTGGTGGACACGGTGCTGCCGCTGGTCGAGCGCTGCCTGCCACCCTCGCGCTGGCTGGCGTCCTCCTTCGATCGGCGGGCACTGCACGCCCTGCGCCGGCACCGTCCCGATCCTCAGCGGCTGCGGCTGGGCATCATCGACAAGCGACTGCCGCGGCGCTGGCGGGAGGAAGTCCGCGAGCTCGGTGCCTTCAGCCTGCACCTGGACTGGCGACGCCTGCGCGAACCCCAGGCACGTGCCGTGGCGGCAAGCCCCTGCCGCCTGGTCGCCTACACGGTCAACCAGCCACGCATCGCCCGGCGCCTGTACGCCTGGGGCGCTGCCTCGCTGATCAGCGACGATCCGCCCGCCTTGATCGACATCAAGTGAACGCGGACTCGCGGCCCATCACCCTCAACTTTCCGGGGCCTGGGCCGATAGGGCGATAAACGATCGCCATCAAGGAGCCTCGATGAATCCCTCCACGCTGATCGGCATGGTGGCCAGCTGTCTGCTGCTGGCCAGCGTGCTGTTCCTCACGGCCGAGTCCCCCGACAGTTTCCTCAACCTGCCCGGTCTGGCCATCGTGCTCACCGGCACCATGGCGGCGATGTTCATCAGCTACCCCCTCAAGGAAGTGGTGCGCGTGGTACGCCTGGTGGGGCTGGTCTTTCGTCGCGAGGACAACCATCTCCGCGATGACATCCAGGAACTGGTGGACATGGCCCGGCTGTGGTTCAAGGGGGACGTGCGAGCCGTGGAACGCGCACTGGAAAAGACCCGCAACCCCTTCCTGCGCACCGGCATCCAGCTGGTCATCGCCAACACCAAGGAGCAGGAGATCCTCGACCTGCTGCGCTGGCGCATCGCCCGCCTCAAGGCCCGGGAACATGCCGAGGCACAGATCTTTCGCACCCTGGCGGCCTATGCCCCGGCCTTCGGCATGCTCGGCACCCTGGTCGGCCTGGTCAACATGCTCGAGGTCATGGATGGGGGCAGCCTGGCGGACATCGGCCCGCGCATGGCGGTGGCGCTGCTGACCACCTTCTACGGCATCCTGCTGGCCAACCTGGTCTTCAAGCCGATCGCAGTGAAGCTCGAACGCCGCACCGAAGAGCGCCTGATCGCCATGAACATGGTGCTCGAGGGCGTCTCGCTGATTTCACGGCGACGCCTGCCCTCCTTCATCGAGGAAACCCTGAATTCCTTCATGACCCATCACCCGGACGAGATTCGCGACGACGGCGAACCGGCGCACGCTATCGACCCCATGCAGGACGGCTCGCATGGGTGACGGACACGATCCCCTGCTGCCCGGGCAGGGCCCGGCATCGGGCGAGGACGGCGAAAGCTGGCTGTTGAGCTACCTCGACGTGCTGACGCTGCTCATCACGCTGTTCGTGCTGCTGCTGACGCTCACCGATCCCGCCACGGAGACGGCCCCCTCCTCCGCACCCGCGTCAGCCGTCACCGGCCCGGCCCACGCCTCGGGAGCCCAGCCCGACCTCACCGGCCTGCTGCCACGGCTCGATGGCGTCAGCGTCTCGCGCAGCGATGCCGGGCTCAACCTGCGCATTCAGGACCACCTGCTGTTCGCCAGCGGGCAGGCCGACCTGACCGCCCCCGGCACCGGTGTCCTCCACCGCCTGCTGCCGCTTCTCGAGCGCACCCGGGGGACCATCTCCGTGGAAGGACACACCGACGATATCCCCATCCACACGCGGCGCTTCCCTTCCAACTGGGAGCTCTCCAGCGCCCGCGCCAGCGCCGTGCTGCGTTATCTGCAGGATCAGGGCATCGCCGCCGACCGACTGCGTGCCATCGGCTATGCCGACACCCGCCCGCTGCGCCCCAACGACTCGCGCCGCGACCGTGCCGCCAATCGTCGCGTGGAACTGGTCGTTCACGAGCGACACGCCGGCCCGTGACCCCCGAGCAGGCGGCCCCGGCTTTTTTATCGGTTCATGACACTGGTTAACTGCAGGAACACGGATTCGGTGCCATGTTTAGGGTGTTGAGCACGGAAACGCCCAACGGGGACAGCAGGGACGCGATGCGCATGCCCGGTCAGGGATGACCGGGCTCTCGCCGTGCCGCGTTGACTTGCCCTCCCCGGCCCCGCAGAATTTGCCACCGTCGAGACCCGGGTGCTCGGGAAGCGGGTGAGACCCCCGCACTGCCCCCGCAACGGTGTTCGCGTCGATCGAGGTCGGGCTCAAGCGCCGACCACTGCCGCCAGGCGGGAAGGTGACCTCGATCCGTGGCCGTGAACCACGGCCCAGCGCGTCAGTCCGGAGACCGGCCTGCGTCTCTTCACTGGCTGATGCGGAGGGCCTCGCCAGTGGCGACATCAACCGGCACGCCGCGGCGGGCCGGCAGGCCGGCCATGCGTGTCGTGCCGTCGTCACCCTTATCTGTCCTCCTCATCGCGATCGACCGTCACGACGCGCTTGAGGATCTTTCCATGCCGTTTCGCAAGACCCCGCTGTGGCTCGCCATCGGTGTCACGGTGGCTCCCCTGAGCCAGGCCGACCAGCGCCTGGACACCCTGCAGGTCACCGCCAATCGCCTGCCCCAGACACGTGCCGACGTGCTCGCCAGCACCACTATCATCGACCGCGACGAGATCGAGCGCCTGCAGCCGAACTCCGTGACCGAGCTGCTCCAGGGCCGGGCCGGGGTCGAGCTGGCCCGCAACGGCGCCCGCGGCAACCAGACCAGCCTGTTCCTGCGCGGGACCAATTCCGACCATGCCCTGGTGCTGGTCGACGGGGCGCGCATCGCCTCGGCCACCGACGGCTCGATCAACTGGGAGTTCCTGCCGGTAGCGGCCATCCAGCGCATCGAGATCGTGCGCGGCCCGCGCGCCGCCGCCTACGGGGCCGATGCCATCGGCGGCGTGATCAACATCATCACCCGCCAGGCCGAGACCGGCGGCGAGCACGCGACCCTGGAGCTGCGCGCTGGCGGCGAGCATACTCGGCGCGAGACCGCCTGGTTCAGCGCGACACAGAAGGACACCCGGCTGTCGGCCTTGATCGACCACCAGAGCACCGACGGCTTCTCGGCCCGCGCCGACGGCGGTGACGACGACGGCTTCGACCAGCGCACCGGCAAGCTGGCAATGAGTCACGCCTTCGGCGAGCGAGCCGACCTGGACGTCTCGCTGCTGCGCACCCGCAACGACTACGACTACGACGACTGCGGCTATCCCCCCAGCCAGGACTGCCGAGGCGAGGGCGACCAGCAGGTCCTCTCCGCCTCGCTGACCACGCACAACCGACCGGGCTGGGATACCGAACTGGCCGTCGCCCGGGTCACAGAGAGCCGCGAGCGCTTCATCGACGGCCGTTCATCCGGCGAGACATCGACCCGGCGCAACGAGGCCTCGCTGACCAACCGCCTGTCGGGCGACTGGGGGGAGACCGCGCTCGGCGCCGACGTCCGCGATGCCTCGCTCGACTCGCCGCTGACCTACGCCGAGGACGGCCGCCGCAACTGGGGCGTGTTCGCCAACTGGCACCAGCGCCTGGCCCGCCATCGGCTCTCGGCCGGGATCCGTCACGACGACGACAACCGCTTCGGCGGCGCCACCACCGGCAGCCTCGCCTATGCCTATGCGCTGACCGACGCCCAGCAGATCGGCGCCAGCTACGCCACCGCCTACAAGGCGCCCAGCCTGCTCGACCTCTACGGCCCCTATGGCGCCAACCCCGACCTCGATGCCGAGACCTCGCATACCGGCGAGCTGTTCTGGCGCCTCGACCGCGAGACCTGGGGCCTGTCGGCGACCGCCTTCGACACCCGCATCGACGACCTGATCGACTACGATCCGGCCACCTTCATTCCCTACAATGTCGGCAAGGCCCGCATCCGTGGCGTCGAACTGGCGGGCGACTGGCAGTACGGCGGCTTCACCCTGCACGCCGCCCTGACGCACCAGAACCCCGAGAACCGCGAGACGGGCGAGCGCCTGAAGCGCCGCGCGCGCACCTTCGGCCGCCTCGACGCCGACTACGCGACCGGGGACTGGTCGTTCGGCGCCACCCTGCGCAGCGCCGGCGATCGCCGTGACACGAACGCCGTCACCTTTGCCGACACCACCACCGCCGGCTACGCCGTGATGGACCTGCGCACCACCTGGCGGCTCACGCCCCGCATCGCGCTGTCCGCCAAGCTCGACAATGCGCTGGATCGCGACTATCAGCTCGTCGACGGCTACAACACCCAGGGTCGCTACCTGGAAGGCGGCATCACCCTGCGCCTGTAATGCGGCGGCCGTCATGCGCCCCGGCATGGATTGCCGGGGTCCGGCGGGATTCCTATAGTGAACGTCGATGACGCCTCATCGACTATCAGGGACGACTCATGCATCGACGCGATTTCCTCAAGGCCGCCGGCGCGCTGGGCGGGGCCTTCCTGCCGCTTTCCCGGGTACTGGCGGCGGCGTCCGACGCCGCCCCCGCCGGCACGGGCCAGGGTAGTGCCTTCGACTACGCCTGGCTCAAGGGGCTGGCACGCCACCTCGCCGACCAGCCGCCGCAGGCCGGCGAGACGACCCTGCCCCCCGAGCTGCAGGGCCTGACCTGGGACCAGTACCAGGCGATCCGCTTTCGCAAGGACCACGCCCTGTGGGCCGACGACGCGCAGGCCCGCTATCGTGCCGAGCTGTTTCACCTGGGGCTGTACTTCAAGAAACCGGTCAAGATGCATGAAGTGGTCGACGGTCGGGCGCACGAGATCGCCTACGATCCGGCGATGTTCGACTACGGCGATTCGGGCATCGACGGCGAGGCCCTGCCGAGCGACCTCGGCTTCGCCGGCTTTCGCCTGCTGCATGACGACGACTGGCAGCACGACCGGGTGGCGTTTCTCGGCGCCAGCTACTTCCGCGCCGTCAGCCGCACCCTGCAGTACGGCATGTCGGCCCGCGGCCTGGCGGTCGACACGGGCCTGCCCCGTCCCGAGGAGTTTCCCGACTTCACCCGCTTCTGGCTGGAACGGCCCGCCGCCGGCAGCAACGAGCTGACGGTCTACGCCCTGCTGGAATCACCCAGCATCACCGGGGCCTACCGCTTCGTCATCCGCATCGTCGAGGATGTCACCATGGACGTCGATGCCGCCCTCTATCCGCGTCAGCCGATCGAACGGCTGGGCATCGCGCCGCTGACCAGCATGTACCTGGTCGGCGAGAACGATCGCCAGGCGGACTGGGACTGGCGACCCGAGATCCACGACTCCGACGGCCTGGCGATGCACACCGGTGCCGGCGAGTGGCTGTGGCGACCGCTGGTCAATCCGCCGCACCTGCGCTTCAACGCCTACAGCGACCAGAATCCCAGGGGGTTCGGGCTGCTGCAACGGGATCGCGACTTCGACCACTACCAGGACGACGGCGTGTACTACGATCGGCGCCCCTCGGTGTGGGTCGAACCCCGCGGCGACTGGGGCAAGGGCTCGGTGCAGCTGGTCGAGATCCCCACCCTCGACGAGACCTTCGACAACATCGTCGCCTTCTGGAACCCCGACGCGCCCGTGCAGCCAGGCCAGGAGCTGCTCTACGCCTACCGCCTCTACTGGTGCAACACGCTGCCGTCGCAGCCCGAGCTGGCCCGCTGCGTGGCGACCCGCACCGGGCTCGGCGGCGTGATCGGCCAGAAGCGCGAGTACTTCAGCCGGCGCTTCGTGATCGACTTCCGGGGCGGGCCCTTCCCCTTCGATGCCGACCAGGACGTCAACGTCGTGCCGGTCATCGAGCACAGCGCCGGACGCGTGGAAATCACCTCGGCGCGGCCGCTGCATGCCATCGACGGCTACCGCGCCATGTTCGACCTGGTGCCCCCGGAAACCACCGACCCCATCAACCTGCGCGTCTATCTCAAGGCCGGCGACCAGCCGCTGACCGAGACCTGGCTCTATCAGTGGACGCCGCCCCCCGTCGACGAGCGCGCGCTGCACAACCCCGGGCACCTGTCGTGAGCCATCACGCTGGTCGCCACCCGCCGGCACGCTCACATCCGGCGGCGATGGGTGTCCAGTAGAGCCTTAAGGTTGGCGAAGTCGGCGCTTTCCAGGTGCTCCGCGGCGATCTGGCGTTGCTCCTCGATGAGCTCTCGCAGCACCTGGTCGGTGGTCAGGGGATTGGCCAGCACCACCCGGAAGACGGTGATGGCCTGGCGATCGTGGCTCGCCGGGGTCAGCCGGGTGCGCGACACGAAGGACTTGCCCCGCTCGCGCTGGCGCTTCTGGATGGACTGCGTCATGCGATTCAGCAGGTCGTTGATCCACCGGCGCTGCGCCTCGTCGGCGTCGTGCAACCGCGCCTGAACCCCGGCAGGCGCCCAGCGATAGGTGAGGATGTTGAGTTCCGGCTCGGTGATCAGCTCGAAATCCTCGAGCGCCGCGATCCGGTCGGCGAAGCGTCGCGCCAGTTCGATGCCATTGTCGATCAGCATCGCATAGCCCTGACGACCGATGACCTTCAGGGCCGACTGCACCAGCATCGCCATGCCGGGACGGGAGCCTTCCAGGGTGGTGCTGCCCAGATCCTTGGAGCCCTGCCGAATGATGTACTGGGCATGGTGCTCGATGCTGGCGAGGGCCGACGGCTCGCGGAACAGCACCATGCCCGCCCCCATCGGCACATAGAGCTGCTTGTGGGCGTCGATGGTGACGGAATCGGCGCGCTCGATGCCGGCCAGACGCGGCCGGTAGCGTTCCGAGAACAGTGTCGGACCGCCCCAGGCGGCATCCACGTGGAAGTGAATCCCCTGCTCCGCGGCGATATCGGCCAGGCTGTCCAGCGGGTCGATGTTGCCGGTCTCGGTCGTGCCGGCGATCCCCACCAGCGCGAAGGGCCGTATCCGCTGCCGCTGGAGCCGCTCAATCGTGGCGACCAGGGCATCGGGCCGGATGCGGTTGCGGGCGTCCGTCTCGACGGCCACCATCTGATCACGCCCGATGCCCAGCACATCGGCGGCCTTGGAGAGCGAGTAGTGGCCACGCTCCGAGACCAGCACCGCGGCGCCGTCACAGTCATGGTGACGCAGGGCCGCGAACACCCCGCTGCGGCCGATGCCCGGGAACTCGCCGTCGGGACCGAAGGCCCGGTTGCGGGCGACCCACAGCGCGGTGATATTGGCGATGGTGCCCCCGGAGCAGAAGGCGCCGAGGCGTTCGTCGCTGTGGTGCAGCCAACGGTCATAGAAGGCGTCGGACTGGGCGTAGATCAGCCGATGCAGCATGCCCAGCACCTGGCGCTCCAGCGGCGTGAAGGCCTTGGAGGTCTCGGTCTTCACCAGGTTCTGGTTCAGCGCGATCATGATCTTCGACAGCGGGATCATGAAATAGGGCAACGCCGACGTCATGTGGCCGACGAAGCTGGGCGAGGCGGTATGCACGGATTGCGCGACCACCTTGTCGAGCAGGAACCGGGTCTGGTCGGAGACGAAGACCGGCGCCTCGGGGATGCGGGTATCGTGGAAGTCCCGTTCGATCCTGACCAGGTCGTGCTCTTCCGCGACGATATGCTCCTGCAGGAAGCCGGCGAGATTCGCCGAAATATCCCTGTCCAGACGGTTCAGCGTCGCCCCGGACGCCTCGGGGACGGTGAAGATCCTCAGCAGATTGTCCCAGCTGCTTTCGGCGACCTTTGCTTGCTTGCCCATGGAACCCTGTTGCCTTTGGGGAATGAAAGGGCGGAGCACCGAAGGGGGCCTGAGCCGACCGGTACATCGCCGCGCACACGAGTATTGTAACGCGACAGCCCCATCTCGAGCGCGTTGAACCGGCTGCAGGGTATCGCCATCGCCACTATACTGTATGCAAATGCAGTACAGGAGATCGGCATGGCGACGCCTCCCCGGAATACCGTGGTCCGCAAGGGGCGCGGCGCGACCTGCGATCCGGCCAATCGCTTCTCGCCCACCCACAGCGAGGCCGTGGACGACGGCTGGTGGCAGGAGGCCGTGCCCGAGCGGATCGCCACCACGGTACGCGACGAGCCGGCGAAGAGCGCGCTGTCATGGAACCGCTCGCCGGACCTGCCCTTTGATCGCTCGCTCAATCCCTATCGCGGCTGCGAGCACGGCTGCATCTACTGCTACGCCCGCCCCAGCCACGCCTACTGGGACCTGTCGCCGGGAATCGACTTCGAGACCCGGTTGATCGCCCGCAGCGGCCTCGTCGAACGCCTTCGCGACGAGCTGTGCCGGCCCGGCTACGTCTGCCGCCCCATCAACCTGTCGGGCAACACCGACTGCTACCAGCCGCTGGAGGCGCAGCGGGGTACCACGCGTGACGTGCTCGAGCTGCTGCTGGAATCTCGCCATCCGGTGACCCTGGTGACCAAGAGCGCGCTGATCCTGCGCGACCGCGAGCTGCTCGCGGCGATGGCCGAGCACCGTCTGGTGCGGGTGTTCGTCAGCCTGACCAGCCTCGACGACGACCTCAAGCGGACCCTGGAGCCGCGCACCGCCTCGCCGGCGGCACGACTCAGGGTGATGCGCGAGCTGAGCGCCGCGGGGGTGCCGATCGGGGCGCTGATCTCGCCGCTGATCCCGGGGCTCAACGACCACGAGCTGGAACGCCTGCTGGAAGCCGTCGCCGACGCCGGTGCCCGCAGCGCCGCCTGGATGCTGCTGCGCCTGCCCCACGAGGTGGCACCACTGTTCGAGGACTGGCTGGCCAGCCACTATCCCGAGCGCGCCGCCAGGGTGATGAGCCTGCTCCGTCAGTGTCGCGGCGGCGCCGACCACGACGCCCGCTTCGGGCGGCGCCTGCGTGGCGAGGGTGTCTTCGCCGACCTGCTGGCCCAGCGCTTCCGCCGGGCCAGCCGGCGCCTCGGCCTGGACGGACACGCCGCGATGGGCCTCGACACGTCGGCGTTTCGCCCGCCCCATCGCCAGGGCGACCTGTTCGGGTAACATGGGCAGCGGCCAACGACGACCCGGAGATGCCCATGACCGTCAGCAAGACCCGCAGCAGTTTCTATCGCCGGCTCTACGTCGCCTACCTGATCGACAGCGGGCTCGCCGACAGCGTGCCGGCACTGACCCGGGCCACCGGCATGCCCCGCCGCACGGCGCAGGACACCCTGGCGGCCCTCGCCGACCTGGATATCGTCTGCGACTTCGAGCAGGCGCCCGGCGAGCGCCACCGCACCGGCCGCCACGTGATCCGTGACTGGGGGCCGATCGACCCCGGCTGGGTCGCGCAACACCACGACCACCTGCGCCGCGTGCTCGGCTATCCCGAGCCGTCGACTGACGCCGGCTGACGCGAAACCGCGGCTCGCGTAGGCTTGCCCCGACCCATCCATCGTGTACTGAGGCCCCATGACCGATCGCGACACCCGCCATCGCAACTCGATGCAGAAACTCAAGACCCACGTCGACGAGCGCATCGCCGCCGCCAATGAACAACGCGGCCTGCTGCTGGTTTTCACCGGCAACGGCAAGGGCAAGACCACCGCCGCCTGGGGCACCGTCACCCGGGCGCTGGGCTACGGCTACCGGGTCGGCGTGGTGCAGTTCATCAAGGGTCAGTGGGAATGCGGCGAGCGCGAACGGCTGGCCGAGGATCCCAACCTGGAGGTGGCGATCATGGCCACCGGCTTCACCTGGGAGACCCAGAACCGCGAGAGCGACACCCGCGCCTGTCGCGAAGTCTGGCAGCAGGCAGAGCGCCTGCTGCGCGACCCCGACGTCTACCTGGTGGTCCTCGACGAGATCACCTACATGCTCAAGTTCGGCTATCTGGACATCGCCACGGTGGAACGTGCCCTGCGGGAGCGCCCCGCGGAGCAGACGGTGATCGTCACCGGCCGCAATGCCCATCGCGAACTGATCGACATGGCCGACACGGTCACCGAGATGCGCGACGTCAAGCACGCCTTCGACGCCGGCATCCAGGCCCGCCGCGGCATCGACTACTGAGCGGTGGCGGCCTCGGCCAGCACCCTGCAGACCTGCGCCATGCCCTCGAGCAGGCGCGGCCCGGGGCGGCTGATTTCGTCGGGGTCGAGGGTATAGAGATGGCCGTCGCGCACCGCCGGCAGCGTCGTCCAGCGCTGCCAGGCGGCCTGCCAGGCATCGTCGTCGCCGGCCGCGAGAATCACCGTCGGCCGCGCGGCCAGCAGGGCCTCGCGGCTGACCTGCGGCACCAGTACCGGCGAATCGGCGAACAGCGGCTGCCCGCCGCAGGCGCGGATCACCTGGGTGATGATCTGCCCGTCCCCGAGCGTGGTCAGGGGCGCGGACGCCACTTGGTAGAAGACCCGCGGCGGCCGGGCGAAGTGCTGGCGCAACTCGGCCAGGCGCGCCGCGAAACGCTCGGCCCGCGCCTCGCCCCGGTCCGCGCGCCCGGTCAGCCGACCCAGCTCGCGCAGCTCCTCGGGAATATCCGAGAGGTGACGCGGCTCGCTGGCGTAGACGGGAATGCCCAGCCCGCGCAGGCGTGCGGTCACGGCATGCGGCGTGCCGCTCAGCCAGCTCACCACCAGATCGGGCCGCCGGCTCAGGATCGCTTCCAGCGAAATACCCTGATAGCTGCCGACCCGCGGCAGGGCCTGCGCCGCGGGCGGATAGTCGCTGCCCGCGATCACGCCGCTCAGGGCCTCGCCGGCGCCCACCGCATAGAGCAGCTCCACGGCGTGGGGCGCCAGGGCGACGATGCGTGTCGCCGGCGCTTCGAGCGTCACCGGCTCGCCCCGGGCGTCCGTCACGCTGATGGCGGCCTCGGCCGAGCCGAGCCGACACAGCGCGAACAGCACCAGCAGACAAGTGAACCGTGCAAACCGCATGATGGCGTATCCTTGTGCGCCCCCGACACTCATTCGACAGGAGGTTCCATGCCCCCGCTTTCCTGGCTGCGCATCACGGCGGCCGCCGCCCTGATCGGCACTGCCGTCGCCGCTCACGCCCAGACACCGACCCGCGACGACGGCCTGAGCGTCGAGGCCCGCGCCACGCTCAACGTGGCGCCGGACACGGCGACCCTCGACGCCCGCCTGTGGGAACGCACGCCGGCCGTGCCCCGCAGCACCGCGCAATCAACCGACCCCGAGGCACTCGCCGAGGCTCGGCAGCGCCTGGAGGCACGCATCGCCGAGGTGATCCGCACGCTGGAGGTCAAGGGCGTTTCCAGCCGGGCCATTCAGGCCGGCTCGCTGAGCGTGCACCCCGACTATTTGCCGGCAGCGAGCCGGGACGGCGACGCCGAACCCCGGGTCCGCACCCAGCTCGAACGGCCGATCACGATCCACCTGGACACGCTGTCGCGGCTGCCCATCGTGCTGGACATCCTCACCGGGGCCGGCGTCGACGCCCTCGACGGCGTCACCTACGACCTCGCCGATCGTGACGCCGCCGCCGACCAGGCCCTGCAGCGTGCCATCGACAAGGCGCGTCACAAGGCGCAGCTGATGGCGCAGCGCCTGGGCATCGCGCTGGGGCCGGTGGTGCGCGTCGCGGAAACCACCGCCCCCGACGTGCAGCCCCGCACCCTGGCGATGCGGGCCGAGGCGGCACAGGCCAAGGGTGGCAGCGAATACCGCGCGGGCGAGATCGAGATCGATGCCGGGGTGGCGGTCACCTGGGCGATCGCCGGCCCCGACGGCGAGTGACGCCATTGCCCGACAGCAAGCTTAGAGCACGTTCCAAACTTTCAGCATAATGGGCGCCGGGGGACAAGGCGAAGCGAGGGTCCTTTGCCATGGATGGCAAAGGTAGCGCCCAGGGAAGGGTTTATAGCGCCCTCGCAAAGCCTTGCCGCCGGAAAAGCCCATGCCGTCTAGTGATTGTGAAAGAAGCTTTTAATCAGTATTGATGACCTCGAGCCCGCCCAGGTAGCCGCGCAGAACGTCCGGAACCCGGATCGAGCCGTCGGCCTGCTGGTTGTTCTCGAGCACCGCCAGCAGGCAGCGCCCCACGGCCAGGCCGGAGCCATTCAGGGTATGCAGCAGCTGCGGCTTCTTGTGCTCCGGACGGCGGAAGCGGGCCTGCATGCGCCTCGCCTGGAAGTCCTCGCAGTTGGAAACCGACGATATCTCGCGGTAGGTCTGCTGGCTGGGCAGCCAGACCTCGAGGTCGTAGGTCTTGGCGGCGCCGAAGCCCATGTCGCCGGCGCACAGGGTGACCACCCGATACGGCAGCTCCAGCGCCTGCAGGATCGCCTCGGCATGGCCGCGCATCTCCTCCAGAGCGTCGTAGCTGGTCTCGGGGTCGACCATCTGCACCATCTCGACCTTGTCGAACTGGTGCTGGCGGATCATGCCGCGGGTGTCCTTGCCGTAGGCGCCCGCCTCGCTGCGGAAGCACGGCGTGTGCGCGGTCAGCCGCACCGGCAGCTCGCGGGCCTCGAAGATGTGGTCGCGGGCGAAGTTGGTCAGCGGCACCTCGGCGGTGGGAATCAGGTAATAGTCGCTCTCCCCCTCGAGGCGGAACAGGTCCTCGCCGAACTTGGGCAGCTGGCCGGTCCCGGTCAGCGAGTCGCGGTTGACGATGTAGGGGACATAGCACTCCTCGTAGCCATGCTCGAGGGTCTGGCGGTCGAGCATGAACTGCACGAGCGCCCGGTGCAGCCGCGCGATCGGCCCGCGCATCACCGCGAAGCGCGAGCCGGTCAGCTTGGCGGCCATCTCGAAATCCAGATAGCCGTGCCGGGCCCCTAGGTCGACGTGATCCTGAACCGGGAAGTCGAACGTCGGCGGCGTGCCCCAGCGATGCAGCTCGACGTTGTCGGCCTCGTCGTTGCCTTCCGGCACGCTCGCGTGGGGCAGGTTGGGCAGGCTCGCCAGCAGGGCGTCCAGCTCGGCGTGGACCTCGGCGAGGCGCGACTTGGCGGCATCCAGCCGGTCCCCCAGGTCGCTGACCTCGTCGAGCAGCGGCTGGATGTCCTCGCCGGCCGCCTTGGCCTTGCCGATCGCCTTGGAGCGCGTGTTGCGCTCGTTCTGGAGCTGTTCGGTTTCGGTCTGCAGCGTGCGGCGCTGGCTCTCCAGCGCCTCGAACTGCGCGGTATCCAGCGTGAAGCCTCGCTTGGCCAAGCGTTGCGCCACGTCTTCGAGGTCACTGCGAAGCAGTTTGGGATCGAGCATGGGTGCCTTTTCCGTTGACGAATCCAGTCATGATAGAGGGCGAACCCGCCGCGGCGGGTCCGGCAAGGGCTGACATTGTAAGGAAAAGCGCTCCCCGCCGCGACCGGCACGCGGATGCGGACAGGGGCGATCTCGGGTAAGGTAGAATACTCTCCCGACTCCTTCGCATCCCCGACCCGACGACCAACATGATCGCACGACTGGACCCCGCTTCCCGGACCGGTGCGCGTTACGTGGCCTTCCTCGACGCCCTGCGCGAGGCCGGCTTCACCGGCGACATCGCGCCGGACTACGCCGACCGCACCGTGCTCGCCACCGACAACTCGATCTACCAGCGCCTGCCCCAGGCGGTGCTCTACCCGCGCGACGCCGAGGATCTCGAACGCATCGCCCGGCTCGCCGCGCGCGAGGAGTTCCACGAGATCGTCCTCGCCCCGCGCGGCGGCGGCACCGGCACCAACGGTCAGTCGCTCACCGACGGGCTGGTCATCGACGTCTCGAAGCACATGAACCGCATCCTCGAGATCGACGTCGCCAATCGCCGCGTCCGCGTGCAGGCCGGCGTGGTCAAGGACCAGCTCAACGCCGCCCTCAAGCCCCACGGCTTGTTCTTCGCGCCGGAGCTGTCCACCTCCAACCGGGCGACGATCGGCGGCATGATCTCCACCGATGCCAGCGGCCAGGGCAGCTGCGAGTACGGCAAGACCCGCGATCACGTGCTCGCCCTGAACGTGGTGCTGCGGGGCGGCGAGCGCCTGGAGAGCCAGCCGGTGGACGACGCGGAGCTCGCGGCGCTGTGCGAGCGCGACGGCATCGTCGGCGACGTGCACCGCACCGCCCGCGAGATCATCGACACCCGGCGCGAGGCAATCGCCGCCACCTTTCCGCCGCTCAACCGCTGCCTGACCGGCTATGACCTGGCGCACCTGCGCACCAAGGACGGCCGCTTCGACCTCAACAGCGTGCTGTGCGGCTCGGAGGGCTCCCTCGCCCTTCTCGCCGAAGCGACCCTCAACGTGCTGCCGATTCCGGCCCACTCGACACTGGTCAATGTCCGTTACGCCGGCTTCATGGACGCCCTGCGCGACGCCAAGGCACTGATGGCCGCCTCGGCGGCCCCCACCTCGATCGAGACCGTCGACGACCGGGTGCTGCTGCTGGCCATGCAGGACTTCGTCTGGGACAGCGTCGCCGAGTTCTTTCCCACCGGCGAGGCCGGCGCGCCGGCGGTGCGCGGCATCAACCTGATCGAGTTCAACGACGACGACCCCGCACGCCTGGCCGCGCGGGTCGCCGACTTCTGCGCGCACCTCGAGGCCGACGCCAGCGTCGAGCGCCTGGGTTATACCCTCGCCGAGGGCCGCGAGCAGATCGGGCGCGTCTATGCCATGCGCAAGCGCTCGGTGGGCCTGCTGGGCAACGTGCAGGGCGAGAAGCGCCCGATCCCGTTCGTCGAGGACACCGCGGTGCCCCCCGAGCACCTGGCCGACTACATCGCCGAGTTCCGTGACCTGCTCGACGGCCACGGCCTGAGCTACGGCATGTTCGGCCACGTCGACGCCGGGGTGCTCCACGTGCGCCCGGCGATCGACATGAAGGATCCCGAGCAGGCCGCGCTGATCCGGCCGATCTCCGACGCCGTAGCGGCACTGACCCGCAAGTACCACGGCCTGCTGTGGGGCGAGCACGGCAAGGGCGTGCGCTCGGAATATGCGCCGAAATTCTTCGGCGATCTCTACCCCAGTCTGCAGCGCCTCAAGGGCGCCTTCGACCCGCACAACCAGCTCAACCCCGGCAAGATCGCCACCCCGCTGGCCGAGCCGGCGAGCGGTGAACGCATCGCCGTGCAGTCGGTCGACCCGGGCCTGCTGCGCATCGACGGCGTGCCGACCCGCGGCGAGCACGACCGCCAGATCGACGAGCGCGTCTGGCAGGCCCACGGCGAGGCGGTGTACTGCAACGGCAACGGCGCCTGCTACAACTACGACCCCGATGACGCCATGTGCCCGTCGTGGAAGGCGACGCGCGATCGCGTCCACTCGCCCAAGGGGCGCGCCAGCCTGATGCGTGAATGGCTGCGCCTGCAGGGCAACGCCGGGGTCGACGTGCTGGACGAGTCACGCCGCACGCGCCACGAAGGCGCCTGGGGCTTCGTGCGCGGCTTCCCGAAGCGCCTCGCCAACACCCTGGCGGCGCGGCGCGGCGAGCCGGACGTGTCCCATCAGGTCTACGACGCCATGGCCGGCTGCCTGGCCTGCAAGTCCTGCGCCGGGCAGTGCCCGGTGAAGGTCAGCGTGCCCACCTTCCGTTCGCAGTTCCTGGAGATCTACCACGGCCGCTACCTGCGGCCGGTGCGCGACTACCTGATCGGCGGGCTGGAGTTCCTCGTGCCCTACCTGCGCCCGGTGGCGCCGCTCTACAACGCCCTGCTCGACACCCGCCTGGTGGATCGCCTGCTGGCCGGACCGATCGGCATGGTCGACAGCCCGCGGCTGTCGCGGGCGAACCTCGCCAGGCAGCTCAAGGCCTGGGGCATCGCCGAGGCCACGCCGACCACGCTGGGCCGGCTCACCGAGGCTCAGAAGGCGCGCAGCGTGGTCCTCGTCCAGGACGCCTTCACCAGCCACTTCGAGGCCAAGCTGGTGATGGACATCGTCGAGCTGCTCGGCCGGCTCGACATCCGCGTGTTCGTCGCGCCCTTCGCGCCCAACGGCAAGCCGCTGCACGTCCAGGGCTTCCTGGGTGCCTTCGCGCGCACCGCCGAGAAGCAGGCCCGGCGCCTGTCGACGCTCGCCGAGTTCGGCGTGCCGCTGGTGGGCATCGACCCGGCGATGACGCTCACCTACCGCCAGGAGTACGTCAAGGCGCTGGGCGCCGCGGCCGTCCCCGAGGTCAAGCTGCTTCAGGAGTGGCTGCTCGACCTGCCCGACGCGGCACTGCCCGAGCCCGTCATCCACGACGACCCCGGCTTCCGGCTGCTGACCCACTGTACCGAGGCCACCAATGCCCCGGGCAGCCCCAAAGCCTGGCAACGGCTGTTCGCCCGCTTCGGCCTGCAGCTCGAACCGCTGGCCACCGGCTGCTGCGGCATGTCCGGCACCTACGGTCACGAGGCCCGCAACCGCGAGACCTCGGAAGCCGTCTACGACCTCTCCTGGCGCGCACGGGTCGAGGACCCGGCCAACGCCGGACGCCTGCTGGCCACCGGCTACTCCTGCCGCAGCCAGGCCCGGCGCCTGTCGGATACGGCGCTGCCGCATCCGCTGCAGGGCTTGCTGATCACCCTCAAGCGCCAGCATCATCCGGCATGAGACACCGGCGGGGCCGCTCGGCCCCGTCGCTTCACGACACGCCGTAGCGGAGGTCGCCATGTCACGGACCCTGATCCTGATCGGCCTGGGCATCGTCGTCGCCGGACTGCTCTGGCCGTGGCTGTCGAAGCTGCCGCTGGGTCGCCTGCCCGGGGACCTGCTGATCCGGCGCGAACACGTCACCCTCTACATTCCCGTGACCACCATGGTGCTGATCAGCGCGATCCTGTCGCTGCTGGTCTGGCTCTTTCATCGCTAACCCTGTCGCCAATGCAGGACAAGCGCAGTTGGCTCGGGCCAGGGGCGCCGGGGACAGCTCGAAGAGGGGGTCCTGCGCCATGGATGGCGCAGGTAGCGCCCATGGAGGGATTCACAGCGCCCCCTCGCAGAGCTGTCGACGGATCAGACCCTGGCGACGACACGAACTACGCTAGCCTTGGTTGTCACCGCCGCGCGATTGCGCCCTGCCCGGCGGCCGGTTAGGCTGCGCGCTCGTTCTGCTCGCCACACCGGGGAACCGTCATCATGCAGCATCCCGCCCTCGTGCTGACCGGCATCGGCCTGCTGGCGCTCGCCTGCCAGTGGCTCGCCTGGCGCCTGCGCCTGCCGGCCATACTGCCCCTGCTGATCGGCGGCATCGCCGCGGGCCCGGTCACCGGCCTGCTCGAGCCCGATGCCCTGCTTGGCGAGCTGCTGTTTCCGCTGGTCTCGCTGGCGGTCGCGGTGATCCTCTTCGAGGGCAGCCTGACGCTGGACTTCAAGGACCTGCGCGGCCACGGCCACACGGTACGCCGACTGGTGATGTGGGGCGCGCTGGTCACCGCGGTGATCGGCGCACTGGCCGCGCACGGGATTCTCGGCCTCGACTGGCCGATGGCCAGCGTGCTGGGCGCGGTGCTGGTGGTCACGGGGCCGACCGTGGTCCTGCCCCTGCTGCAGACGCTGCGCGCCCGCACCCACCTGACGCAGATCCTGCGCTGGGAGGGCATCCTGATCGACCCGGTGGGCGCGATCGGCGCCGTGCTGGTCTACGAGTTCGTGGCCCTGGGACTCGCCCAGGGCGCGATCACCCACACCCTGGTGCTGTTCGGCAAGACGCTGTTCATCGGCTTCGGCCTGGGCATGATCGGCGGCTACCTGTGGGGGCTGGTGCTGCGCCATCACTGGCTGCCCCAGCGGCTGCACAGCTTCGGCACGCTGATGACCATGCTCGGGCTGTTCACGGTCTCCAACCAGCTCTTCCACGAATCGGGGCTGCTCACCGTGACGGTGATGGGCGTGTGGCTGGCCAACATGCGCGCCGTGCCCACCCAGCAGATCATCGAGTTCAAGGAGACGCTCTCGGTGCTGCTGATCTCGGGGCTGTTCATCCTGCTGGCCGCGCGGCTGACCACCGACCAGCTGGCCTCGCTGTCGTGGTCGGCGTGGGGCTACCTGATCGTGCTGGTGTGGGTCGCCCGCCCGCTGGCGGTCTGGCTGTGCACCCTGGGCAGCGGCCTGCACTGGCGCGAGAAGGCGCTGCTGGCATGGCTGTCCCCCCGCGGCATCGTCGCCGCCGCGGTGGCCTCGCTGTTCGCCATCAAGCTCGAGGACGCCGGGGTCGCCGACGCCGACCGGCTGGTACCGATCACCTTCCTGGTGATCATCAGCACCGTGGTGGTGCAGAGCCTGCTGTCGCGGCCGATCGCCCGGTTGCTCGGGGTCAGCGAACCACCGCCCTCGGGCTTTCTGATCCTCGGCGCCAATCCCCTGGCCCGCGCCGTGGCCCGCGCGCTGACCGATGCCGGCTTCGCGGTGCGCCTGGCCGACACCAACTGGGACGCCGTGCAGGAGGCCCGCATGGCCGGCCTGCCGGTCTACTACGGCAATCCGCTGTCGGAGCACGCCGCCCAGCACCTGGAGCTGACCGGCATCGGCCACCTGCTGCCGCTGTCGCCCTACCGGGAACTCAACAACCTGGCGGCCCTGCACTTCGAGCACCTGCTCGGCCACGGCCGGGTCTTCCGCCTGGCCGAGCACGATGACGCCGGCGCCCACCGCCACCGCGAACAGGCACTGGCCCATCTGCCGCTGCTGTTCGCCGACGACGCCACCTACGCGCGGCTGTCCAGCCTGATCGCCGGCGGCGCCGAGCTGCGCAGTGCCCGGCTCAGCGAGTCCTTCACCATCGACGACTATCGCGCGATCCATGACGATCGCCTGCTGCCGCTGTTCTGCATCGGCCAGGGCGGTCGCCTGCGTGTCGCCAGCGACCGCCAGCCTCTCGCGCCCCGGGCGGGCGAGACGCTGATCAGCCTGATCTTCCCCGACTCACCGGAATACGCCCCGGAACGGGACGACCGGCGCTCGGCGCAGCGCGCCTGAAACGCCGCGGCCGCCCACGAGGGGCGGCCGACAGCAGGCGCCAGGGTGGCGCGGCTCAGAAGAACAGCCGGCGCAGCGCGGCGCCGGGGTCAGCCTCGCGCATGAAGGCCTCGCCCACCAGGAAACCGTTGACCCCGTGCTCGCGCATGTGCTCCACGTCGCCCCGGGTGTGAATGCCCGACTCGGTGACCACGGTCACGCCCTCGGGCACCCGCGACAGCAGCTGGAAGGTCGTGTCGAGGCTGGTCTCGAAGGTGCGCAGGTCGCGATTGTTGATGCCCACCAGCGCCAGGTCCAGGGTCAGCGCCCGTTCCAGTTCCAGGGCGTCGTGCACCTCGACCAGCACGTCCATGCCCAGCGCCTGCGCCTGCTGGTGCAGGTCCTTGAGTTGCGCATCGTCGAGCGCCGCCACGATCAGCAGGATGCAGTCGGCGCCGATCGCCCGCGCCTCGCTGACCTGGTAGCCGTTGACGATGAAGTCCTTGCGGATCACCGGCAGCGAGCAGGCCGCGCGGGCCGACTGCAGGTACGCCTCACAGCCCTGGAAGTAGTCGGCATCGGTCAGCACCGACAGGCAGCTGGCGCCGGCCTCGGCATAGGCGCGGGCGATGGCCTCCGGGTCGAACGCCTCGCGGATCACGCCCTTGGAGGGCGAGGCCTTCTTGACCTCGGCGATGACCGCCGGGTCGCCGTCGTCGATGGCGCGCTGCAGCGCGGCGGTGAAGCCGCGCGGCGCCGACTGGCCCGCGGCCTGTTCGAGCAGGGTCGCTTCGCTGACCCGGGCGCGCCGTTCGGCGATCTCCTCTTCCTTGCGGGCCAGGATTCGCGCCAGGATGGTCGGCAGGTTGGACGGACTCATGACACCTCCCCGCCCTGGTCGGCGAACACGCGTGTGAAGTTGGCCAGTTCCCGCATCTTCTCCAGCGCCAGGCCGCTGCCCATGGCATCCTGGGCCATGGCCACCCCCTCGGCGATGCTGTCGGCGATGTCGCCGGCGTAGAGGGCCGCCCCGGCGTTGAGCGCGACGATGTCCGCCGCCTCGCCCTCGCCGGCGAGCGCCTCGCGGACCAGCCGCAGGCTGTCCTCCGCGGTCACCACCTTGAGCGGCCCCAGCGACTGGCGTTCGATGCCGAAGTCCTCGGGGGCGATGGTGTACTCGTGGATCTCGCCGTCACGCAGCTCGGCCACCCGGGTCGGCGCCGCCAGCGAGATCTCGTCGAGCCCGTCCTCGGCATGCACGACCAGCACGTGGCGGCTGCCCAGGCGCTTGACCGCCTCGGCCATCAGCGGCACCAGCTCGGGCTGGTAGACGCCCAGCAACTGGTGCAGGGCGCCCGCCGGGTTGGTCAACGGCCCCAGGATGTTGAAGACCGTGCGCACCCCCATCTCGCGACGCGGGCCGATGGCATGGCGCATCGCCGGATGGTGCATGGGCGCGAACATGAAGCCCACGCCCACCTCCTCGATGCAGCGCGCCACCTCGACCGGCCGCAGGTCGATCTTGATGCCCGCCACGTCGAACAGGTCGGCGCTGCCCGAGGAGGAGGAGACGCTGCGGTTGCCGTGCTTGGCGACATGGCCGCCGGCCGCCGCCACCACGAAGCTCGATGCCGTCGACACGTTGAACAGGTTGGCGCCGTCGCCGCCGGTGCCGACGATATCCACCACGTCCGGCAGGCCGACCGGCACCGGCAGCATCAGCTCGCGCATGACCTGGGCGGCGGCCGCCAGCTCGTCGACCGTTTCCCCCTTCATCGACAGGCCGATCAGGAAGCCGCCGACCTGGGCGTCCGTCGCCTCGCCGGTCATGATCAGGTTCATCACCGCGTGGGTCTCGGTGTAGCTCAGATGGCGCCCGCGCATCACCGCGTCGATGGCTTCTCGCATCTGCATGTTGTGTTCCCCCTTCAGGCGCCGCGTTGCAAAAAGTTCGCCAGCAGCTCGTGGCCCTGGCGCGTCAGGATGGATTCCGGATGAAACTGGACCCCCTCGATATCCAGCGTCTTGTGGCGCAGCCCCATGATCAGCCCGGGGGTGACGTCGTCCTCGTCGACCCGGGCGGTCACCGTCAGGCACTCGGGCAGCCCCTCGTCGGCGACCACCAGCGAATGGTAGCGGGTCACCTCCAGCGGATCGGCCAGGCCGGCGAACACGCCCTCGCCGCGGTGGCGCACCCGCGAGGTCTTGCCGTGCATGACCTGCGGCGCGCGCACCACCGACCCACCGAACACCTGCCCGATGGCCTGATGCCCCAGGCAGATGCCCAGGATCGGCAGCTTGCCGGCGAAATGCCGGATGACCTCCATCGAGATCCCCGCCTCATCCGGCGTGCAGGGGCCGGGGGAGATCACGATATGCGTCGGCGCCAGGGCCTCGATCTCGGCCAGGGTGATGGCATCGTTGCGATGCGTCCGGACCTCGGCGCCCAGTTCGGCGAGATACTGCACCACATTGAAGGTAAAGCTGTCGTAGTTATCGATCATCAAGATCATTTGGGCTGCAAGCTCCTGATTTCATTGATTCACTGTGGTGAGATCGGCCTATCTTGCCCGCCCGCGTACTCACAACGCCCAAATCAACCCGCTTGTCGAGACGGCAGACACAAAAACGCCGCCCGGGAGGCGGCGTTGATACTCGGACACACGACGACCGCCTCTTACTGGCCGAGGCGCCAAGCGTTGCCGTGGGTCGTGATCGCGAGAGTGTTCATGGCGGTTATAGTGTGGCGGCGGGCGGTTGCTGTCAAGCCGGCCCCCGCCCGGCGCAAGGCTATCGCCGCCGGCTTCGACGAGGGCGCCGGGGGCAGGCTGGGGAGGAGATCCGATGCCAGGGCCGAAAAGAGTTCCCTTCAATGTCGGCATTTCCGCCATCCATGGCGGTCAGATGGCATCGGTAGCGCCCAGGAAGGGTCTACAGCGCCTTCTCGCAGGACTGCCGTCGGTTCAGCCCGAGTCATGTTTCAGCTACCTGCAATCGCACTGCCGCCCGGGAGGCCAGGAGGCCGGGAGGCCGGGAGGCCGGGAGGCGGGGCCGGCGGTTCATGACAGGTTGTCGAGGCCGCGCTCGGCCATGGCCACGGCGCGGAACAGCGCCCGCCCCTTGTTGAGGGTCTCCTGCCATTCGCTGTCCGGGTCCGAGTCGGCGACGATGCCGGCGCCGGCCTGGATGTGCAGCTCGCCGTCCTTGATCACCGCGGTGCGAATGGCGATCGCGGTGTCCATGTTGCCGTGCCAGGACAGGTAGCCCACCGCCCCCGAGTAGACGCCGCGCTTGACCGGCTCGAGCTCGTCGATGATCTCCAGCGCGCGGATCTTCGGCGCACCGGAGAGCGTGCCCGCCGGGAAGGTCGCGCGCAGCACGTCCATGGCGGTCATGCCCGGCTTCAGCCGTCCGGTGACCTGGGAGACGATGTGCATGACGTGGGAGTAGCGCTCCACGGCCATGTTGTCGGTGACCGTCACCGAGCCGGTCTCGCTGATGCGGCCCACGTCGTTGCGCCCCAGGTCGATCAGCATGACATGCTCGGCGATCTCCTTGGGATCGGCCAGCAGGTCGGCCTCGAGCGCGCGATCCTCCTCCTCGTTGCGCCCGCGCTTGCGGGTGCCGGCGATCGGCCGCACCGTGACCTCGCCCTCCTCGAGGCGGGTGAGGATCTCCGGCGAGGAGCCCACCACGTGATGGTCGCCGAGGTTGAAGAAGAACATGTAGGGCGACGGGTTGAGGCTGCGCAGCGCGCGGTAGAGATCCAGCGGCGGCGCCTGGTAGGGAATCGACATGCGCTGCGAGGGCACGCACTGCATGATGTCGCCGGCCTTGATGTATTCCTTGATGGTTTCCACCGCGGCCTTGAAGCCTTCCTCGGTGAAGCCCGAGGTGAAGTCGCCCTCTTCCACCGCCGCCCGGCCGGTCCCCGGGCTGACGGTGTTGAGGGTCGCGCTGCGCAGGCGGACCTCGAGCGACTCGAGGTGCTGGCTGGCGCGTTCGTGGGCACCTTCCCGGCTCGGATCGACATGGGTCCACAGGGTCAGGCGGCCGGACAGGTTGTCGAACACCACCAGATCGTCGCAGACCATCAGCAGGATGTCGGGCACGCCGATCGGGTCAGGCTTGGTCGCCACCTTGGCGCCGTTCAGACGCGGCTCGATGTAGCGGATGGTGTCGTAGCCGAAATAGCCGACCAGCCCGCCGTCGAAACGCGGCTGATCATCGAGCCGTGGTACCCGGAAGCGTGCCTGGAACTGCTCGATCCAGGCCAGCGGGTCGGCCACCTCGCTCGCCCCGAGGCAGTCGTCATCGACGATGTGGCGCACCTCGTGGCCCCGCACCTCGATGCGCTCGCGCGACGGCAGGCCGATGATCGAGTAGCGGCCCCACTTCTCGCCGCCCTGCACCGACTCGAGCAGGAAGGTCCAGGGCGCGTCCGCGAGCTTGAGGTAGGTGGACAGCGGGGTATCGAGGTCGGCCAGCACCTCGCGGGTGACCGGGATACGGTTGTGGCCGGCGGCGGCCAGCTCGGCAAAGCGTTGCGGGGTCATCATTCTCGTCGATTCCTTGGAACGAAGGGGACGGCGTCAGGGCGAACGGAAGGAGCTGCGGTCGCGCTTCACCATCGCCAGCCGCGGGAGCGCATGGACGGGACGCGCCGGGGCGTGAACGTTCCCCGCAAGGGCAGACGAGACTTCAACATGATCGGGATCCGTTGATTGCGGAATCTTATTGACAGGGCGCCATTGATAGCCTTTGGCATGGCGCCTCGCCACCCTAAACGAGTTCCGCCAGCGATTCAACTTCCCCATCGGGGCCCGCCAGCGACACCGGCTCGCCATGATTGTAGCCATACGGCACGGCGAGGGTACGAAATCCGGCACGCCGGCCGGCCTCCACGTCGTGGCGCGAATCGCCGACCATCAGCGCGGCCTCGGGCGCCACGCCCAGCCGTTCGGCGACATGCGTCAGTGGCAGCGGATCGGGCTTCTTGCGCGGCAGGGAATCGCCGCCGACGGCCATCGCGAAGTACGCCTGCAGCGACAACGCCGAGAGGATCGGCGCGATGAAGGCCTCGGGCTTGTTGGTGACCAGCGCCAGCGTGAATCCCCGGGCCGTCAGGGCCGTCAGTGCCTCGCGCACGCCGGGGTAGACACGCGTCCGGGCACAGGGCGTCGCCGCGTAATGATGCAGGAAGCGCTCATGCGCGCCCTCCTGATCCGCGGCCTCGCCCGCACCGTCCCCGGCATGCGCCAGCGCCCGCTCGACCAGCCGGCGCGAGCCGTTGCCGACCCAGTCCCGGACCTTCGCCTCGCCGGCCGGCGGCAGCCCCAGGTCGGCGAGCATCGCATCGACGGCGGCGGCGAGATCCGGCACGGAATCGATCAGGGTGCCATCCAGGTCGAAGGCAATCAGCTGGATCCCCTGCAGGTGTGGCGACATGATTTCTCTCCTTTGCTGGCGGTTCCTGTCGGCAGGCTCTGTCACGAAAGTAATATTACGAATAAAGTATCCCCAAGCGGCGACAGAATGTAGGATTTTTTTGTTAACAAGCTTATAATAAGCATTATTAAAAACCCGCAGGAGTGCGCACCCGGTCTCCCGAGTCGTTCTCCTGACCCGGGCGACCCGATTTTCTCGCTTGACATACCCATCTACAGGAGCACCCATGACCAAACCACGCATCGTGGTTGTCGGCGGCGGCGCAGGCGGACTGGAGCTGGTGACCCGGCTGGGCCACCGCCTCGGCAAGCGCCGGAAGGCGGACGTCGTCCTCGTCGACCGCAATCCCACCCACATCTGGAAACCCCTGCTGCACGAGGTGGCCACCGGCGTTCTCGACTCGGGACTCGACGAGGTCTCCTACCAGGGCCATTCCAAGGCCCACGGCTACCGCTTCCAGCGCGGCACCCTGAGCGACCTGGATCGCGAGGCGCGCACCATCACCCTGGCGCCGATCCTCGATGAGGACGACAGCGTGGTCCTGCCGGCCCGCCAGATCGAGTACGACTACCTGGTGTTCGCCCTGGGCAGCGTCTCCAACGACTTCGGCACGCCCGGGGTCGCCGAGCACTGCCACTTCCTCGACAGCCCGCAGCAGGCCGAGACCTTTCGCCAGGCCATGCTCACCACCTTCATGCGCTACAGCGACCCGGAGCGGCGCACCCATCCCAAGCTGTCGGTGGGGCTCGTCGGCGCCGGGGCGACCGGCGTGGAACTCGCCGCGGAGCTCTTCGATGCCTCCAAGATGCTGCACAGCTACGGGTTCACGGCACTCGACAGCGGCAAGCTCGACGTCCACCTGATCGAGGCCGCCCCGCGCATCCTCCCCGCCCTGCCGGAGCGCTTCGGTCGCACGGTCCATCGCGAACTGGAAAAGCTCGGCGTGCACATCCACGTCGACACCCGGGTCACCTGCGCCGACGAATCGGGTTTCGTCACCGCCGACGGCGAACGCATCCAGACCGCGCTCAACGTCTGGGCGGCCGGCATCCGCGCCCCGGCCTTCCTCTCCGAGCTGGGCCTGAGCACCGAGCGCAATCACCAGATCCGGGTGAACGCGACCCTGCAGAGCGTCGACGACCCGCACATCTTCGCGCTGGGCGACTGCGCCTCCTGCCCCCAGCCGGACGACAAGCGCGTCCCGCCGCGTGCCCAGGCCGCCCACCAGCAGGCCAGCCGTCTCTACCGCAACCTGCTGGCGACCCTCGACGGCAAGCCGCTCAAGGACTTCGTGTTCCGCGACCGCGGCTCGCTGATCTCGCTGGCCCACTTCGACGCCGTGGGCAGCCTGATGCGCGGCGCCTCGGCCCGCAGCCTGTTCGTCGAGGGCCGGCTGGCCAAGCTGTTCTACGCCTCGCTCTACCGCATGCACCAGATGGCCATCCACGGCATGGTCAAGACCGGCATGACGGTGGTCGTCGACGGCCTCAATCGCTTCCTGCGTCCCAAGATGAAGCTCCACTGAGCCCCGCGGAACGCGGCTCGCCGCTTCCGCACGCCTCGCGCCTGGCCGCCAGCCAGGCGCGCTTGGCCGGAGCACGCTGGCGCTTGAGCCAGGCCTCGAGCCGCAGCGCCTCGGCATGACTCCCCACCGTCTGTCGATACACCAGCCTGAGCGGCCCCTTGCCGCGCAGCGCCCGTGCACCGCGCCGACCGCCGCGCTGATGTTCGCGGAAACGCCGCTCGACATCGGTCGAGATCCCGGTATACAGCGCCCCCGCAGCGGTCTCGACGACGTACAGGGACCAGCATGGCGCCGCCCCTCGCTCCTCATCGCCATGCGCGAGCGCCTCGGCGTCGTCCATCGCCGCTCAGGCCCGGGCGAGCTGGTCGCGGAGTGCGCGAATCACGCCGTCATAGCGGTGCGGCTCGTCGGCATTGCGTGCCTTGAAGATCGCCGATCCGGCGACGAAGGTGTCGGCCCCGGCCCGGGCGATCTCGGCGATGTTGTCGACCTTGACGCCGCCGTCGATCTCCAGGCGAATCGGCCGGCCGCTGGCGTCGATGCGCCGGCGTGCCTCGCGCAGCTTGTCGAGCGTGCCGGGAATGAACGACTGACCGCCGAAGCCGGGGTTGACGCTCATCAGCAGCACCATGTCGAGCTTGTCCATCACGTA
The DNA here is from genome assembly GCF_010993675.1 of Modicisalibacter sp. 'Wilcox'. NCBI lineage: Bacteria > Pseudomonadati > Pseudomonadota > Gammaproteobacteria > Oceanospirillales > Halomonadaceae > Modicisalibacter > Modicisalibacter sp. 'Wilcox'. Next base: position 37,275 of record NZ_WNXF01000018.1, read on the forward strand.
GTCGAGGTAGTGCAGCGGCGTGGCCGGGTTGAACACCAGCCCGGCCTTGCAGCCGCCGTCGCGGATCAGCTGCAGCGAGCGGTCGATGTGCGCGGAGGCCTCGGGATGGAAGGTGATGTAGGTGGCCCCGGCGTCGATGAACTGGCGGATCAGATCATCCACCGGACTGACCATCAGGTGGGCGTCGATGGGCGCGGTCACGCCGTGCCGGCGCAGCGCCTCGCAGACCATCGGGCCGATGGTCAGGTTGGGGACGTAGTGGTTGTCCATGACATCGAAGTGGACGATGTCGGCACCGGACGCCAGCACGTCATCCACCTCCTGGCCCAGGCGGGCGAAGTCGGCGGAGAGGATCGAGGGCGCGATCTGGAAATCGGGGTTCGGGTCGGACATGGCTCTTCAATCGGGTTCGCAAAAACCGCCATTCTACCCCACAACGCGCCGCATCGGGGGCGCCGGGTTTGCAGGTTCCGGGATCGGCGTCGATAGTGAAACCGACCCATCCATTCGAACCGCCAGGGAGACCGCCCGATGCCGATCGTCCACCCCCGCCCGCGCCGAGCGTGGCGACGCACCTTTCGCCTGCTGATCGCCACCACCCTGGTGATCAGCGTGCCGCTGGCCTTCGCCGACTCGCGCGCGATCCTCGAGGGCGAACGCTTCCATCCCGAGGTCGGCACCCACGGCATGGTGGCCACCAGCCACTTCCTCGCCTCGCAGGTCGCCCACGACGTGCTCGCCGACGGCGGCAACGCGGTGGATGCCGCGGTGACCGCGGGCTTCGCCCTGGCGGTGACCCAGCCGCGCTCCGGCAACATCGGCGGCGGGGGCTTCATGCTGATCTCCGACGAGAAGAGCGGCAAGGTGATCGCCATCGACTATCGCGAGAAGGCGCCTTCCGCCGCCTACGAGACGATGTTCCAGAACGACGCGGGCGAGGCGGTGCCCAGGCTGTCGCGCTTCACCCACAATGCCTCCGGCGTGCCCGGCACGGTGGCCGGGCTGGCGCTGGCGCTCGACAAGTACGGCACCCTGAGTCTCGCCGAGGCCCTGGCGCCGGCCATCGATCTGGCCGAGAACGGCTTCCCGCTGCCGCAGCGCTTCGTCGACGGTGTCGAGCAGGCCCGCGAGCGGCTCGAGAAGTGGCCGGCAACCCGCGCCAAGTTCTTCAAGCCCGACGGCAGCGGCTATGACGTCGGCGACATCTACCGCCAGCCGGATCTTGCCGCCACCCTCAAGCGCATCGCCGACAAGGGTCCGCGCGAGTTCTACGAGGGGGAAACGGCCCGGCTGATCGCCGCCGAGATGCAGGATCACGACGGCCTGATGACCCGCGAGGATCTTGCCGCCTACCAGCCGACGATCCGCGAGCCCAGCCACGGCACCTACCGCGGCTACGACATCTACGCCATGAGCCCGCCCTCCTCCGGCGGCGTGCACATCGTGCAGATGCTCAACATCCTCGAGGGCTACGACATCGCCGAGATGGGCTTCAACTCGGCCGACACCATCCACGTCATGGCCGAGGCGATGAAGCGCGCCTACGCCGACCGCTCGAAGTACCTGGGCGACACCGACTTCGTCGACGTGCCGCTCGAGGGGCTGACCTCCAAGGCCTACGCCGACGAGCTGCGCGCCGAGATCCCGCTCGACCAGGCCACGCCCAGCACCGAGATCGCCCCCGGCAAGCCGCTGCCCTACGAGTCCAACGAGACCACCCATTTCTCGATCGCCGACGACAACGGCCTGGCGGTCTCCAACACCTACACCATCAACTTCAGCTACGGCTCGGGAATCGTGGTCGAGGGCGCGGGCTTTCTGCTCAACAACGAGATGGACGACTTCTCGGCCAAGCCCGGCGTGCCCAATGCCTACGGCCTGATCGGCGGCGAAGCCAACAAGGTCGAACCCAACAAGCGCATGCTGTCGTCGATGACCCCGACCATCGTCAAGAAGGACGGCCACAACGTCCTGATCACCGGCAGCCCCGGCGGCTCGCGGATCATCACCACCACGCTGCAGGTGCTGATGAACGTCATCGATCACGACATGAACGTCCAGACCGCCGTCAGCGTGCCGCGCATCCATCATCAGTGGCTGCCCGACGAGATTCGCATCGAACAGGGCATCAGCCCCGACACCATCGCCCTGCTCGAGGCGATGGGCCACACCGTCAGCCAGCAGGACGCCATGGGCGCCGCGCAGTCGATCCTGATCGACGACGGCACCTTCTACGGCGGCGCCGACCCCCGGCGCTCGACCTCCTCGGCGATGGGCCTGTAACCCCGGCCCTTCCCCGCACCGCCCCGGCACCGTCCGGGGCGTCTTTCTCCGGCATTCGCCCCGGCACGACCAAGGTGCCATCGACAGCCCGCCGAGGGCATGGGCCAATCGGCCCCTGCGCCGCTCTGCACGGAGACCTCCATGCCCATCGTCGTGATCGCCATCGCCGAGCTGTTCGGCACCGCCCTGTGGTTCACCCCCAACGCGGTGATCGAGTCCCTGCAGGCGGCCTGGGCATTGTCGCCCGCCGACCTGGGCTGGCTGACCGGCGCCGTGCAGGGCGGCTTTTTGCTGGGCACGCTGGGCATCGGCCTGAGCGGGCTCGCCGACCGGGTCGATGCCAGCCGACTGTTTCTCGGCGCCTGCCTGCTGGGCGCCGCCAGCAACGCCCTGCTGCCCCTTGCCGGCGGCCTGTGGCCGGCGACCGGCCTGCGCCTGTTGACCGGCATGGCCCTGGCCGGCATCTACCCCGTCGGCATGAAGCTGATGGTCGGCTGGGCGCCCGAACGGGCCGGGCTGGCGCTCTCCTGGCTGGTGGGCATGCTGGTGCTGGGCACGGCCCTGCCCCACGCCCTGCGCGGGCTGAGCCTGCTGGGTCGCATCGACCTGCCCTGGGCCAGCGCGGTGTGGGCCGCCTCGCTGCTGGCCCTGGTCGCCGGCGCCATGATCCTGATCCTGGGCGAACCCGACGCCATGCGCGCCGGGCGACGCGCCCCCCGCGGCCAGGGTGTCGCGCTCGACGTCAGCGTGTTCCGGATCCCCGGCTACCGCCGCGCCGCCGGCGGCTACTTCGGCCACATGTGGGAGCTGTACACGCTGTGGGCGCTGATCCCGCTGCTGCTGGCTCGCGCCGTGCCCGGCACCGATGCCGTCACGCTGGCCCTGGGCAGCTTCGCGCTGATCGCCATCGGCGGCCCCGCCTGCTGGCTGGGCGGGTGGCTCAGCCAGCGCCACGGCAGCCGCCGCGTCGCCGCACTGGGGCTGGCCGGATCGGCCCTCTGCGCCCTGCTCTACCCCTGGCTGGCCGGCCTTCCACCAGCCTGGCAGGTCGCCTTCCTCGGGCTGTGGAGCGCCCTGGCGGTCATCGACTCGCCGCATTTCTCGGCGCTCTCGGCCCGCGCCTGCCCGCCGTCCCGGCTGGGTACCGGCCTGACGCTGCAGAACGCCATCGGCTTCGGTATCTCGGTACTCTCGCTGCTGGCGCTGATGCCGCTGTGGCCACGGCTGGGCCCCTGGCTGGGCTGGCTGCTGCTGCCGGGCCCGGTAATCGGGCTGTGGCTGATCAGCCGCAGTACACCCGCATCACGCTAGGCCGCCCACCGGAAACAGGCCGGTCAGGCCGTCAGCGCCTGAATCCCCGGCGTGCGTCGCGTTATACTGCGCCGAGGGGCCGCGCCGGGCGGCTGCAGAGGACAAGCCGGGAGGAAGGACAATGGCATTTCGCGTCAAGGCATCGGGTTTCAAGACACCGGGCTTCAAGACACTGGGCGGGCTCGCGCTGATGGCGGGTCTCTTGGCAGGCTGCGCGCAGAGCCCGCAATACCTGAATGTCGAGCCGCAGGTGACCACCGCCGTGCCTCGCGCCGGCAGCGGCCAGGCGGTGACCCTGGCCACCGTGGACGGACGCGACAGCGACGTTCTGGGCACCCGCAGTGGCAAGCGCATGGCCACCGACACCATCACGGTCCCCGCCCACACGCTGATGCCCCGGTTGCAGCAGCAGGCGCAGCAGGCCCTGCAGCGCATGGGCTTCGCGCCCACCGAGGCCACCGCCGAAGGGCGGCCCAGCCTGACCCTGACGCTGGCCCAGCTGAGCTACGAGAAGGCCGACGCCAAGCCCCTGCTCGACAAGGCCCGGCTGATCGCCCGCGTCCAGGCCGTGGCGCGCAACGGCGGCACCACCTACACCGGGGTGTACACCGCCAAGCGCGAACAGACCTACGCCTTGAAGCCGGACACCCGGGAGAACAACCAGATGGTCAGCGAGCTGCTGACCAATGCGCTCAACCGCGCCTTCAGCGATCCCGCGATCGGTGAACTGCTGGCACGCTGACCCTCACCCGTCGCCGGGTGCGTCCCGGTGGGGGCCGCGGCGCACCAGGGTCCAGATCTCCTCGGCGAAGCCCCGCTCGTCCGGCGGCAGCACCGCCTGCCGGGCCAGTTCGAAATTGGGCGAAAAAAGCCGCTCGACCTCGTCGGCGGCCACCGAGAACGGCGGCCCCTTGTCCGGCCCGTCCTGGCGCGTCAGGCTGATCAGCAGCCCTCGGGCGCCGGGCGGCAGCAGCTGGGCCAGGTGGAAGGCATAGCGCTGGCGCGTGGCCTCGGGCAGCGCGATCAGCGCGGCACGGTCGTAGAAGGCTTCGACCTCGAGCGCCTGATCGATATGAAAGTGGAAGAAGTCGCCGCACCACAGCTCCACAAGCCCCTGACGACAGACCTCGAAGACGCCGTGGCGGTAGCGCGAGACATCGCCGCTGCCCTCGGCGACGAACTGCGCCACGGCCTCCTCGGCCAGCTCGATCCCCAGCACCGGATGCCCGCGCTCGGCCAGCCAGCGCATGTCCAGGCTCTTGCCGCACAGCGGCACCAGTACCTTGCTGTCGCCGGCCACCGAGAGCGTCGGCCAGTAGTGCGCCAGCGCCGGATGTACCGCGTCGCGGTGGAAGCCGATCCGCCCCTCCCGCCAGCGATTGCGCCATTCGTTGTTCATGCAGGTCTCCCCGGATTGCAGCTCAGAACCAGCGGTCACGCTTCTTGCGCCGCCGCGGCAGATGCGGCACCAGCAGGCCGGCCAGCAGCCCTGCGCCGGCCACGCCCCCGCCGTACAGGAAGTAGCGCATCAGCAGGTCCTGCTCCTGGGTGTCGAGCCGCGCCTTGAGGCGACGCAGGGTCGCCTCGGCCTGGGTCAGCTGCTGATTCAGGGTCGTGTTGCGCTGGCTCAGGTCCTCGATGCGCTGCTCGCGGGTCTCGAGCGTCTCGGTCATGCTCGCGGTGCGCGCCTGCCAGGTCTGGTTGATGCCATCGAGCTTGTCGCTGAGCGTGGCGACCTTCTCCTTGAGCGCCGGCACGCGCTGGCGCAGGCTGCGCTCGCTCTGCAGCTGGTCGGAGCGGATCCACACCTCGTCGCCGCTTTCGGCGCGTACCCGGGTGTAATCGCCCTGGGTCTCGAGCACCGTGACCGGCGCCCCGGCGGTCAGTGTGCCGACGATACGGTAACCGTCCGTCGGGCCGCTGCGCACATAGGCGCTGAGATCATCGGCCACCCAGCGCGTCGCGTCCGGCGTCTGGGCCAGGGCCGGCGACACGGCGCCGACCGCACTCAGGCCCCAGACGAGGCCTATCAGCAGGGTTTTGAACTTGAACATGTCTCGACGTTGTCTCGTGGCTGTCGGGAGGCTCGAAAAAAATGCTGGCTCGACGCGAGGTTGCGATATCGCCGGGGACATCCATGCCCCGGCACGAGGGCGTGTCACCGATCATCCACACTTTCTGTGGATAAGCCTTGGGAAAACCCGGTGACCGTGTCACGCGATCGTCCGAGTCGTCGGCCAGGGCAACAGATCGGTCAATTTTTAATCATCCCGCGGCGGCAAGGTGAAGGGACGCGGAAACTCCGCCACCTTGCCTTCCGCCTTCACGGCCTTGGCCGTGCCCTCTCGCTCGACTTCATCGATGCGCACGATGGCGTTCATCGGGATGTAACTGCGGCTGACCCCCTCGAAGGTCCGGCGCAGCTTGTCGGTGGACGGGTCGACGACCAGCTTCGAGGCATCCTCGAAGACGAAGGTCTCGACCTCGATGAACCCCCACAGGTCACTCTGGTAGATATCCCGGGCATACAGCTCCCAGATTTCCCCCTGGTTGTGGAAGACCACCCGGTAGATGGATTTTGCCGCCATGTCTCTCCCGTTTCTAGCATTCCCGTCTGTCACGTCGGCCCGGGGCCGTGCCCGGAGAATACCACAGAGCCGGGACGCCCCGGCACGCGGACTGGCCAAGTCAGCCCCGGGGTCCGTATAATCGGCGCCTTCCGATCCCGGCCGATCCGGCCGCTGCACTCACCCCCATTTCACGGACATGTCGGGCGCCCGGCGCCGACGCGACTCTATGGCGAAGAAACTCTTCATCAAGACCCATGGCTGCCAGATGAACGAGTACGATTCCGCCCGCATGGCGGATCTGCTCGGCGAATCGCACCAGATGGAGCTGACCGACGACGAGCGGGAGGCCGATGTCATCCTGCTCAACACCTGCTCGATCCGCGAGAAGGCCCAGGAAAAGGTCTTTCACCAGCTGGGCCGCTGGAAGAAGCTCAAGGAGCGCAATCCCGACCTGGTGATCGGTGTCGGCGGCTGCGTGGCCAGCCAGGAGGGCGAGGCCCTGCGCAAGCGCGCGCCCTACGTCGACATGGTGTTCGGCCCCCAGACCCTGCACCGCGTTCCCAACATGCTCGAGCAGCGCGGCAAGAGCGCCGAGCCGATCTCGGTGGTCGACGTGACCTTCCCCGAGGTCGAGAAGTTCGACCATCTGCCCAAGCCCAGCTCCGACGGCGCCACCGCCTTCGTCTCGATCATGGAAGGCTGCTCGAAGTACTGCACCTTCTGCGTGGTTCCCTATACCCGCGGCGAGGAGATTTCGCGTCCGTTCGAGGCGGTCATGGACGAGGTCATCCACCTCGCCGAACAGGGCGTGCGCGAGATCAACCTGCTCGGCCAGAACGTCAACGCCTACCGGGGGCGCAACAGCCTCGGCGACGAGATCGACCTCGCCGAGCTGATTGCCTGCGTGGCCGCCGTCGAGGGTATCGACCGCATCCGCTTCACCACCTCCCACCCGGTGGAATTCTCCGACAGCCTGATCGAGGCCTACGGCGAGATCCCCGAACTCGTCAGCCACCTGCACCTGCCGGTCCAGGCCGGCTCGGATCGCATCCTCGCGGCGATGAAGCGCGGCCACACGGTCGAGGAGTACGTCGCCAAGCTCGAGCGCATCCGCGAGCTGCGCCCCGACATCAGCTTCTCGTCGGACTTCATCATCGGCTTCCCCGGCGAGACCGAGGCCGACTTCGCGGCGACCATGGACCTGATCGGTCGCATCGGCTTCGACGTCTCGTTCAGCTTCGTGTACTCGGCGCGCCCCGGCACCCCCGCGGCCCAGCTCGAGGACGACACCCCCGAGGCGGTCAAGAAGCAGCGCCTGGCGATTCTCCAGGAGCGCATCAACCAGAACGCCATGCAGATCAGCCGGCGCATGGTCGGCAGCACGCAGCGCATCCTGGTCACCGGCTTCTCGCCGAAGGACCCGGGCCAGCTCTCCGGACGCACCGAGAACAACCGCGTGGTCAACTTCCGCGCGCCCAATCCCACCGAGCTGATCGGCGCCTTCGTCGATGTCGAGATCACCGAGGCCCTGCCCAACTCGCTGCGCGGCGAGCTGGCCTCGCCGGAGTGTTTCTGACCCCTCTCCTCGGGCGGGGGCGATTCATGGTCTCGCGAGCTCAGGACAGACAAGGCGAAACCGTGAAAAGACGCGCAGTCCAGCTCGCTGAATGAGCCGTCTGATCACGGTTTCAACGCCATATGGCCAACGCGCCGCAGATCATGGACGTCCACGCACATTGCCCCGGCCCGCTCCGGGGCAGTAAGCTGACCCTCTCACCCATCACGCACGGATTTCCTGTTCTTGAGCCAACAAAGCACTCCGGCAAATCGCGTCATCACCCTGACCCTGGAACCCAACGACCCGATGCGTCTGGCCAATCTCTGCGGCCAGCGCGACGAGCATCTCAAGCTGGTCGAGTCGCGGCTGGGGGTCACGCTGCGCAACCGCGGCAACACCTTCCAGCTCGCCGGGCCCGGCCCGCGGGTCAAGGCCGCCGCCAATGTCGTCGAGCACCTCTACCGGGAAACCGAATCCAGCCAGCTCGAGCCCGATACCGTCCACCTGTTCCTGCAGGAATCCGGGGTCGAGGCCCTCGAGGAAGAGGAAGGCGGCGATGACAACGCCGAGGTGGTGATCCGCACGCCGCGCAGCCTGATCAAGCCGCGCGGCCTCAACCAGCAGAGCTACGTCGCCAGCATCCGTGCCCACGACATCAACTTCGGCATCGGCCCGGCGGGCACCGGCAAGACCTACCTGGCCGTGGCCGCCGCCGTCGAGGCGCTCAACCAGCAGGAAGTCCGTCGCATCCTGCTGGTCCGCCCCGCCGTCGAGGCCGGCGAGAAGCTCGGTTTCCTGCCCGGCGACCTGGCGCAGAAGATCGACCCCTACCTGCGCCCGCTGTATGACGCCCTCTACGAGATGATCGGCTTCGAGCAGGTCGCCAAGCTCATCGAGCGCCAGGTGATCGAGATCGCGCCGCTGGCCTACATGCGCGGCCGGACCCTCAACAACGCCTTCATCATCCTCGACGAGAGCCAGAACACCACCCGCGAGCAGATGAAGATGTTCCTGACCCGCATCGGCTTCGGCTCCACGGCGGTGATCACCGGCGACATCACCCAGGTCGACCTGCCCCGCGGCCAGAAGTCCGGGCTGATCCATGTCACCCGGATCCTGCAGGATGTGTCCGGCATCGGCATGACCCACTTCGACGCCAAGGACGTGGTACGCCACCCGCTGGTGCAGCGCATCATCGAGGCCTACGACGTCTTCGAGGCCGAGCAGGAGGCCGAGGAGCGCGCCCGGCGCGAGGCCCGCGAACAGGCGCGCCAGGAGGCCCGGGACAGCGAGGCCGCTGCAGGCGGCAGCACCGCGGGAGGCGACGCATGAGCCGCCTGCCGCCGCCGGTCATCGACCGGCAGGTGGCGGTCCGCGCCGACGGCCTGCCCGAGGCGGATCAGCTGCAGGCCTGGACCGCCGCGGCGCTCGCGCACCATCGCCGCCACCACGACCTTGACGCACCCCACGAGCCGCCGGAATTGACCGTGCGCTTCGTCGAGGAGGCCGAGAGCCAGGCCCTCAACCGCGACTATCGCGGCAAGGATCGCCCGACCAACGTGCTGTCGTTCCCCTTCGAGGCCCCTGCCGGCCTCGACCTGCCGCTGCTCGGCGACCTGGTGATCTGCCACGACGTGGTCGAGCGCGAGGCCCGCGACCAGGGCAAGGCGCTCGAGCACCATTACGCGCACATGGTGGTGCACGGCACCTTGCATTTGCTCGGCCACGATCATATAGATGAAGCCGAGGCGGAGGAGATGGAGGCGCTCGAGCGCCGCATCCTCGCCGACTTCGCGATTCCCGACCCCTACGCGCTCGACGCCGACGAGTGCCGCAGCGAGGACACGAGACCCGACGCATGAGCGAAGACCGATCGAGCAGCCAGGGCGGCAAGTCCTGGCTCGAGAAGTTGTTCAGCGCCTTTTCCAGCGATGCCGACGAGCCCAGTTCCCGCGACGAACTGCTGGTGTTTCTCCGTGAGGCCGCCGCCCGCCTGCGCCTCGACCAGGATGCCCTGACGATCATCGAGGGCGCCTTCCAGATCAGCGACCAGCAGACCCGGGAAGTGATGATCCCGCGCTCTCAGGTCACCGCCATCGGCATCGACCAGCCCCCGGAAGACTACCTGCCGGTGATCTTCGAGACCGGCCACTCCCGCTACCCGGTGGTCGGCGAGAACCTCGACGAGGTGCTCGGCATCCTGCTGGTCAAGGACCTGCTGCCGCTGCTGCAGGTCAACGACAGCGAGCGCATGCGCCTGGCCCTGCGCGAGGTGCTGCGCCCGGCGATGTTCATCCCCGAGTCCAAGCGCCTCAACAGCCTGCTCAAGGAATTCCGCGACACCCACAACCACATGGCGGTGGTGGTGGACGAGTACGGCGGCACCGCGGGCATCATCACCATCGAGGACATCCTCGAGCAGATCGTCGGCGACATCGAGGACGAGCACGACACCGACGAGGAAGACGACATCCGCGACATGGGTGACGGCTCCTTCGCGATCCGCGCCCTGACGCCCATCGACGACTTCAACGACCGCTTCGACACCACGTTTTCCGACGACGAGTTCGACACCGTCGGCGGCCTGGTCATGCAGTGCTTCGGCTACCTGCCTCGGCGCGGCGAGCATGCCGACCTGGGCGGCTGGCGCTTCACCGTACTCGGCGCCGACAACCGGCGCATTCGCCTGCTGCAGGCCGAACCCCTCGCGCTGCTCGCCGACGAGCCGGTCGAGGGCTGACCCCGGCACGCTTCGAGATCCTCGCCGGGTCTGGTATAAGGGGCACCGTTCCGACAAGGAGTGCCCCATGCCAACCGAACAACGCCCGTGGATGGGCCTTCTCGCCGCGCTGCTGGCCGGCGTGCTCACCACTCTCACCTTCGCGCCCTTTCATCTCTGGTGGCTCGGCCCGGTCGCCGTGGGCCTGGTCTATGTGGGCTTTCACGACCTGACGCCCCGGCAGGCCGCGCTGCGCGGCTGGTGCTACGGGTTCGGCCTATTCGCCTCGGGCACCTCGTGGATCTACGTCTCGATTCACGACTACGGCTATACCGGCGTGGCGCTGGCCGTGTTCCTCACCGCCCTGTTCGCCGTGACCTTGGCGCTGTTCTACGCCGTCCCCTTCTGGCTCTACCGCCACGTAACCGGACGCCGCCTGGCCTGCCTGAGCTTCGCCGGGCTGTGGGTCGCCAGCGAGGTGCTGCGCACCTACCTGTTCACCGGCTTTCCCTGGTTGCTGCTGGGCAGCGCTCACGTCGACTCGCCGCTGGCGGCGCTGGCCCCGGTCGGCGGCGTCTTCCTGCTGTCGCTGATCACCGCCCTGACTGGCACGCTGGGCGTGGAGCTGCTGCGTCGGCGCTGGTGGACCCTGGCACCGCTCGTCGCGCTGTGGGGCGTGCCGCTGCTGCTGCCCACCCAGTGGACGACGAGCTCCGGCCAGCCGGTGACGGTCGCACTGCTGCAGGGCAACCTGCCGCAGCTGATGAAGTGGAGCGCCGAGGGACAGCGCAACGCCGCCAACACCTATGCGCGGCTGACCCGTGAGGTGGCCGACGACGCCGACCTGGTCGTCTGGCCGGAAACCGCCCTGCCGATGTTCGAGCGCCAGGCCCGTCCCTTCCTCGAACGCCTGCAGGCGACGCTGCCGCCGGACAGCGCCCTGCTGACCGGCATCGTCGAGCGCGACGACGGCGGCTACTACAACGCGGTGATCGGGTTGGGGAACACTCAGGGGGGCTATCGCAAGGAGCATCTGGTGCCGTTCGGCGAATACCTGCCACTGGAAGGCCTGCTGCGCGGCATCATCGCCTTCTTCGACCTGCCCATGTCGGACTTCTCGGCCGGCGCCAGCGACCAGCCGCCCCTGCACGCCGCCGGGCTCGCCATCGGCACGGCGATCTGCTACGAGATCATCTATCCGGACCTGGTCGCCCGCCGCGCCCGCGATGCCGATGTACTGCTCACGGTGTCCAACGACACCTGGTTCGGCGGTTCGATCGGCCCGCTCCAGCATGTGCAGATGGCGCGCCTGCGGGCGCTGGAGAACGGCCGCTACGTACTGCGCGCCACCAGCAACGGCGTGACTGCGATCATCGACCCGCGGGGCCGGATCGTGTCACGGGCACCCCAGTTCGAGACCACCACGGTCACCGGCACGGTACAGGCGATGCAGGGCGAGACGCCCTTCACCCGCACCGGCAGCTGGCCCGCCTGGCTGCTGGCCGCCCTGCTGTGGCTGCCCGGGCTCAAGCGCCCGGGCCGCCGGCGAGCCACTGCCGCCCGCTCGTCATGACGGCCGCCTCCGCGGCCTCAGGAAGCCGCGGAGGGCGTCTCGTCGCTGGGCGAACGCGTGAAGTAGCGGTGCCCGCAGGCGTGGCAGGGCTCCAGGCGGGTGACCGAGTCCAGCACCACCGTTTCGCCGCAGTGCACGCAGGCCATGCGCCCGGGCGCGGCCAGTTCCCCCGCGACGTAATCGGCCCGGGCCGCCTCGAGATCGTCCTCGAAGCGTTCGCGTTCCACCACGCTGCGATCGGCGATGGAGAACAGCGCATCGGTCACCTTGCGTGACAGCACGTCCAGATCGATCCCCAGCCAGCTGGCCACACCGGCACCGCCGGCCGCCAGATAGCGGCGCAGGTCCTTGAGGTCGCGCTCCACCCAGGCACGCAGCAGGGCCATCTCGTCCTTGGTGAACGTCTCGACCTCGGCCTCGAACTCCACCGCCTCGTCGAGCTCCTTCTGCAGCGTGTCCCAGGACAGGTCATCGGCGCCGTCGCGCAACCGCTCGAGCACACGCTCGTAGGCGGCATTCAGGCGGCGGTCGTGCTGCTGGTCGTCACTCATAGTGCTGTTTCTCCTCGCTGGGTATCGACGCCGGGGCGGGGCGGCAGCCGGCGGGGCTGCCCGGCCGGCCCCTACCTGCCACGTCACGTCTAGGGTATCCTTGGGCCACCACGACGATTTTCACACCTGCCCCTGTACCTTTCCAATACAGTGTACGGCAGGGTGTTGTCTCCGGCACGCGTCACGCTCCCCGGCCGGGTCGAGCCGAGCGCGCCGATGAACCGAAGCCCCAACGCAAGGTGCACCGCGCAGACGATGGACACTCAGTATCAGCCTCACGCCACCGAGTCAGCCGCCCAGCAGTACTGGGAAAAGAATGAATGCTTCAAGGCCGTGGAAGACGCCAACCGCGAAAAATTCTACTGCCTGTCGATGTTCCCCTATCCCAGCGGCAAGCTGCACATGGGGCATGTGCGCAACTACACCATCGGTGACGTGGTCTCGCGCTACCAGCGCATGCAGGGCAGGAACGTCCTGCAGCCCATGGGCTGGGATGCCTTCGGCATGCCGGCGGAAAATGCCGCCATCAAGAACCGTGTGCCGCCGGGTGACTGGACCTACCAGAACATCGACTACATGCGCAGCCAGCTCAAGGCGCTGGGCTTCGCCTATGACTGGGGCCGCGAGTTCGCCACCTGCGACGTCGAATACTACCGCTGGGAGCAGTGGTTCTTCACCAAGCTGGTGGAGAAGGGCCTGGTCTACAAGAAGATGTCCACCGTCAACTGGGACCCGGTCGACAACACCGTGCTGGCCAACGAGCAGGTGATCGACGGTCGCGGCTGGCGCAGCGGTGCCCTGGTCGAGCGCAAGGAGATCCCGCTGTGGTTCTTGAAGATCACCGACTACGCCGAGGAACTGCTGGCCGATCTCGAACACGTCGACTGGCCCGACCAGGTCAAGACCATGCAGCGCAACTGGATCGGCAAGTCGCGCGGCGTGGAACTGACCTTCGACGTGGCCGGTCGTGACGAGCCGCTGGAGGTCTACACCACGCGCCCCGACACCCTGATGGGCGTGACCTACGTGGCGGTGGCCGCCGGGCATCCGTTGGCCCGCCAGGCCGCCGAGGGCGATCCGGACATGACCGCCTTCCTCGAAGAGTGTGCCCGCGGCGGCACCTCCGAAGCCGACCTGGCGACCATGGAAAAGCGTGGTCGCGACACCGGCTACAAGGCGATCCACCCGCTGACCGGCCGCGAAGTGCCCGTCTATGTCGCCAATTTCGTGCTCATGGAGTACGGCACCGGCGCCGTGATGGCGGTGCCCGGCCACGACCAGCGCGACTGGGAGTTCGCCACCAAGTACGGCCTGCCCATCGAAGCGGTGATCGCCGATGCCGATGGCAACGCGCCGGACCTTTCCGTCGCGGCCTATACCGAACACGGCCGGCTGATCAACTCCGGCGAGTTCGACGGACTCGACTTCGACGCCGCCTTCCAGGCGATCGCCGACCGGCTCCAGGCCGAGGGCCGTGGCGAGGTCAGGATTAACTTCCGCCTGCGTGACTGGGGCGTGGCCCGCCAGCGCTACTGGGGCGCACCGATCCCCATCAAGTACGGCCCCGAGGGCGAGACGGTGCCGCTCACCGACGACGAGCTGCCGGTCGCCCTGCCCATGGAAGTGGAGGTCGACGCCACCGGCTCGCCGCTCAAGAAGATGCCGGCCTTCTATGACCTGGGCGACGGCTGGACCCGCGAGACCGACACCTTCGACACCTTCATGGAGTCGAGCTGGTACTACGCGCGCTTCGCCTGCGCCGACAACCCCGAAGCGATGCTCGACGAGCGTGCCGACTACTGGCTGCCGGTGGATCTCTACATCGGCGGCATCGAGCACGCCATCCTGCACCTGCTCTACGCGCGCTTCTTCCACAAGCTGATGCGCGACTTCGGCCTGGTGAAGAGCGATGAACCCTTCCAGCGCCTGCTCACACAGGGCATGGTGATCGCCGAGACCTTCTACCGCGAGACACCGGACGGCGGCAAGGACTGGTTCAACCCCGCCGATGTCGACGTGCAGCGCGACGACAAGGGTCGCCCGGTCAGCGCCGTCTACCGTGGCGACGGCCAGCCGGTGGCGATGGGCGGCATCGAGAAGATGTCCAAGTCGAAGAACAACGGCGTCGACCCGCAGGCGATGATCGACCGCTTCGGGGCCGATACCGTACGGCTGTTCATGATGTTCGCCGCGCCGCCCGAGCAGTCGCTGGAGTGGTCCGACGCCGGCGTCGAAGGTGCCCACCGCTTCCTCAAGCGTCTCTGGAAGCTGGTCGCCGATCACGTCAACGCCGGTACCCCGGCGGCACTCGACGTCGCCGCACTCGACGACGCCCAGAAGGCCCTGCGTCGCAAGACCCACGAGACCATCGCCAAGGCCAGCGACGACATCGGCCGGCGCACCACCTTCAACACCGCGATCGCCGCGGTGATGGAGCTGACCAATGCGCTGGGCCGCTTCCAGAACGAAACCAGTGCCGACAGCCCGCAGGGCCTGGCGGTCACCCGCGAGGCCGTGGAAGCCTGCGTGCTGCTGCTCGCGCCGATCACACCGCACGCCTGCCACGCACTCTGGAAGTCGCTGGGTCATGACGAGCCGGCAATCGATGCCCGCTGGCCCGCCGTCGACGAGAGCGCCCTGGTCAAGGACAGCGTCGAGCTGGCCGTGCAGGTCAACGGCAAGCTGCGCGCCCGCATCGAGGTCGCCCCCGACGCCGCCAAGGACGCCGTCGAGGCCGAGGCCATGGCCAGCGAGAACGTCCAGCGCCATATCGAGGGCAAGACGGTACGCAAGGTGATCGTCGTCCCCGGCAAGCTGGTCAACATCGTCGCCAATTGACAGCGTACGGTCGCTAGGAGGCCTGAATGAAGCGTCGCACCTTCCTGAATCGCGCCCTGCGTACGAGCGCGGCGCTCGTGGCGGCCGGCACGCTGGCCGGCTGCGGGTTCCAGCTGCGTGGCCGGGGCAATAGCCTGGCCGGGCTCGACAGCCTGGCCCTGGATACCCCGCCGGGGCCGCTTGCCGATGCGGTGCGACAGGCGCTGCAGGGTGCCGGCGTGGCAGTGCGCGATCAGGCTCCCTGGCGCCTCAACCTGGGGGACGAGCAGCTCAAGGAAATCGAGCTGACGGCCAACAACGCCGGCAGCCGGACCCTCGAGCTGCAGCTCGGCGTGCCCTTCTCGGTCCAGCGCCAGCGCGACGACGCCTATCGCATCGAGCGCCAGACCCTGACGGTGTCGACCACCTACGAGGCGGGCACCAGCGACCTGCTGGCGCGCGATGATCGCCGCGAGCAGGCCGTGCAGTCGCTGCGCCAGGAAGCGGCACGCCGCCTGATCGATCGCCTGCAGAGCCTCGCCGACGCGCCATGAAGGTCTTTCCCGACAAGCTGCCCGAGGCGCTGGCCAAACGCCTGCCGCCGGTGATCATCGTCGCCGGCGACGAGCCATTGCTGCACCGCGATGCCTGCGACACGGTGCGCCGGGTCGCCCGCGAGCAGGGCATCGAGGAGCGCGAGGTTCTGCACGTCGAGAACGGCTTCCAGTGGGGGCGGCTTACCGAATCCGCCGCCAGCCTGTCGCTGTTCGCCACCAGCAAGCTGATCGAGTTGCGTCTGGGCGACCAGGCGCCCGGCCAGGAAGGTGGCAAGACGCTGGAGGCCTATGCCGCCCAGGCCAAGGGCAGCGACAATATCCTGCTGGTCACCGCGGGCCGGCTCGACCGGCGCCAGCAACAAAGCAAGTGGTTCAAGGCGCTCGATGCGCTGGGGCTGTTCGTGCCGGTATGGCCGGTGGACCACTCGCGCCTGGGCTTCTGGCTGCGCGATCGCGCCACCCTGCACGGCCTGCAGCTCGACATGGACGCCGCCCGGCTGCTCGGCGAACGCACCGAAGGCAACCTGCTGGCCGCCGATCAGGAACTACAGAAGCTCGCCCTGCTGTACCCGCCCGGCGCCCGGCTGGATGCCGGCGCCATCGCCGGCGGTGTCGAGGACAATGCCCGTTACGACGTCTTCACGCTGACCGACGCCTGCCTGCGTGGCGAACGCGAACGCGCGGTGCGCATCATCGCCGGCCTGCGCGGCGAGGGCATCGAGGCACCGGTCGTGCTGTGGGCGCTGACCCGCGAGATGCGCACCCTGCTCTCCCTGCAGCAGCATCTCGACCAGGGCCAGAGCCTCGAGCACGCCTGCAAGGCGCAGCGGCCGATGATTCCCGAGAAGCGCCGTCCCAACTACCAGCAGGCGCTGCAGCGCCTGCCCCATCGCCGGCTGCACAAGCTGCTGCTGTTCGCCCAGCGCATAGACCAGGCGATCAAGGGCGGCCTGCCGCTGCCCGTCTGGGACGCGCTCAATGACCTCGCCCTGACACTCGCCGGGGGGCGCGGTCTACTCGCCGAACTGCCCCAGGCTTATCGCCGTGCCTGACCCACGTTCCTGAACCGAACACGCCTTCGGCGTTACCCCTGCCCGCCGGACCTCGCGCCCGGCGGGCTTTCCACTTTCACCATTGCCCTGAACCCTGTCCATGTCCGAATCCCGACGAACCGTTCCCTTTCTTGCCGCCCTACTGCCCTTCGCCGTGATGATCGCCACGATGATGACGACGATCCTCATCTTCGACGGCAGCCCCCATCTTCCCCTGCTCATCGGCGCCGTGGTCGCCGGGCTGGTCGCCTGGCGTTACGGCCATGGCTGGAAGGACATCGAAGGCTACATCTACGAAGGCATCACCAAGGTCCTGCCGGCGGTGGTCATCCTGATGCTGGTGGGGCTGCTGATCAGCGCCTGGGTCGCCGGCGGCGTGGTCGGCACCATGGTCTACTATGGCCTGGAGTACCTATCCCCGGGCGCCTTCCTGCCCACACTGATGCTGCTGTGCGCCGTCAGCACGCTGATGATGGGCAGCTCCTGGTCGACCATCGGCACCCTGGGCGTGGCCGGCATGGCCGCCGGCACCAGCATGGGGCTGTCGCCGGCGGCGCTGGCCGGGGCCATCGTCTCCGGCGCGTTCTTCGGCGACAAGATGTCGCCGCTGTCCGATACCACCATCCTCGCCTCGGGCATCGCCGGCACGGATATCTTCGCCCACATCCGCCACATGCTGTACACCACGGTGCCCGGGCTGATCATCGCCCTGGTGGTGTTCGCGGCCATGGCCGGCGGCCATCAGGGCGCCGAGCTCGACCAGGCCATCGCCGCCGTGATCGGCAGCCTGCAGGCCAACAGCGTGATCTCGCCCTGGCTGTTCCTGATTCCACTGGCGGTTCCGGCACTAGCGCTCGCCCGCGTACCGGCCGTCCCCACCCTGATCGTCGGCATCGTGCTGGGCAGCCTGGCCTACCTGTTCGTGCAGGGCGGCGACGTGGCCTCGCTGTTCAACCTGCTGCAGAGCGGCTATGTGGCCCACACCGGCAATGCCGGCGTCGACAAGCTGCTCAGCCAGGGGGGGCTGGATGCGATGATGTACACCATCTCGCTGGCGATCATCGCCATGATCTTCGGCGGCATCATGGAACGCACCGGCATGCTCAATGCCCTGGTCGGCGGCGTCGTCGCGCTGGCCCGAAGCGGTCGTGCCCTGTGCGCGGTCACCGTCGGCTCCTCCTTCCTGACCAACGTGGTCACCGCCGAGCAGTACATCTCGATCATCATTCCGGGCCGGCTGTATGCCGGGGCCTTCCGTGACAAGGGGCTGCACCCCAAGAACCTGTCCCGCGCGCTGGAGGACGGCGGTACCGTCACCTCGGCGCTGGTTCCCTGGAGCACCGACGCGATCTTCGTCTACAGTGCGCTGGGCGTCAGCGCCTGGAGCTACGCCCCCTACGCGGTGCTCAACTACAGCGTGCCGCTGATCTCCATCGCCATGGCGCTGGCCGGCTTTGCCATCGTGTCCAGCCGCTCCTCGGAAGCCACATCACCGCAGGCCGACTGACCCTCCCCTTGCCCCCGTGCCGAGACGGGGGCTTTTCGTCCCGCCCCTCCCTGTCCCTGCCCCTGCACCGGTGAAAGCCGTCGCGCCCTGCCCTGCCTGACCTGTCCTTTCAACGCCATCGAGGCTGTCGCCCAAGGAAAAGCGCACCACAACGGCGAATCACGATCATCAATAATCTGAATTTTGATTACTCATCCATTAACAGAAAAAATCGCTATACCCCTCTGTTAAGCTAACGCGGTTTCGACGCAAAGCCGGGTTATCATCCCTGCTGGACGCTTTTCGGCAGCATCGGCGACCGCCGCCGGTGCCGGCCATCCATGACGTCCACGCGAATGGAGGAGACATCGCTTGGAACTGTTTCGCTACGTTCTCGACAACGCCGGGCTGCTGGGGCAACTGACCCTGGAGCACATCAGCCTGGTCGGCGTTGCCGTGGGAATCGCCACCCTGACCGGGGTGCCCATCGGCATCGCCATCACCAAGAACGAACGCCTGGCCAGGGGCGTGCTGTATCTGGCCTCGATCATCGTCACGATCCCCTCGATCGCGCTGTTCGGGGTCATGATTCCGCTGCTATCGATCTTCGGTTACGGCATCGGCTACGTGCCGGCGGTGATCGCCGTGCTGCTCTACTCGCAGCTACCGATCATTCGCAATACCTACACCGCGATCAACAACGTCAATCCCGCGCTGCGCGAGGCCGCCCGCGGCATCGGCATGAGCCAGAACCAGCGGCTGCGCATGGTGGAAATTCCGCTGGCGGTACCGGTAATCATGGCCGGCGTGCGCACCGCCGTGGTGCTGAACATCGGCGTGATGGCCATCGCCGCCTACATCGGCGCCGGCGGCCTGGGCACGCTGATCAGCCGCGGTATCTCGCAGTCCGATCCGCGCCAGCTGATCGTCGGCGCGGTGGCCGTGAGCCTGCTGGCCATCATCGTCGACTACGCCCTGCTGGCGCTGCAGAAGCGCCTCACGCCGCGTGGCATGGAGCGTGACGTCGCCGCCGCCTGAAGGCGCCAATCTGATTCCGACCAAGGTTTTTCCATGATACGACTCGACAGCCTGACCAAGGTCTTCGACACCCCCAAGGGCGCGGTGACCGCTGCCGACCACATCAACATGGAAGTGCCTCGGGGCGAGATCTGCATCCTTCTCGGCCCCTCCGGCTGCGGCAAGACCACCACCCTGAAGATGATCAACCGCATCGTCCGGGCGACCTCGGGCAAGGTGTTTCTCGATGGCGAGGACACCACCGGCATGAACACCCAGGACCTGCGCCGCAACATCGGCTACGTGATCCAGCAGATCGGCCTGTTCCCCAACATGACCATCGAGGAGAACATCACGGTGGTGCCGCGCCTGCTGGGCTGGGACCGCGCCGCCTACAAGAAGCGGGCCCGCGAGCTGATGGACATGATCGCCATGGACGCCGAGGCCTTCCTCAAGCGCTACCCCAGCGAGCTGTCCGGCGGCCAGCAGCAGCGCATCGGCGTCGCCCGGGCGCTGGCCGCGGATCCGCCCGTGATGCTGATGGACGAGCCGTTCGGCGCCATCGACCCGATCAACCGGGCGGTGATCCAGGACGAGTTCCTGAAGATGCAGGCGGAACTCAAGAAGACCATCATGTTCGTCAGCCACGACATCGACGAGGCGATCAAGATGGGCGATCGCATCGCCATCTTCCGCGAGGGCAAGCTGGTCCAGTACTCCGCCCCCGACGACCTGCTCTCCGCGCCGCGCAACGGCTTCGTCGAGTCGTTCCTCGGCGAGGATCGCGCGCTCAAGCGCCTCAACCTGGTCAAGGTGCGCGAGGTGTTCTCCGACGAGATGGGCTCGGTCAAGCCGGACGACACCCTGGAGACCGCCCTGAGCCGCATCGACGACTTCGGCTACCAGAACGCGATCCTGATGGTCAACGACCGTGGCGAGCCCGCCGGCATGATCACCCGCTCGGTCGCCCGCACCACCCGCGGCTACTGCCGGGACCATTACCAGACCGCCCCGCCGGTGGCCCAGCTCGACGACGACCTGCGCAAGGTCGCCTCGCTGATGTTCGCCAACGACACCACCTGGCTGCCCTGCGTCGATGCGCGCGGTCGGGTCTGCGGGCACATCACGCAGCGTGCGATGACCCATCACCTGGGTTCCCGCTACCGTTCGCGGCCGGAGGACAGCGCCCCGTTGCGTTCGCAACCCGAGACCAAGGAGTAACGGCATGCCGATTCGCTCGCTGAAAAGCGCCGGGCGCTGGGTACTCGCCATCCTGCTCTTCGCGGCCGGGGTCTGGGCCCAGCGCAGCGGCGTCATCGAGGATTTCCTCTATTACCTGCCCGATGTGCGCTATCTGGCGGTCCAGCACCTGTTCCTGACCGCCGTGTCGGGCAGCCTGGCCATCGCCATCGCCGTGCCGCTGGGCATCGTGCTCTCGCGGCCGAGCATGGCGCGCTTCGCGGAATCGCTGATGCAGGTCCTCAACGTCGGTACCACCATCCCCACCCTGGCGGTGCTGGCGCTGTCGATGAGCTTTCTGGGCATCGGCACGGTACCGGCCGTGTTCGGGCTGACCGTGGCGACCCTGCTGCCGATCACCCGCAACACCTATGTCGGCCTGAAGGGCGTGTCGCCGGCGCTGATGGAAGCCGCGGCCGGGCTGGGCATGTCGCCGGCGCAGCGGCTGTTCCGGGTCGAGCTGCCCAACGCCCTGTACGTGATCTTCGCCGGTATCCGCACCGCGCTGGCCATCAACGTGGGTACCGTGCCGCTGGCCTTTTTGATCGGCGCCGGCGGGCTCGGGGAACTGATCTTCACCGGCATCGACCTCTACGACACGGTGATGATGCTGGCCGGGGCCATTCCCACCGCGCTGCTCGCGGTGATCGTGGACGCACTGGTGGCCACCATCGCCTTCCTCGTCGTGCCGCGCGGCGTCAATCCGTCACGAGCCTGAACGGCTCCCACACTGCAAGTCACACAACAAGTGCAAGGAGAAACAAGCCCATGATTCGCACACTGACCGCAACCCTCGCCGGCCTGATCCTGAGCGCCGGCATCGCCGCCACCGCCCAGGCCGAGGAAATCGTCGTCGGCGGCAAGAACTTCACCGAGCAGCAGATTCTCACCAGCATGACCACCCAGTACCTCAAGGGGCTGGGCTACGATGTCGACAAGCGTGCCGGCATGGGCTCCGCGGTGCTGCGCCAGGCCCAGGAAAACGGCCAGATCGACCTCTACTGGGAGTACACCGGCACCTCGCTGATCAACTACAACGACAAGTCCGCCAAGGGTCTCTCCGCCGAGGAGACCTACCAGAAGGTCAAGGAGCTCGACGCCAAGAAGGGGCTGGTCTGGCTCGAGCCGTCGAACGCCAACAACACCTACGCCCTGGCCATGCGCGAGAAGGATGCCGAGAAGCGCGGCATCGCCACCATCTCCGACCTGGCCAAGGCCGTCAACGACGGCGAGAAGCTGACCTTCGCCTCCAACGCCGAGTTCTACGCCCGCGAGGACGGCCTGCGCCCGCTGCAGCAGGCCTACGGCTTCCGTTTCGGACGCCCCAACGTCAAGCGCATGGACTCCGGCCTGACCTACCCGGCCCTGCGTGACGGCCAGGTCGACGTCTCGCTGGTCTTCGCCACCGACGGCCGCATCCCGGCCTTCAACTTCCGGGTGCTGGAAGACGACAAGAACTTCTTCCCGGCCTACTCGCTGACCCCGGTGGTACGCCAGGAAACGCTCGAGGCCAATCCCAAGCTCGACGAGCAGATGGCCAGGCTCTCCAGCCTGCTCGACGACGACACCATGGCCTCGCTGAACGCCAGCGTCGACGTCGACAAGAAGAGCATCGAGAACGTCGCCCAGGGCTTCCTCGAGACGCACGATCTGCTGTAAAACACGTCCGGCAGCAACGGCATGGCCGCCTTCGGGCGGCCATGCGCCTTTTCGGACACAGGAGATCGCATGCACTATCAGGACACGCTCAAGGTCGGCGCGGCGCAGATCAACACCGAACTCGGCGACGTCGACGCCAACCTGGCCCACCATCACGAGCTCATCGCCCAGGCGCACCGCCAGGGGCTGGAGCTGCTGGTCTTTCCCGAGCTCTCGCTGACCGGCTACGGCCTGGGCCCGCGGGTGGTCGAGGTGGCGTTCCCCCGGGAGGACCCGCGACTCGCCCGCCTCGCCGAGGCCGCCAGCGAGATGCAGGTCATCGTCGGCTTCGTCGAGGAGGCCAGCCCCGGCGAATACTACAACGCCCTGGCGATCCTCCAGCACGGCCGCGTCACCGCGGTGCATCGCAAGCTGAACCTGCCCACCTACGGCGGGCTGGAAGAAGGCAAGTGGTTCGCCCACGGCGAATCGCTGACCCACACCACGATTCGCCCCGGCTGGACCGCCACGCCACTGATCTGCGCCGACCTGTGGAACCCGGCACTGGTCCACGCCGCCCTGCTGGCCCGCCCCACGGTGCTCTGCGCGCCGATCAACTCCGCCTCGGGCATCGTCAGCGAGTCCTTCTCCAACGAGGACAACTGGGTGCTCAACGTGCGCTTCTACGCCATGACCTACGGCACGCCGGTGATCATGGCCAACCGCTACGGTGCGGAAGGCGACAGCCATTTCTGGGGCGGCTCGCGCATCCTGGGGCCCCGCGGCGACCTGCTGGCCGCCGCCGACGCGGGCGAGCAGCTGATCGTCGCCGAGATTTCACGCACCGCCATCGCCCGCGCGCGCTTCGAACTGCCCACGCTGCGCGATGCCGACACGCCGCTGGTCCGTCAACTGATGGACGGCTACCGCTGACCCGCGATTCGGGATACTGCCCACCATGACCACCGCCACGCCGCTCGACTGGATTCACGCCTTCGACCCGGAAACCCTGCCCGACACGCATTACGCCCAGGCCCGGCGCTGCCTGCTGGACCTGCTCGGCGTCGCCGCCGGCGCCACGCGCACGCCGCTGGCCACCCTCGCCGAACGCTTCGTCACCACGCAGCACGGCGGCGAGCGACCGCTGCTGTTCGCCGGGGGGCGGGCCTCGCCGACGGGGGTGGCGCTCCACGGCGGCTGGCTGATCGACGCGCTGGATGCCCACGACGGCCAGGTGCTCACCAAGGGCCATGCCGGGGTCGCCCTGCTGCCAGGCCTGCTGGCCCTGCCCGAGGTGGAATCGCTCAGTGGCAGGGCACTGCTGGGCTGGCTGGCCCTGGGCTACGAGGTGGCCACCCGCGCCGGCATCGCCCTGCACGCCACGGCGGGTGACTACCACACCTCCGGCGCCTGGAACGCCCTGGGGGTCGCCGCGGTGGCCTCGCGCCTGCTGGGGCAGGATCGCGCCACGCTCGGCGAGGCGCTGGGCATCGCCGAGTTCTACGGCCCGCGCAGCCAGATGATGCGCTGCATCGAGCACCCCACGATGCTCAAGGACGGCTCCGGCTGGGGCGCGATGACCGGCATCAGTGCCGCCCTGCTCGCCGGGGACGCCTTCACCGGCGCGCCGGCGGTGACGCTTCAGGCGGGCGATGTCGCGTCACTGTGGGAGGACCTCGGCCGGCGCTGGTACCTGTTCGAGCAGTACTTCAAGGCCTACCCGGTGTGCCGCTGGGCGCAGCCGGCCGTGGAGGCCGTGCTCGGCCTGGGCGCCATCGAGCCTTCCGCCATCGAACGCATCGAGATTCGCACCTTCCACGAGGCGCGGCGACTGCATACGCCCCACCCGGCCAACACCGAACAGGCCCAGTACAGCCTGCCCTGGTCGGTGGCCTGCGCCGTCTGCTTCGGTACCGTGGATGTGCACGGCATCACCGCGGCGCTCGAGTCGCCGCAGGTTCACGACCTGGCTTCACGGATATATATCGAGGAAAGCGACATCTTCAACGCCCGCTTTCCGGCCGAGCGATGGGCCAGCGCGCGTCTATTGCTGAGCGATGGTCGGGTCCTGGAGAGCGAGCCCTGCGAGGCTCGCGGCAACCCCACCAACCCGCTCGAGGATGCGGAACTCACCGCCAAGTTCCACGCGCTTGCCGATCCGGTCCTCGGCGAGCGGCGGGCGCGGGCCCTTCACGAGACGGTCGAGACGCTCGAATCGCGCCCCGCCTCGGACCTGCTGGCACTGCTGGGCGCGCCCTGACCGACGTCAGGGCGTCCCGTCAGCCCGATTTCAGAGCTGGATACCCAGCAGCTGGGCGCCGTAGCCCCACAGCAGCACGGTGACCCCCAGCAGCGCCTCCAGCACCAGCACGCCGATGCCCAGCGTGGAGCCGGTGACGATGAAGCCCTCCTCGCGGCTGATGTCGAGGAAGGTGGGAATGCCGACGTAGAGCAGGTAGGCGCTGTAGCAGAGCCCGACGATCACGGCGAGCGCGCACAGCCAGACCAGCGGATAGAGGGCCACCACGCCGCCGAGGAACATCGGCGTGGCGACATAGCCGGCGAAGATGATACAGCGCCGCCGGCTCGGCCGGTTGGGGTAGCGACGCGCCAGCCAGTGGATGACCACCCCCATGAACCCCACGGCGATCAGTATCGCCAGATAGAAGGCAACCCCCGCGGAAAAGGCATCCAGGTAGTTGAGCTGGATGGTGTGGCCACCGCCGAAGTCCCAGCCCACCTGGGTGGTGCCTATGAACGCGCAGATCACGGGAACCAGCGCCATGATCAGCACGTGGTGGCCGTAGAGATGGGTAATGGTCTCGCGTTCGTCGTGAATCTGCCGCCATTCGCGGCTGGGATGGGACAGCAGTCCCCACACATGAGTGAGCATGCCACACCTCCTCGATTGCCATTGAACGCTCCATCGCTGGAGCCTCATATTCAGCGTAGTCGACGCCCCCCCGTCCTTTGCCAGTATAGTCAGCCTTTTGCACCGCAAGAGGGGTGGCAAACGCCCGCTCGACGCCGCCAGCCGGCAGGCAACGAGACACTGGCGAGAAGCCGATTAGAGCTCCTTCCACAACAGATAGGCGATATGGGCTTTTCCGGCGACAAGGCTTGGCGAGGGCGCTGTAAACCCATCCTTGGGCGCTACCTTTGCCATCCATGGCAAAGGACCCTCGCTTCGCCTTGCCCCCGGCGCCCATTATTCCGACAGATTGGAAACGGGCTCCAATCCCAAACGAAACACGGCGCCTTCCGAGGGAAGGCGCCGTGTTCAGTGTGAGGCGGTGTCAGCCGTCAGAAGTGGCTCAATCGCGACGGTACGTGCCGACCAACCGACTCATGCCGAGAATATGCGGCTCCAGCTTGGCGAGCAGCTCCGGCT
Source organism: Modicisalibacter sp. 'Wilcox' (assembly GCF_010993675.1). Lineage (NCBI taxonomy): Bacteria > Pseudomonadati > Pseudomonadota > Gammaproteobacteria > Oceanospirillales > Halomonadaceae > Modicisalibacter > Modicisalibacter sp. 'Wilcox'. The sequence goes on from NZ_WNXF01000018.1 coordinate 63,037, forward strand.
GCGTCAGCCCCTCGGGCAGCTCAGTGAGGGTATCCAGCGCCAGCACCCAGAAATAGTACTGGTGCATCCCGTGGCCTTCCGGCGGCATGGGGCCGCCGTAGCCGATGGCGCCGCCATCGTTGACACCCGCGGTACCCAGCGTCGTGCCCTCCTCCAGTGAGGTGACGTCCGCCGGCAGGTTGTAGAGCAGCCAGTGCACATAGCCATAGCTGCCATCCTTGACCAGCGGCGCATCCGGGTCGTGGCAGATCACCGCAAAGCCCTGGGTACCCGCCGGCGCGTCCTTCCAGCTCAGGGCCGGGGACAGATCCTCGCCCTCCGCCGAATGGCGCCTGGGCATCGCCCCGTTCGGCGCAAAGGCGGGGCTTTCGACGTGCATGCTGGACGGTGCAAAGGGCATAGGAGCCTCCCATGGAATGTGGTGAAACGGTTAACCGAGTGACGACATTGCGTCGGCTTGTCTCTGGAAGATGGTGGCAGGAGTGGTGGATTCAACCCGTCGAGCGGACAGTTGGCGAGGATCAGCACTATATGCGGAGGCACCGACCCTTCTATGTATAACGCCAGCCATAAGAGGCGCCCTGACAAGGGCCTCCGGCGGAGGGCCATCGGCCCGGAGCAACCTTAATGGCCTTATTAGATTTTAGGCTGAACACAAGATTGGCCAGCCGAATTTCGTCCGCCATACCTGCTCGCCTAGCTTGAGGATGAACGAACCTGAAACTTCATCGACTATTGAAAGATGGCGGTCTCAATGACCAAGTGCAACACGTGACCCATCAGGTACGGTGTTGCTATGACTCACTGCTATCGCCACCTCTCTGCTGAAGACCGA
>NZ_WNXF01000019.1:0-56187 GCF_010993675.1 Modicisalibacter sp. 'Wilcox'
CCATGCGAGAGTAGGTCATCGTCAGGCATCTATCCCGCAAAACCCCGGCCCAACGGCCGGGGTTTTTGCGTTGGGGGACGAGAAAAGTGGCCCTCTCTCGCAGTCTCTTCGTCACAGTACAGGCTTTCTTTCCGGCAGCGCAGTGCCTGCGTGCTTCCTTCCCCGGTCCTTTCGCGGACTCCAACCCACACCATCACCAGGCGCGCCGCTGCCACAAGGCCAGCCAGCCTATGGCCAGCCAGGTGACGGGACTTTCTCGAGTCATTCTTGCCGTCCGATACGGTACTGGTAATAACCCCGATAGCTGATGGCCAGGGCAAGGCAGATGACGGCAGGCACGGCCAGGCTCGAAAACGCCAGTCGGGCAAACAGCCAGGCACCCATGGCGCCACCGGCGATGAATCCCGAGACAATGATCAGAAAGAGCGTGGCCTTGCGTCGGTCGAAGGCACGTCCCCGAAAGGCTTCTCCCAGCATGAGCCCGAGATCGGTGAAGATGCCGGTGAGGTGGGTGGTACGCACCACTGCGCCGCTGTAGGTCGTCACCAGGGCGTTCTGCAGGCCGCAGGCGGCGGAAGCGATATACTGGCCGGCGGGATGGTGGGCCTGCAGCACGGGGATCGCGATGAGCAACAGGCCGCCCTCGATGACCAGCAGGGTCTCGTAATGGCGTCCAAGCTTCAGCGATTCGCCGCAGAGCAGGGCACCGGAAAGAGCGGCTCCGAGCAGAAAGCTGACCAGGATGCCGGCCAGGTGCAGCGACTCGCCGAATACGCCACGCATCAGCCCCGTGCCGAGCAACGTGGCCGTGCCGGACAGATGAGAGATCGCCTGATGGGCAAATCCCAGCAGGCCTACCGCATTGATGCAACCTGCCGTCAATGCCAGGACGAAGGCACCATATTCGACCCATCGGGGCAGTCTAGTGATCACGAGCGCTCCTTGAGGATATCGTCATACCGGGGCGGCCGGGCGTTGCGCCGCCTCTGCACGATTGTCGCATGTTATCGGCGACCCGTTGGTCGGTAGGCCTCGCTCTGACAGGGGCATTGCCTCGTACGGCGTTCCCGGAGCCTGGCGGTCGTCCACAAAAAAGCCGGTCGGGGATGCCCGGACCGGCTCGCGATGAAACCGAAAGAAGCGGGGATGAGTCAGTGGTGCGGCCGCTGGCTGGCGGACAGCATCTCCCGGGCATGGGCCAGGGTCTGGTCCGAAAGATGGACGCCGCCGAGCATGCGCGCCAGCTCGCGGACGCGCCCGGCGCCGTCGAGCAGCGCCATCTGCGTCTGCGTGGTGTCCTCGGCGGTCTGTTTCTCGATATGCAGGTGGTGATGTGCCTGGGCAGCGACCTGCGGCAGGTGGGTCACGGTCATGACCTGGCCGTTCGTGCCCAGCCGCCGCAGCAGCTGGCCGACGATCTCCGCCGTGGCGCCGGAGACGCCCACGTCGACCTCGTCGAAGACCAGCGTGCTGATGGTGCTGTGGGTGGCGGCGACCACCTGGATGGCCAGGCTGATGCGCGACAGTTCCCCGCCGGAGGCGACCTTCGCCAGCGGCCGAGGCGGCTGACCGGGATTGGCGCTGATCAGGAAACGCACGGCTTCCAGACCCTCGGGCTGCGGAGTGTCGCGTTCCTCGACGTCCACGGCGAAATGCGCCTTGCCCATGGCCAGAAAGCCCAGTTGCGACTGCACTTCCTCGGCGAAGGCCGGGGCCGCCTGGCGCCGTGTGTCGCCGATGCGCCGGGCCTGCTGCCGATAGGCCTCGCGGGCGGTCTCGGCCTCGGCACTCAGGGCCTCGAGGTCCTGATCGCCCCCCTCCAGGCTCTCCAGCTCGTCGCGCAGGGTGGCATGCAGGCTCGTCAGCTCCTCGGGCATCACATGATGCTTGCGGGCGATGCGGTGCACCTCGCCCAGGCGTTCCTCGACATGCGCCAGGCGTTCCGGGTCGAGCTCGGTGGCATCGGCGAGGTGGCGCAGTTCGCGGGCGGCCTCCTCGATCTGGATGCGGGCCTCGCCGAGCATGCCGCGTGCCTCGGCCATCGTGCCCCGCTCGCTGCCGGGCAGGGCCTCGAGTCGGCTCAGTGCCTGGTGCAGCAGGTTCAGCGCTCCGCCCTCGTCATGCTCGCAGCAGTCGACGGCGAACTGGGTGTCGCCGATGATCTGCTCGGCGTTGGCCAGCGTGGCCTGTTCGCGCTCCAGCGCGGCCAGCTCGCCCTCGGCCAGGGCCAGTTGATCCAGTTCCTCGACCTGATAGCGCAGCAGCTGGCGGCGGGCCTGCAGCTCGTCGCTGGTGTCGGCCAGCTGCTTGAGCCGGCGCTGCAGGGCCTGCCAGTGGCGGAAGGTCTCGCCCAGGGCGGCGACGTCGGCACCCAGGCCGGCGAAATCATCGAGCAGGCGGCGATGGGTCTCCTCGCGAAGCAGTGCCTGATGGGCATGCTGGCCGTGGATCTCGATCAGGGTCTCGCCGAGGGCCTTGAGGTCGGCGATGGTACAGGGCTGGCCGTTGATCCATGCCTTGGAGCGGCCGGCGCGGGTGACGACCCGGCGCAGCAGGCAGTCGTCGGCGGGCAGTTCGCGGGTCTCCAGCCAGGCGCGGGCGGCCGGCAGGCGCTGGATATCGAAGCGCGCGCTGAGATCGGCCTGCCGGGTGCCGTGGCGAACGCTGGCGGCATCGGCGCGTTCGCCCAGGCACAGGCCCAGGGCATCGAGCAGGATGGACTTGCCGGCGCCGGTCTCGCCGGTGATGGCGGTCATGCCACCACCGAGATCGAGTTCGAGACGCTCGACGATGGCAAAGTCGCGAACGGCGAGTTGCACCAGCATGGCCACCTCCTGGAACGGGAATCGGCACGACAAGGGTCTGTGTGTTTATACAGTAGCACCGGGTCCCCTGCAATCCACTGCCGCGAACCCTGCCGAGCGCCTTGAGATTGTCGCGGTCATCCCCATATACGAGGGCAATCGATCACTCCCGGCGGCCGCGGCGCGGTCGCGGGGCGACTTTCTCAGGAGAGCGACATGGCCAAAGACCCACAGACGCCGCTGGACGAGGAACTGCAACGCGCCGAACAGGGCGCCGAGCCACAGGACGAGCCGCTCGAGGGCCAGCTCGACGAGGCCGATGCCGCCGAGGACGCGGCCGCCGACGCCGAGGCGATGGCCGATCCCGAAGCGGAGATCCTGGCGGCCAAGGTCGAGGAGCTCGAGCAGGCGCTGAGCGATGCCAGGGATCAGGCGATGCGTGCCGCCGCCGAGGCGCAGAACGTGCGCCGCCGCGCCGAGCAGGACGTCGAGAAGGCGCGCAAGTTCGCCCTCGAGAAGTTCGTCAAGGAACTGCTGCCGGTGGTCGACAGCCTGGAAAAGGCGCTGGAATCGATGGGCGAGGACGCCAGCGAGGCGCACCGCGAGGGCGTGTCGATGACCCTCAAGCTGCAACTCGATGTGCTGGCCAAGTTCGGCGTCGAGTCCGTCGAGCCGCAGGGCGAACCGTTCGACCCGCAGTATCACGAGGCCATGGCGATGGTGCCCAACGCCGAGGTGGAGCCCAACACCGTGATCGACGTCATGCAGAAGGGCTACCTGCTCAACGGCCGTCTGGTGCGCCCGGCCATGGTGGTGGTCAGCCAGGCCGCGGGCTGAACCGGCGGGCCGGCCCTTGAAAGGCGCCGACGAGCCCCCACATAGACGACAAAGACGCGGTATCGCCGCTCCGAACAGCAAGTAACGATTCTTCGAGGTGTTTATATGGGACGCATCATTGGTATTGACCTGGGGACAACCAACTCCTGTGTAGCCGTGCTCGACGGCGACAAGCCGAAGGTCATCGAGAACGCCGAAGGCGCACGCACCACGCCGTCGATCATCGCCTACACCGATGACGGCGAGACGCTGGTCGGCCAGGCCGCCAAGCGCCAGGCGGTGACCAACCCGAGCAACACGCTGTATGCCATCAAGCGCCTGATCGGCCGTCGCTTCCAGGACGACGTGGTCCAGAAGGACATCAAGATGGTGCCCTACACCATCGCCGAGGCCGACAACGGCGACGCCTGGGTCGAGGTGAAGGGCAAGAAGCTGGCTCCGCCGCAGGTCAGCGCCGAGGTGCTGAAGAAGATGAAGAAGACCGCCGAGGACTACCTTGGCGAGACCGTGACCGAGGCGGTGATCACCGTGCCGGCCTACTTCAACGACTCCCAGCGTCAGGCCACCAAGGACGCCGGGCGCATCGCCGGCCTCGAGGTCAAGCGCATCATCAACGAGCCGACCGCGGCGGCGCTGGCCTACGGCATGGACAAGTCGCGCGGCGACAAGACCATCGCGGTCTATGACCTGGGCGGCGGGACCTTCGATATCTCGATCATCGAGGTGGCCGACGTCGACGGCGAGACCCAGTTCGAGGTGCTGGCCACCAACGGCGACACCTTCCTGGGCGGCGAGGATTTCGACCTCAAGCTGATCAACTACCTGGTCGACCAGTTCAAGGCCGACAGCGGCATCGACCTGTCCGGCGACAACCTCGCCATGCAGCGTCTCAAGGAAGCCGCCGAGAAGGCCAAGATCGAGCTGTCCGCCGCGCAGCAGACCGAGGTCAACCTGCCGTACATCACGGCCGACAACACCGGGCCCAAGCACCTCAACGTCAAGATCACCCGGGCCAAGCTCGAGTCGCTGGTCGAGGAGCTGGTGATGCAGTCGCTGGGCCCGTGCAAGACCGCGCTGGCCGACGCCGGACTGTCCAACAGCGAGATCGACGACGTGATCCTGGTCGGCGGCCAGACCCGCATGCCGCTGGTGCAGACCAAGGTTGCCGAGTTCTTCGGCAAGGACGCCCGCAAGGACGTCAACCCGGACGAGGCCGTGGCCATCGGTGCCGCGATCCAGGGCGGCGTGCTCGGCGGCGACGTCAAGGACGTGCTGCTGCTCGACGTCACCCCGCTGACGCTGGGCATCGAGACGCTGGGCGGCGTGATGACCCCGCTGATCGAGAAGAACACCACCATCCCGACCAAGAAGACCCAGACCTTCTCGACCGCGGATGACAACCAGACGGCCGTGACCATCCACGTGCTGCAGGGCGAGCGCAAGCAGGCCGGCCAGAACAAGTCGCTGGGCCGTTTCGACCTGGCCGACATCCCGCCGGCGCCGCGCGGCGTGCCGCAGATCGAGGTCGCCTTCGATCTCGACGCCAACGGCATCCTCAACGTCTCCGCCAAGGACAAGGCGACCGGCAAGGAACAGTCGATCGTCATCAAGGCCTCCAGCGGCCTGTCCGAGGAAGAGATCGAGCAGATGGTCCAGGACGCCGAGGCGCACGCCGCCGAGGACAAGAAGTTCGAGGAGCTGGTCCAGCTGCGCAACCAGGCCGACGGCATGATCCACGCGGCACGCAAGACGCTCAGCGAGGCCGGTGACAAGGCCACGGACGACGAGAAGCAGAAGATCGAGACGGCGATCAGCGAGCTCGAGGAAGCGGTCAAGGGTGACGACCAGCAGGAAATCCAGACCAAGCTGGACGCGCTGACCGAGGCCTCCGGCGGCCTGGCCCAGAAGATGTACGCCGAGCAGGGCGAGGCGGCCCAGCAGGGCGGTGCCGAGCAGGCCGACGGCGGTGCCAGGAAGACCGAGGACGACGTGGTCGACGCCGAGTACGAGGAAGTCAACGACGACCAGAAGAAGCAGTAACCACGTCTGATCCCACGGAAACCGGCGGCGCGGGAGCATGACTCCCGCGTCGCTGTTTCCGTGGCCCGACACGGAGGCGGACAAGATCCATGTCCAAGCGTGACTACTATGAAGTGCTGGGCGTCGAACGCGGGGCCGATCAGAAAGAGATCAAGAAGGCCTACCGACGGCTCGCCCAGAAGTACCATCCGGACCGCAATCCGGACGACGATACCGCGGCCGAGAAATTCCGCGAGGTCTCCGAGGCCTACGAGGTCCTGACCGACGACGAGAAGCGCGCGGCCTACGATCAGTTCGGCCATGCCGGTGTCGACGGCCAGGCGGGCGGCTTCGGTGGCGGCGGCTTCGGCGGTGCCGGTGCCGGCGGCTTCAGCGACATCTTCGGCGATGTGTTCGGCGACATCTTCGGCGGCGGCGGGCGGCGCAACCCCAACGCCCCGCAGCGCGGTGCCGACCTGCGCTACAATCTCGAGCTCGATCTCGAGGATGCCGTCGCCGGCACCACCGTCGACATCCGCGTGCCGCGCCATGTGGCCTGCGGGCACTGCGATGCCAGCGGCGCCGAGCCGGGCTCCAGCAAGGAGACCTGCCCGACCTGTCACGGCATGGGCCAGGTGCGCATGCAGCAGGGCTTCTTCGCCGTGCAGCAGACCTGCCCCACCTGTCACGGTGCCGGCCAGACCATCAAGGTGCCGTGCCGCGAGTGCCACGGCGAGGGCCGGGTACGCGAGACCCGCACGCTGTCGGTGAAGATTCCCGCCGGCGTCGATACCGGTGATCGTATTCGCCTCAACAGCGAGGGCGAGGCCGGCGTCAACGGCGGCCCGGAAGGCGATCTCTACGTCCAGGTGGCGATCAAGCCGCACCCGATCTTCGAGCGTGACGGTCGTCATCTGCACTGCGAGGTACCGATCAACTTCGTCGATGCCGCGTTGGGCGGCGAGCTGGAAGTGCCGACCCTCGACGGCCGGGTCAAATTGAAGATTCCGCCCGAGACCCAGACCGGCAGGCTGTTCCGGCTGCGTGGCAAGGGCGTCAAGCCGGTACGCGGCGGCCCGGCCGGCGACCTGCTGTGCAAGGTCGTGCTGGAGACGCCGGTCAATCTCGGCGAGGAGCAGAAGGAGCTGCTGCGTCAGTTCCAGGACAGCCTGGATGGCAGCAAGAGCCATCACTCGCCGAAGAAGTCGAGCTTCTTCGACGGCGTGAAGAAGTTCTTCGAGGACATGAAGCCGTAAGGCGTCTCCATGCTCCGCCAAAGACGAGGCCCCGCTCTTCGCGAGTCGGGGCCTTTTTGCGGCGAGAGCCACCGCCCTGGCGAAAGCAGTCACCGAACCGGAGGCCTGCGCTGGCGGCTGCCGTCAAGGTGCGCCTTGGCGAGCGAGGCGTTAGGCTGGATGAACCCGATCGATGCTCCGATGGAGGCCGCTGTGCACCTGTTGACGTTCGTGCTCGCCGCGCTGGGCTTTGCCTATCTACCCGGCCCGGCAATGCTCTATACCGTGGCCCAGACCCTGGGGCGCGGGCAGCGCTTCGGCTGGCTGGCGGCGTTGGGTGTGCACCTGGGCTGCTACGTCCACGTGGTGGCGGCGACCTTGGGGCTGGCAGCGCTGTTCGCTGCGGTGCCGCCGGCCTATGTGGCGATGAAGGTGATCGGCGGCGTTTACCTGCTGTGGGCGGCGCTGCGCCTGTGGCGCGAGGGGCTGCCCGCGGCGTCGGATGTCGCGGCGTCGGCATCCGCCCGGCGTGTGCTGCGCGACAGCATGCTGGTGGAGATCTTCAACCCCAAGACGGCGCTGTTCTTCGTCGCCTTCCTGCCGCAGTTCGTGCAGCCCGAGGCGGCGATGCCGGTCACCTGGCAGCTGCTGTGCCTGGGGGTGGCCACCAATCTGCTGTTCTCCTCGGCGGACATCGTGGTGGTGGCGCTGGCCGCGCCGTTGCGGCGTTGGCTGCTTGCGCAGCGCGGTTCGTCGCGCCTGGTCCAGCGCCTCGGCGCCGGGCTGCTGGCCGCGCTGGGCGGCCACGGTCTGCTGACGCTCTCGCGGTGATCCTCACCGTTTCACGGCGACGAGGCCGCAACTGTGTCTCTTGATTCCTCGCTGGAGGTCGCCGATGACGTCTAGTCGCGAGGTGGCCCGCGCCCATCTGGGCATGATGCTGTGGGCGCTGCTCGTGGGGCTGTCGTTTCCCGCCGTGGGGCTGATGAGCGAGGGGCTGCCGCCATTGCTGCTGACCGCGATCCGTTTCGCCGTCGCTGCGTTGGCCCTGTCGCCGCTGCTGTTTCATCATGCCGATCGCTGGCCGGGCCTGGCGGGGCTGGCGCTCTACGCGGTCATGGGTCTGTGCCTGGCGGGTTTCTTCGGCACCATGTTCTGGGCGGCGCACCGCGCCACGGCGCTGTCGATGGCGACGCTCTTCGTCAGCGTGCCGCTGCTGGCCTTCGGCCTGGGCCTGATGTTTCGCGTCGAAAGCCTGGCCTGGCGGCTGCCGGGGGTGCTGCTGCTGGGGGCGATCGGCGCGCTGGGGCTGGCCTGGGCGGAATCCGGCGGGCGGCTCGACGGCATGCGCTTCGGCATCGGCGAAGCGGCGTTCTTCGTGGGCTGCGTGGCGTCCGCGCTGTACCCGGTACTCAGCAAGTGGGGGCTGGCGCGGGGCTGGCTGTCGCCGCGCGCGGGGCTGCGCACCTTCTGGAGCCTGCTGGTCGGTGGTGGCCTGATCGGACTGCTGGGCCTGATCGGCGAATCGCCGAGTGATCTTGCGGGCATGACCGTCGGTGACGCCGCGCTGCTGGTCTATCTGGGGCTATTCTCCAGCGGGCTGACCTTCTGGCTGCAGCAGCGCGCCACGGCGGTGCTGACGCCGGCCGCCGTGACGGCCTACGGCTATCTTGTGCCGTTCGTGTCGATGCTGGTGCTGTTCGTGCGCGAGCCGCAGCACATCGGCTGGGAGTGGCTGCCCGGCAGCGCCCTGGTGCTCGCGGCGATCGCTTTGCTGCTGCGCCGTGATGCGGTCAACCGTCGGCTGCAGGCGGCAGCGTGAAGCAACTGAGCAGGGTCTGCTGAAGCACGCTGAAGTTGTCGTCGCTGACCATCAGGTAGCGCCGGTCGCCAAGCGCGACGAGGCCCTCGAAGTTGTCGACCCGCCAGCCCTCGCCGCTCGACAGCCGGGCGAGGTCGGTGACCGCCACCTTGCCGTCGTCGCCGAGGTGGGCCCGCCGCAGGCTGATGACCAGCGGCGCCGGCGGAGCGAAGGCTCGCTCCAGGGCCAGCAGGTCATCGCCCTCGGTGGCCAGGTCGGTGAGCGCGCTGCCCGCCTCGTCGGCCAGCGGGTAGCGCCATTCGCGGCCGCCGGCGAGCGAAAACAGCCGGGTGACGCCGGCGTCGCTGCCGGCCGGCGGGCTCTCCAGGCCGACGATTACCCCGTGGTCTTGCGTCACGGTCAGCGCCTCGGGACCGGTGTTGTCGCCGGCGCCGCGCAACCCGGTGGGGCGCAGCGGCGGGTCGAGCGCGCGACCGTCGGCGGAGAAGCGCTGCAGGCGGGTATCGCCCTCGAAGCCGATCAGCAACCGTGTATTGCCCGGGGCGCCGTCGTCGGCGCGTTCGAGAATCAGCGATTCGGCATCGGCGGCTTCGGTCGGCAGGGGGTGGCCTGCAGTATCGCGAAGCACGTGGCTGGCGAGCGGGACCAGGCCGGTGAGCGTGCCATCGGTAAACTCTAGCCGCGCGCGGTGCACGCGACCGCGGTCCGAGAGCAGGTAGAGCTGCGCTGCGTCGGCATCCCAGCTCAGCGCGGACAGCCCGCCCAGCGGCGTATCGCCGAGCCAGGCTTCCGGTAGCGCTAGAGTACCGCACCACGCCACGTGCACGGGCCGCTCGTGCGTCTGCGTCGTGGCGAGTGAGGTGGGGCGAACCCCCGCGGCGCAGCCGACCGTCAGCAGCAGGCAGGCGGTGATGAGGAGCGGGCGGCGATGATAAGCAGGCATGGCGGCTCCGGCGAGGACGTTCGTTCAGCGTAGGAAACGGCGATGGCGGTTGCATGACAGACGCCCTGACGGTGCGTTGATATACTGCGCCACATCGCCATTTCGACAGTTGCGCAAGGAGTAGTTCGCATGTCCCGCACCCCCGTTCGTATCGCCGTCATGGGCCCCGCCGGTCGCATGGGGCGCACGCTGGTTTCGGCCGTGCATCAGGATGAGGCTGCCGAACTGACCGCCGGCATCGTGGCGGCGGGCAGTTCGCTGGCCGGTGCCGATCTCGGCGAGTTGGCAGGCGTCGGCCGGTCGGGCGTGAGCGCCAGCGACGACCTGATCGCCGTCGTCGATGACTTCGACGTGCTGATCGACTTCACCAACCCGTCGACGACCCTGGCCAACCTGGCGTTCTGCGCCGAGCACGGCAAGCGCATCGTCATCGGCACCACCGGCCTCGACGACGCCCAGCTGGCCGAGCTCGATGGCTATCGTGACCGGGTGCCGATGGTCTTCGCCCCCAACATGAGCGTCGGGGTCAACCTGACGCTGAACCTGCTGGCCACCGCCGCCCGGGCACTGGGCGACGAAGGCTACGACATCGAGGTGATCGAGGCACACCATCGCCACAAGGTCGATGCGCCCTCCGGCACCGCGCTGAAGATGGGCGAGGTGGTCGCCGATGCCTTGGGACGCAATCTCAAGGAGCATGGCGTGTTCGCCCGCGAAGGGCAGTGCGGACCGCGCAGCGACACGGAGATCGGCTTCGCCACGGTGCGCGCCGGCGACATCGTCGGCGAGCACACCGTGATGTTCGCCACCGAGGGCGAGCGCATCGAGATCACCCACAAGGCCTCGAGCCGCATGACCTTCGCCAGGGGGGCGGTACGGGCTGCGCGCTGGGTCGCCGGGCGCGACGCGGGCCGCTACGACATGCAGGACGTGCTGGGGCTGGCCGGGTCGGTCTGACCCGCTGGATCGTATCGCCGCCGGGGGTAGCCCGGGCGGCAAAAATCGCGTAAAATCCAGTCAATTTGGCCGGGTGAAGGCGATCAGCAAGGCCACATATGCCGAATCGATGACAACAAGCGGGATGAAACCGTCTTTACCGGGTTTCGTCCCGCTTTTTTACGACCTGCGTGTCGAGATCGGCCGGCTGCGCGTCCTGTCCCCACCCGCCTGATTGATCCCTCGAACGGCAGCCCGCGTGGCGGTACGGCTGGGCAGGCACCACGATTCACGACAAGCAATGGAGGACGTTGCGTTGAACAGACCCGCGATACTGGCCTTGGAAGATGGCAGCGTGTTTCAGGGTAGCGCCATCGGCGCCGATGGACAGACCAGCGGCGAGGTGGTGTTCAACACGGCCATGACCGGCTATCAGGAAATCCTCACCGACCCCTCCTACACCCGACAGATCGTCACCCTGACCTATCCGCACATCGGCAATACCGGGACCAATGCGGAAGACGTGGAATCCGGCCGGATCGCCGCGGCGGGCCTGGTGATCCGCGATCTGCCGCTGCTGGCCAGCAGCTTCCGCAATCAGCAGACGCTCGACGACTACCTGCGTTCCCAGAACATTCTCGGCATCGCCGATATCGACACGCGCCGCCTGACCCGCCTCCTGCGCGACAAGGGCTCGCTGAACGGGGCGATTCTCGCCGGCGCCGAGGCCGAGGGGGACGCCGCCGCCGAACGCGCCCTGGCCGTGGCGCGGGACTTTCCGGGCCTCAAGGGCATGGACCTGGCCAGGGTGGTGTCCTGCCAGTCGCCCTACGCGTGGAGCGAGGGCGAGTGGGCGCTGGGGGCCGGCTATGCCGATGCCGCGGCGGGCGAGCGCCCCTTCCACGTGGTCGCCTACGACTACGGCGTGAAGCGCAACATCCTGCGCATGCTGGCCTCCCGCGGCTGCCGCCTGACGGTGGTGCCCGCCCAGACGCCGGCCAGCGAGGTGCTGGCGCTCGACCCGGACGGCATCTTCCTGTCCAACGGCCCCGGCGACCCGGAGCCTTGCGACTACGCGATCACGGCGCTCCGCGAGCTGCTGGAAAGCGGCGTGCCGCTGTTCGGCATCTGCCTGGGCCACCAGCTGCTGGCGCTGGCCTCCGGGGCGAAGACCGTGAAGATGAATCACGGCCACCACGGCGCCAACCATCCGGTGCAGGACCTCGACACCCGACACGTGATGATCACCAGTCAGAACCACGGCTTCGCGGTCGACGAGACCACGCTGCCGGCGACCCTGCGGGCCACGCACCGCTCGCTGTTCGACGGTACCCTGCAGGGCATCGAACGCACCGACCGGCCGGCCTTCAGCTTCCAGGGCCACCCCGAGGCGAGCCCGGGGCCGCGGGATGTCGCGCCGCTGTTCGACCGCTTCGTCGGCATGATGCGCCAGCGCCGCTGAGCCCCAGCCGTCTGCGTCGCCGTTCGTCACTTCTTTTTCGCGGGAATCGTCATGCCTAAACGTACCGACATCCAGAGCATCCTGATCATCGGCGCCGGCCCCATCGTCATCGGCCAGGCGTGTGAATTCGACTACTCCGGCGCCCAGGCCTGCAAGGCACTGCGCGAGGAGGGCTACCGGGTCATCCTGGTCAACTCCAACCCGGCCACCATCATGACCGACCCGGTGATGGCCGATGCCACCTACATCGAGCCGATCACCTGGCAGGCCGTCGAGAAGATCATCGAGAAGGAGCGCCCCGACGCGCTGCTGCCCACCATGGGCGGCCAGACCGCGCTCAACTGCGCGCTGGACCTCGACAAGCACGGCGTGCTGGCCAGGCACGGCGTGGAGATGATCGGCGCCAATGCCGACGCCATCAACAAGGCCGAGGATCGCGACCTGTTCGACAAGGCGATGCGCAACATCGGCCTCGAGTGCCCGAAGGCGAAGGTCGCCCATCGCATGGACGAGGCCTGGGAGATCCAGTCCGAGCTGGGCTTCCCGGTGATCATCCGGCCCTCCTACACCATGGGCGGCTCCGGCGGCGGCGTGGCCTACAACAAGGAGGAGTTCGAGGAGATCTGCCATCGCGGCTTCGAGCTCTCCAACAACCATGAGCTGCTGATCGACGAGTCGCTGCTGGGCTGGAAGGAATACGAGATGGAGGTCGTCCGCGACAGGAACGACAACTGCATCATCGTGTGCGCCATCGAGAACTTCGACCCGATGGGCATCCACACCGGCGACTCGATCACCGTGGCTCCGGCGCAGACGCTGACCGACAAGGAATACCAGATCATGCGCGACGCCTCGCTGGCGGTGCTGCGCGAGATCGGCGTCGAGACCGGCGGCTCCAACGTGCAGTTCGGCGTCGACCCGCAGACCGGGCGCATGGTGGTCATCGAGATGAACCCGCGGGTGTCGCGCTCCTCGGCGCTGGCCTCCAAGGCCACCGGCTTCCCGATCGCCAAGATCGCCGCCAAGCTGGCGGTGGGCTACACCCTGGACGAGCTGCAGAACGACATCACCGGCGGCAAGACCCCGGCGTCCTTCGAGCCGGCCATCGACTACGTGGTCACCAAGATCCCGCGCTTCACCTTCGAGAAGTTCCCGCAGGCCAACGATCGGCTGACCACGCAGATGAAGTCGGTGGGCGAGGTGATGGCGATCGGCCGCACCTTCCAGGAATCGCTGCAGAAGGCGCTGCGCGGCATGGAGACCGGCAACGACGGTCTCGATCCCAAGGTCACCGAGTTCAGCGACGAGAACCTGGCGCTGATCAAGGGCGAGCTGCAGGCCGCCGGCGCCGACCGCATCTTCTTCATCGCCGATGCCATGCGCGCCGGCATGGGCGTCGACGAGGTCTTCGCGCTGACCAACATCGACCGCTGGTTCCTGGTCCAGCTCGAGGATCTGGTCCGCACCGAGCAGGACCTGACCCGGCGCTCGCTGGCCGAGCTCGACAGCCGCGACCTGTTCCGCCTCAAGCGCAAGGGCTTCTCCGATGCGCGCCTGTCGCGGCTGCTCGGCGTCTCCGAGAAGGAGTTCCGCAAGGCGCGCCAGAAGGCCGGCATCCGCCCGGTCTACAAGCGCGTGGATACCTGTGCCGCGGAGTTCGCCTCGCACACCGCCTACATGTACTCCACCTACGAGGAGGAGTGCGAGGCCGCGCCCAGCGATCGCCAGAAGATCATGGTGCTCGGCGGCGGGCCCAACCGCATCGGCCAGGGCATCGAGTTCGACTACTGCTGCGTGCATGCCGCGCTCGCCATGCGCGAGGACGGCTATGAAACCATCATGGTCAACTGCAACCCGGAGACCGTCTCCACCGACTATGACACCTCGGATCGCCTCTACTTCGAGCCGGTGACTCTCGAGGACGTGCTGGAGATCGCCGACAAGGAGCAGCCGGTCGGGGTGATCGTGCAGTTCGGCGGCCAGACGCCGCTCAAGCTGGCGCGCGAGCTCGAGGCCGCCGGGGTGCCGATCATCGGTACCGCGCCAGATGCCATCGACCGCGCCGAGGATCGTGAGCGCTTCCAGCAGATGATCGACAAGCTGCGCCTCAAGCAGCCGCCCAACGCCACGGCGCGCAGCTTCGAGGACGCCTTCGCCAAGGCCGAGAAGATCGGCTACCCGCTGGTGGTGCGGCCGAGCTACGTGCTGGGCGGCCGGGCGATGGAGATCGTCTACTCCGCCGACGAGCTGGAGAACTACATGACCCACGCGGTCAAGGTCTCCAACGACTCGCCGGTGCTGCTCGACCACTTCCTGAATGCCGCCATCGAGATCGACATCGATGCCGTCTCCGACGGCAAGCAGGTGGTGATCGGCGGCATCATGCAGCACATCGAGCAGGCCGGCGTGCACTCCGGCGACTCGGCCTGCTCGCTGCCGCCCTATTCGCTGCCCGCTGAGGTGCAGGACGAGATGCGCGAGCAGGTCAAGAAGATGGCCGTCGAGCTCAACGTGGTGGGGCTGATGAACGTCCAGCTGGCCTGGCAGGATGGCGAGATCTACGTCATCGAGGTCAACCCGCGCGCCTCGCGCACCGTGCCGTTCGTCTCCAAGTGCATCGGCACCTCGCTGGCACAGATCGCCGCCCGCTGCATGGCCGGCCAGACACTCGAGGCGCAGGGCTTCACCGCCGAGGTGATTCCCGGCTACTACAGCGTCAAGGAAGCGGTCTTCCCGTTCAACAAGTTCCCCAGTGTCGACCCGATCCTCTCGCCGGAGATGAAGTCTACCGGCGAGGTGATGGGCAGCGGCGCGACCTTCGCCGAGGCCTTCTACAAGGCGCAGCTGGGTGCCGGCGAAGCGATTCCGCCTCTCACCGGCGAGCGCCAGGCCTTCCTGTCGGTCCGCGACCCGGACAAGGCCGGCGTTATCGAGGTTGCGCAATCTTTGCTAGCATTGGGCTTTGATCTGATCGCCACCCGCGGTACCGCCCAGGCACTCGAGGCCGCCGGCCTGCCGGTGAAGGCCGTCAACAAGGTCTTCGAAGGGCGCCCGCACATCGTCGACCTGATCAAGAACGATGACGTGGCCTATATCGTCAATACGACCGAAGGTCGTCAGGCGATCAACGATTCTTCCGTAATCCGCCGCACCGCACTCGCCCACAAGGTCCCCTACGCCACGACGCTGGCGGGGGCGCGGGCCGTTTGCATGGCACTCGAGTACGGTAATCAGATTACCGTGCGGCGGCTTCAGGAACTGCACGCAGGAGCAAGCACATGAACAAGGTCCCGATGACCGTCGCCGGAGAGGCGCGCCTGCGGGAAGAACTCAATCAGCTCAAGAGCGTGGAGCGGCCGAAGGTGATCAACGCCATCGCCGAGGCGCGCGAGCACGGCGATCTCAAGGAGAACGCCGAGTACCACGCCGCCCGCGAGCAGCAGGGCTTCATCGAGGGGCGGATCCAGGAGATCGAGTCCAAGCTGTCCACGGCCCAGGTGATCGACGTCACCAAGATGCCCCGGACCGGCAAGGTGATCTTCGGCGTGACCGTCGAGCTGCTCAACCTGGAGACCGATGACGAGGTGCGCTACCGGATCGTCGGCGAGGACGAGGCCGACATCAAGGCGGGCAAGATCTCGGTGACCTCGCCGATCGCCCGGGCGCTGATCGGCAAGGAAGAGGGCGACGTGGTGGCGGTGCGCACCCCCGGTGGCGACGTCGAGTACGAGATCTCCAGCGTCGAGCACCTCTAGCCCTTCGGGCAGCCGTGAGCCACAAGCGTTAAGCGGTAAGAAAACACCCCCGAGACTCTGCCTCGGGGGTGTTTTGTATTTGACTTACAGCTTATGGCTTCCCGCTTACAGCTCTGAGCGAAGCTCAGTGCCGGCCGTGATGATTCTCGAAGCGGGTGATGTTGGACAATTTGGGATTGGCCCTGGGGTTCTTGCGGTAGAGCAGGGCCACCTTGCCGATGGTCTGCACCAGCTCGGCGCGGCTGTCGGCGCAGAGCTGTTCGGCGACGGCCCGGCGGGTGTCGCGCTCGCCGACGGCGATCTTGATCTTGACCAGTTCGTGGTCGCTGAGCGCGCGCTCGAGTTCGGCCAGCACTCCATCGGTGAGACCGTTGTCGGAAACCGTCACGATGGGCGACAGATGATGGCCAATGCTGCGCAATGCTTTCTTTTGTGCCTGTGACAAGCTCATGGTATGGTGATCGTTCCGGTTGGCGTGCGTGGGGAGCGGCAAGTTCGGTCGACGACGGTCGTGAGGGACTCCGATCCGGGTCGCGACCACTGAGCGCGCCATGGTACGGCGAAAGCCGAGCGTTGCAAAGCGCTCGGGCCGGATTGCCTCCCGCCAGATTCCCGCACGACACCCGTCAGATTTCCGTTTTCTGTGACCCCCATGGCTTTGCCCGTCGGGCGAACCCCCGTTAGGTGATCGCGTGGCTCGAAACGCTTCCAGCAAGTCCGCCGCCGGCAGCAAGAGCAGTGCCGGCTGGCTCAAAGAACATTTCGACGATCCATACGTCAAACGCTCGTGGCAGGACGGCTATCGCTCGCGGGCCAGCTACAAGCTGCTCGAGCTCGACGAGAAGGACCAGCTTTTCAAGCCTGGTATGACGGTGATCGACCTGGGCGCGGCCCCGGGCGGCTGGAGCCAGGTGGCGGCCGAACGGGTCGAACCGAACGGCCTGGTGATTGCCTCCGACATCCTCGAGATGGATGCCCTGGCCGGCGTCGAGTTCATCCAGGGCGATTTCACCGAGGATGAAGTGCTCGAGGCGATCCTGACACAGCTCGGCGAGCGCCCGGTGGATTTGATCATTTCCGACATGGCGCCCAACATGAGTGGCATGGCCGCCATCGATCAACCCAAGGCGATGTACCTGGTGGAGCTGGCGCTCGACCTGGCCCGGCAGACCCTGAAGCCCGGCGGGCGCCTGTTGACCAAGGTGTTTCAGGGCGAAGGATTCGACGACTATCTGAAGGCGCTGCGCGACAGCTTCACGCGGGTGATGACCCGCAAGCCGGGCGCCTCGCGAAACCGCTCACGGGAAGTGTACCTGCTGGCGGACGGATTCAAGGGCTGAGCTTGCAACCGTGGTTGACCACCCCCACCTCTGGTGTAGTGTCAACGGCATGGGCGCGCTTGGCAGACAGATTGATGCAATGAGGGTATTCCCTTGAACGACATGGCGAAGAACCTGATCCTGTGGTTGATCATCGCGGCGGTACTGCTGACGGTGTTCAACAATTTCAGTGTCGATACGTCACCGCAGACGATGAACTACTCGCAGTTCGTCCAGCAGGTGCAGAACGGCCAGGTCCGGTCGGTGACCATCGACGGCTATACCATCAACGGCGAGCGCGAGGACGGCTCGAACTTCCAGACGGTTCGCCCGGCGGCCGAGGATCCCAAGCTGATGGATGACCTGCTGGCGCACGACGTCAGCGTCACCGGCAAGAAGCCGGAGGAACAGAGCCTGTGGACCCGGCTGCTGATCGCCAGCTTCCCGATCCTGATCATTCTCGCCATCTTCCTGTTCTTCATGCGCCAGATGCAGGGCGGCGGTGGCGGCAAGGGCGGGCCGATGAGCTTCGGCAAGTCCAAGGCCAAGCTGCTGACTCAGGATCAGGTGAAGACTACCTTCGCCGATGTTGCCGGCTGCGACGAGGCCAAGGAGGAGGTCGAGGAGCTGGTCGACTTCCTCAAGGATCCCTCGAAGTTCCAGCGCCTGGGCGGCCAGATCCCCCGCGGGGTGCTGATGGTCGGCCCGCCGGGGACCGGCAAGACGCTGCTCGCCAAGGCGATCGCCGGCGAGGCCAAGGTGCCGTTCTTCACCATCTCCGGTTCCGACTTCGTCGAGATGTTCGTCGGCGTGGGCGCCTCGCGCGTGCGTGACATGTTCGAGCAGGCCAAGAAGCAGGCGCCGTGCATCATCTTCATCGACGAGATCGACGCTGTCGGCCGCCATCGTGGCTCCGGCATGGGCGGCGGTCACGACGAGCGCGAACAGACCCTGAACCAGCTGCTGGTCGAGATGGACGGCTTCGAGGCCAACGACGGCATCATCGTCATCGCCGCCACCAACCGGCCGGACGTGCTCGACCCGGCGCTGCTGCGCCCGGGCCGCTTCGACCGCCAGGTGACGGTGCCGCTGCCTGACATCCGCGGCCGCGAGCACATCCTCGGCGTGCACCTGCGCAAGGTGCCGCTGGGCGAGGACGTCAAGGCCAGCCTGATCGCCCGCGGCACGCCCGGCTTCTCCGGTGCCGACCTGGCCAACCTGGTCAACGAGGCGGCGCTGTTCGCCGCGCGGCGCAACCGCCGCCTGGTGGGCATGGAAGAGCTGGAGATGGCCAAGGACAAGATCATGATGGGCGCCGAGCGCCGCTCGATGGTGATGACCGAGAAGGAGAAGCTCAACACCGCCTATCACGAGTCCGGTCACGCGATCATCGGGCTGCTGATGCCCGAGCACGACCCGGTCTACAAGGTCACGATCATCCCGCGCGGACGGGCCCTGGGCGTGACCATGTTCCTGCCCGAGGAGGATCGCTACAGCTTCTCGCGCCAGCAGATCATCAGCCAGATCTGCTCGCTGTTCGGCGGGCGCCTCGCCGAGGAGATGACGCTGGGCCCCAATGGCGTGACCACCGGGGCCTCCAACGACATCAAGCGCGCCACCGAACTGGCCCACAACATGGTCGCCAAGTGGGGGCTGTCCGAGGAGATGGGGCCGATCATGTACGACGAGGACGAGTCGCACCAGTTCCTCGGCGGCCCCGGCCAGGGCAGCGGCAAGCTCAAGTCCGGCGAGACCTCCTCGCGCCTCGACAAGGAGGTGCGGCGCATCATCGACGAGTGCTACGCCCACGCCAAGCAGCTGCTCGAGGACAACCGCGACAAGCTCGACATGATGGCCGAGGCGCTGGTCCAGTACGAGACCATCGACGCGAACCAGCTCAAGGACATCATGGCCGGCCGCAAGCCGCGTCCGCCGAAGGACTGGGGCGACGACAGCGGCGCCGGCGGCGGTTCCGCGGTGGCCGAGCCCCGGCCCGATGCCGACGAGGGCGAGGACGGCGAGGAGGATCAGCCGAATCGTCGCCCCTCCGACCCGCTGGGCGGCCCCGCCGGCCACTGACCCTGACCTGTGGTAGTACAGCAAGGCGCCCCGCGGGGCGCCTTGCGCCGTTCTGGACGGCTCATTAGAGTGACCGCTTTTGCCAAGGACCTTGCCATGAAAGACGCTGCTTCCGCGGCCATGCTGGCGTGCGGCCGGCACCGGCTCGATATCAGCTATCCCCGGGTCATGGGGATCCTCAACGTGACGCCGGATTCCTTTTCCGACGGCGGGCGCTTCTCGCGTCGCGACGATGCCCTGTTCCATGCCGAGGCGATGCTGGCCGATGGCGCGGCGATCATCGATGTCGGCGGCGAGTCGACCCGGCCGGGTGCCGCCGTGGTCTCCGAGCAGGAGGAACTGGAGCGCGTGGTGCCGATCGTCGAGGCGCTGGTCCGCGAGCTGGATGCGCTGGTCTCGGTGGACACCAGTTCGCCGGCGGTGATGCGCGCGGTCACCGATGCGGGGGCCGGGCTGATCAATGACGTGCGGTCTCTGCAGCGCCCCGGGGCGATGGAGGCGGCCGCCGCCAGCGGTCTGCCGGTCTGTCTGATGCACATGCTCGGCGAGCCGGGTGACATGCAGCAGCTGGCCGCCTACGATCAACCCATAGAGGTGGCGGTGGCGCGCTTCCTCGAGACGCGCATCGCCGACTGTGAGGCGGCGGGCATCCGGCGCGAGCGGCTGATCCTCGATCCCGGCTTCGGGTTCGCCAAGACGGTCGAGCACAACCTGCGGCTGCTCAACCGGATGGCCGAGCTCAATCGCTTCGGCCTGCCGATCCTGGCCGGCATGTCGCGCAAGAGCATGATCGGCAAGGTGCTCGACCGGCCGGTCGAGGAGCGCCTGCCCGGCGGGCTGGCGCTGTCGACGCTGGCCGTCGAGCGCGGCGCGCGAATCGTGCGTGTCCACGACGTGGGGCCCACCGTGGATGCGGTCAACATGGCCTGGGCCGTGCTACAGGAAGGTGCGGAATCATGACACGACGTTATTTCGGGACCGACGGGATTCGCGGCACCGTGGGGGAGTATCCCATCACGGCGGACTTCATGCTCAAGCTGGGCTGGGCGGTCGGGCAGGTGCTGGGTCGCAAGAACTCCCAGGCCAAGGTGCTGATCGGCAAGGACACGCGGATTTCCGGCTACATGTTCGAGTCGGCGCTGGAGGCCGGGCTGTCGGCCGCCGGCGTGGATGTCGCACTGCTCGGGCCGATGCCCACGCCGGCGATCGCCTACCTGACGCACACCTTCCGGGCCGACGCGGGGATCGTCATTTCCGCCTCCCACAACCCCTTCCAGGACAACGGCATCAAGTTCTTTTCCGCCGAGGGCGCCAAGCTGCCCGACGACGTGGAAACGGCGATCGAGGCGGAACTCGACAGGCCGCTGGAGACCGTTTCCGCCGACCGGCTGGGCAAGGCGGTGCGGGTGCCCGATGCGCCGGGGCGCTACATCGAGTTCTGCAAGTCGACGGTGCCCAAGCGGTTGACGCTCACGGGCCTGTCCATCGTCCTCGACTGCGCCCATGGCGCCACCTATCACATCGCGCCCAGCGTGTTCCGCGAACTGGGTGCCGAGGTCAGCGTGCTGGGCGCGAGCCCCGACGGGCTCAACATCAACCAGAAGGTCGGCTCGACCCATCCGGCGTCGCTGCGGGCCGCGGTCATCGAGCGCGGCGCCGATCTCGGCATCGCCTTCGACGGCGACGGCGACCGGGTGATCCTGGTCGACGCCGACGGTCGCGAGGTCGACGGCGACGACATCCTCTACCTGATCGCCCGCGATCGCCACGAGCGTGGCGTACTGGGCGGCGGCGTGGTCGGCACGCTGATGAGCAACTTCGGCCTGGCGGCGGCGCTCGAGGGCATGGGCATCCCCTTCGAGCGAGCGAAGGTGGGGGATCGCTACGTGATGGAGCGCCTGGTGGCCAATGGCTGGCAGCTGGGCGGCGAGTCGTCGGGGCACATCGTCTGCGGCCATGTGCAGACCACCGGCGACGGCATCGTCTCGGCCCTGCAGGTGCTGGCGATCATGGTCACTCGCGGCGCCTCGCTGGCGAGCCTGCTGGCCGGCTTCGAGAAGGCGCCCCAGTCGCTGGTCAATGTGCGTCTCGCGCCGGGGGCCGAGGCGCACTCGCTGCTCGACCATCCACGGCTGGCCGACGCGGTGGCGGCCGTGGAGGCCGAACTGGGCGGCGAGGGGCGCGTGCTGCTGCGGCCCTCGGGCACCGAACCGCTGATCCGGGTCATGGTGGAGGGGCGTCCGCGCTTCGATGTCGATGCCCTGGCGCGGCGCATCGCCGCCGATGTCGAGGCGTTGATCGCCTGAGGCGCGGCGCCGGTTGTGTTGCCCGGGAGGCTCCTATACCATCTTGCACCACTTCGATAAAGGGGGTAGCTAGCCCATGCGCATGCCGCTGATCGCCGGCAACTGGAAGATGAACGGTTCCTTGGCGCTGGTCGAGCAGTTCGGGCAGGCATTTGCCGAAGCGGCCCTGTCGCCGTCCGTCGAGGTCTGCCTGATCCCGCCGTTTCCCTACCTGGCCGCGGTTCAGTCGGCACTCGGCGGGACACCGGTGTCGCACGGGGCCCAGACGCTCAACCCCGAACCGTCCGGTGCCCACACCGGCGAGGTCAGCGCCGCCATGCTGGCCGAGTTCGGCGTGCGGTACGTGCTGGTCGGCCACTCCGAGCGACGCTCGCTCTGCCGTGAGGGCGATGCCGATGTGCTGGCGCGCACGCAGGCCGCGCTGGAGGGCGGGCTGACCCCGGTGCTGTGTGTCGGCGAGACCCTCGAGCAGCGCGAGGCGGGGCGCACCGAGGCGGTAGTGCTGGGGCAGGTCGAGGCCGTCTTCGATGCCCTGGCGGCCGAGTCGCGCCAGCGCCTGGTGATCGCCTACGAGCCGGTGTGGGCGATCGGTACCGGGCGTACCGCCACCCCCGAGCAGGCCCAGGCGGTGCATGCAGCCATCCGCCGCCGGCTGGCCGCCTATGCGCCCGAGCTGGGCGAGGCGGCGCGCCTGCTGTACGGCGGCAGCATGAAGGCCGACAATGCCGCCGAGCTGCTCGCCCAGCCGGATATCGACGGCGGCCTGGTGGGCGGTGCCTCGCTCAAGGTCGACGATTTTCTAGCCATCTGTCAGTCAGCAGGTTAACCATGCAAGTTGCCATTCTCATGATTCACGTGGCGATCGCCATCGCGCTGGTCGCCCTCGTCCTGTTGCAGCAGGGCAAAGGTGCCGACGCCGGCGCCTCCTTCGGCGGCGGCGCGTCTCAGACCGTCTTCGGCTCCCGCGGCAGCGGCAGCTTCCTGGCCAAGCTGACCGGGGTGCTGGCCGGGGCATTCTTCATCACCTCGCTGGCCCTGGCCTACCTGGCGTCATCGCAGGCGGACAACGCCCCCGATGCCGGCATTCCGGACGCGACCGTCGTGGAACAACAAAAGTCCTCGCCGGCCCTTGACGAAAGCAGCAAGAGTCAGGATAATACTGCGCCAACGCTAGAGGATTCCGGAGAGTGATCTCCACGCCTTAGACGTTGATAGCAGTGCTGTTTCGGGTGGTTCATCGTCAAGTCGACCGCCCGAGCAAGAACACAAGGTGGATTGCCCCGTTGGCTTGCAATCCTGTGTTCGCCCCCTGTTGCCGAAGTGGTGGAATTGGTAGACACGCTATCTTGAGGGGGTAGTGACCTTATGGTCGTGGGGGTTCAAGTCCCCCCTTCGGCACCATCTGACAGGCCTGGTCAGGCCCATTCAGAAGCACGATTGGCAAGACGTGGCGATGCGCTCGAGTCCTTGACCGAAGGGTGAGCGAGTTCTTATAATCGCCAACCTATGATGCGGGGTGGAGCAGTCTGGTAGCTCGTCGGGCTCATAACCCGAAGGTCGTCGGTTCAAATCCGGCCCCCGCTACCAAGTTTCTTGTGAAAGGCCCCTTCCTATGAAGGGGCTTTTTGTTAGCAGCTCGCTCTGTTGACACTAACGCCAATCAGCCACCTAGCTTTCCTCTTAACTCCCGGTCAGGTGCCTGATGCAACTGCTGTAGGAGCCTTCATCTGTGGCAATCAAGGACGCTGCGCTGAACGCACTCATCGAACCGGTGGTGACGTCCATGGGCTTTGAGCTCTGGGGGATCGAATACCTGTCCCAGGGCAAGCATTCACGACTGATCATCTACATCGACGGTCCCGACGGCATCACCGTCGACGACTGCGCCGGCGTCAGTCGTCAGGTCAGCGGTGTGCTCGATGTCGAGGATCCGATCCCCGGCCAGTACCAGTTGGAGGTGTCCTCGCCCGGCATGGACCGTCCCCTTTTCACGCTGGAGCAGTTCACGCGTTACCGGGGACATGTCGTGGCCTTGCGCCTTCGCGCGCCCTACGAAGGGCGGCGCAAGTTCAAGGGGCTGCTGGCGGGCGTCGAGAACGACGAGGTGTTGCTGCAGCTCGACGGTGAAGAGTACTGCTTTCCTATCGATGGCATCGAGCAGGCGCGGGTCGTTCCGCAGTTCGATGGATGAGGACTGGTTTTCTGGCGAGGCTTAAGGCATGAGCAAAGAGATTCTGCTGGTCGTTGACGCGATCTCGAACGAAAAGGGCGTGTCACGCGACGTGATCTTCGGTGCGGTCGAGGCGGCGCTGGCCAGTGCTTCGCGCAAGCGTTTCGAGGGCCGGGAGGTCAACGTGCGGGTGCAGATCGATCGTGCCACCGGTGACTACGAGACCTTCCGCCGCTGGGTGGTGGTCGAGGACGACGAGTTCGAGAACCCCGACGCCGAGATCAAGCTGTCGTACGCCGAGCGTCGCGATCCGCCGCTGGGGCTCGGCGACGTCGTCGAGGAGCGCATCGAGAACGCCGCCTTCGGCCGCATCGCGGCACAGACCGCCAAGCAGGTCATCGTGCAGAAGGTGCGCGAGGCGGAGCGGGCCGAGATCGTGCGTCATTATTCCGAGCGCGAGGGCGAGCTGATCGCCGGCATCGTCAAGAAGACGACGCGCGATGGCCTGATCATCGACCTCGGCGACAACGCCGAGGGCTTCCTGCCGCGCAGCGAGATGATTCCCGGCGAGCGCTACCGCATGAACGAACGGGTGCGCGCGCTGCTGTGGAAGGTCGACGCCGAGGCGCGCGGCTCCCAGCTGATCCTGTCGCGCACGCGTCCGGAGCTGATCATCGAGCTGTTCCAGATCGAGGTGCCCGAGATCGCCGAGCAGCTCATCGAGATCAAGGGCGCGGCACGTGATCCGGGCTCGCGGGCCAAGATCGCGGTGAAGACCAACGACAAGCGCATCGATCCGGTCGGTGCCTGTGTCGGCATGCGCGGGTCGCGGGTCCAGGCGGTCTCCAACGAGCTGCGCAACGAGCGGGTGGACATCATCCTCTGGGATGACAACCCTGCCCAGCTGGTGATCAATGCCATGGCACCGGCGGACGTGGCGTCGATTCTGGTCGACGAGGACGCCCATGCCATGGATGTCGCCGTGGCCGAGGACAACCTCGCTCAGGCCATCGGCCGCAGCGGGCAGAACGTGCGTCTGGCCAGCGAGCTGACCGGCTGGACGCTCAATGTAATGACGGAGGAAGAGGCCGAGGGCAAGCGGGAGCAGGAAGTCGATACCCTGGTCGAGTACTTCATCAATCACCTCGAGGTCGACGAAGAGCTGGCGAGAACCCTGGTCGAGGAGGGGTTCACGTCGCTGGAAGAGCTGGCCTATGTGCCGCTCGAGGAGATGCTCGAGATCGAGGACTTCGACGAAGACCTGGTGGAAGAGTTGCGCGCACGCGCCAAGGACGAGCTGTTGAACCTGGCAATCGCCTCCGAGGAGGAGCTGGACGGTGCTCAGCCCGCCGAGGACCTCCTTGAAATGGACGGCATGGACCGTCACCTGGCCTTCACGCTGGCCAGCCGGGGCATCGTCACCATGGAGGACCTTGCCGAACAGTCCATCGATGATCTCAAGGATATCGAGGACGTGGACGAAGAGCGCGCCGCGGCACTGATCATGACCGCCCGTGCGCCCTGGTTCGAGAGTGAAGAGTAACTAGGTCACGGGCTCAGGAGGGTCGTAATGGCAGAAATGACGGTTAAAGACTTTGCAGCCAAGGTGGGACGCGATACGTCCCGCCTGCTGGAGCAGATGAAGGAAGCGGGGCTTCCCCACAAGGCTGAAGGCGATGCGGTGTCCGAGGAGGACAAGCGGCGCCTTCTCGACCATCTCACCAAGAGTCATGGCGGTAGCGGCCAGGGGGCCAAGAATCGCATCACCCTGACGCGCAAGACCAAGAGCCGGATCCGTTCCGGAGACGGCCGCGGCAAGAGCATCGAGGTCTCGGTGCGCAAGAAGCGCACCTACGTCAAGCGCGACGAGACCCCGGAGCAGGCGCCGGAGCCGGCCGATCACGGGCCGCGTCAGCTGGTCGGGGACATGGCCGATGCCACCCAGGCCCGCGAGCAGGCCGAGCGCGAGGCGCAGGCCCGTGCCGAGGCAGAGGCTGCCAAGGCCGCCGAGGAAGCCGCCAAGCAGGAAGCGGCGAAGCCGGCCGAGGCGGTGGTTCCCACCGAGCTGGAGCTGCCGGCCGAAGAGCCGCCGGCGGTCGAGGCGCCGCCCAAGGAGCCGCGCAGCGACAACCGCCGCGCCAATCCCAAGAAGGCGGCCGCCAAGAAGGGGCGTCACGAAACCAGTCGCGATGAGGATCGCGAGGAGCGCGCCGAGCGCCGTCGCGGTGGCGGCAAGAAGGCCAAGCGTGCCGAGCGTCGCGGCAGCCGTCGCGGTGGTCGCGACAGCGGCGGCGGCAAGCACGGCTTCCAGAAGCCGACGCAGCCGATCGTGCGCGAGGTGGCGATCCCCGAGTCGATCAGCGTCGCTGACCTGGCCGACAAGATGGCCATCAAGGCCAACGAGGTCATCAAGGCCATGTTCACCATGGGCGCGGCGGTGACCATCAACCAGACCATCGACCAGGACACTGCGGCGATCGTCGTCGAGGAGATGGGCCACAAGCCCAAGCTGGTCAAGGACGATGCGCTGGAGACCGAGGTCCTCGAGGGCATCTCCTACGAGGGCGAGGAGATCACCCGCGCGCCGGTGGTCACGGTGATGGGTCACGTCGACCACGGCAAGACCTCGCTGCTCGACTACATCCGCCGCACCAAGGTGGCGACCGGCGAGGCCGGCGGCATTACCCAGCACATCGGTGCCTATCACGTCGAGGACGACCACGGCGGCGTGACCTTCCTCGATACCCCGGGCCACGCGGCGTTCACCGCCATGCGCGCCCGTGGTGCCCAGGCCACCGACGTGGTCATCCTGGTGGTGGCCGCCGACGACGGCGTGATGCCCCAGACCATCGAGGCGGTCGAGCATGCCAAGGCGGCCGGCGTGCCGCTGGTGGTTGCGGTCAACAAGATCGACAAGGCGGGTGCCGACCCGGATCGCGTCAAGAACGAGCTGTCGCAGCACGGCGTGATCTCCGAGGAGTGGGGCGGCGACACCCAGTTCGTCCACGTCTCGGCGAAGACCGGCGAAGGCATCGATTCGCTGCTCGAGGCCGTGCTGCTGGTCTCCGAGGTGCTCGAGCTCAAGGCGGTTCCCGAAGCGCCGGCCAAGGGCGTGGTGGTCGAGTCGCGTCTCGACAAGGGACGCGGGCCGGTGGCCACCGTGCTGGTCCAGAACGGCACCCTGAAGAGGGGCGACATCGTCCTGGCCGGGCTGCACTACGGCCGTGTGCGGGCGCTGACCAACGAGCTCGGCAAGCAGGTCGAGCAGGTCGGCCCGGCCATGCCGGTCGAGATCCAGGGCCTGGACGGCACCCCGGAAGCCGGCGAGGACTTCATGGTCCTGGCCGACGAGAAGAAGGCCCGTGAGGTCGCCAACTTCCGTCAGGGCAAGTACCGCGAGGTGCGCCTGGCCCGCCAGCAGAAGGCCAAGCTGGAGAACATGTTCAGCCAGATGGGTCAGGACGAGGTGGCCAAGGTCAACATCGTCCTCAAGGCCGACGTCCAGGGCTCGCTGGAAGCGATCAAGGGCGCGCTGGAGGAACTCTCCACCGACGAGGTTCAGGTCGCCGTGGTGTCCTCCGGGGTCGGCGGCATCACCGGTACCGATGCCAACCTGGCGCTGGCCAGTGACGCCATCGTGGTCGGCTTCAACGTCCGTGCCGATGCCGCCGCGCGCGAGATCATCGAGCGCGAGGGTCTCGACCTGCGCTACTACAGCGTCATCTACCAGCTGATCGACGAGGTCAAGCAGGCGATGAGCGGCATGCTGGCGCCGGAGTGGAAGGAAGAGATCGTCGGTGTCGCCGAGGTGCGCGATGTCTTCAAGGCGCCCAAGATCGGCGCGGTGGCCGGCTGCATGGTTGTCGAGGGCACCGTGCACCGCAACAAGAAGATCCGTGTCCTGCGCGACAACGTGGTCATCTACGAAGGCGAGCTGGAATCCCTGCGTCGCTACAAGGATGACGTCAACGAGGTCCGCAACGGCATGGAGTGCGGTATCGGCGTCAAGAACTACAACGACGTCCAGGTCGGCGACAAGATCGAGGTCTTCGACCAGATCAAGGTCGAGCGTACCCTGTAAGGCGTCGAGGAGAAGTCACGGATGCGCGAGTTCCAGCGTACCGACCGGGTGGCCGATCAGCTCCAGCAGGAGCTGGCGGTCCTCATCCAGCGCGAGGTCAAGGACCCGCGCCTGGGCATGGTCACAGTCAGCGGCGTGACCGTCAGCCGCGATCTGGGCTACGCCGATGTCTACATCACCCTGCTGGGCGATGACGACCCGGCGCGGATCAAGGAAAACCTGGCGGTGCTCAAGCGCGCCGGCGGTTTCCTGCGCAGTCAGATCGCCCGTCGCGTGAAGCTGCGCCATGTGCCCGAGCTGCGCTTCCACTACGACGAGAGCGTGGCCCGGGGCCACAAGCTGTCGTCGCTGATCAACGAGGCCGTGGAATCCGATCGTGTCCGGCGCGACGACGAGGCGCCCGACGACGAGGAATCCCGCTGATGGCGCGTCGGCGTCGCGGCCTGCCGATCGACGGCGTGCTGCTGCTCGACAAGCCCGCCGGCGTGTCGAGCAATCATGCCCTGCAGCGGGCGCGGCGCCTGTTCCAGGCGCAGAAGGCGGGGCATACCGGCACCCTCGATCCGATGGCCACCGGGCTGCTGCCGGTGTGCTTCGGCGAGGCGACCAAGTTTTCCTCCTACCTGCTCGAGGCGGACAAGGCGTACCGCACTCGGGTGCAGCTGGGGCTGGTCACCGACACCGGGGATGCCGAGGGTGCCGTCGTCGAGCGTCGCCCTGTCGAGGGCGTCGACGAAGCGCGGGTACGGCGTGTGCTGGCCGACTTCAGCGGCGAGATCGATCAGATCCCGCCGATGCATTCGGCGCTCAAGCACGAGGGGCGCAAGCTCTACGAACTGGCCCGCGAGGGCAAGCAGGTCGAGCGTGCAGCACGCCGTGTGAGGGTGTATGATGCGCGCCTCCTTGCCTTCGAGGGCGATGCCTTCGAGCTGGACGTCGCCTGCAGCAAGGGCACCTATATCCGCACGCTGGCCGAGGACATCGGCCGGGCCCTGGGCTGTGGCGCGCATATCACCGCCCTGCGCCGGTTGCGGTCCGGGCCCTTCGCGGCCGACGACATGCTGGATTTCGCCGCGCTCGACGCGCTCGAGTCCCGCGACACGGCCCTGTTGCCGATGGACGTGCTGGTGCGGCATCTGCCGCGGCTGGACGTCGCGCAGGCCACGGCCGCGCGCCTGCTCCATGGGCAGCGCGCCGCCACGGACACCGCCGGTCTGGCCGGCGATGCCCTGGCCAGGCTGTATCGTGACGAGTCCTTCCTGGGGCTGGTCACGGTCACGGCGCCGGGCGAGATCGCCCCGCGCCGGCTGGTGGCCACCGGCTGAGTCCGGTGGCGCCCATCGTCGCCGCTCACGCGGCGTACGGGGAGACTGCAAATATGCGTGGTCTCCGACATTCATCCCCATCAGGCATATTGCTTACTGGAGACACAGATGGCATTGACCGCTGAAAAGAAGGCCGAGATCGTCAAGGAATACGGCCGTGGTGACAACGACACCGGTTCCCCCGAAGTTCAGGTGGCTCTGCTGACCGCCAACATCGACGGCCTTCAGTCCCACTTCAAGACCAACAAGCAGGATCACCACTCCCGTCGTGGCCTGATTCGCATGGTCAACCAGCGCCGCAAACTGCTCGACTACCTCAAGCGCAAGGACTTCGAGCGTTATCAGTCGCTGATCCAGCGTCTGGGGCTGCGCCGCTGAGTTCGGCCATCATCCCGCGGATGATTTCGGAACAAGCAACCCTCCGGGGTTGCTTGTTCTTTTTTGGGCGCTTGCCGGGCACGCCAGACGCCGGGCAGCGGTCGCATCGGTAGCCCTCACCGGCGCGAACGCCTAAAATGGGCGCCGAGTCAAGAAACGCCCGAACATGAAACCGACAAGTTGAAGGAAGCCCCGTGAATCCGGTCAGAAAGACATTCCAGTACGGTAACAGTACCGTCACCCTGGAAACCGGGCGCATCGCCCGCCAGGCCTCCGGTGCCGTGATGGTCACCATGGACGACACCGTGGTGCTGTGCACCGTGGTGGCGAAGAAGGACGTCAACCCCGCCCAGCCGTTCTTCCCGCTGTCCGTCCACTACCAGGAGAAGACCTACTCGGTCGGCAAGATTCCCGGCGGCTTCTTCAAGCGTGAGGGGCGTCCCACCGAGAAGGAGACCCTCACCTCGCGGCTGATCGATCGGCCGATTCGTCCGCTGTTCCCCAAGGGCTTCATGAACGAAGTCCAGGTCATCTGCACGGTGCTCTCCGCCGATCGTAACCAGGACCCGGATATCGCCGCCATGATCGGCACTTCCGCGGCGCTGGCCGTCTCCGGCGTGCCGTTCAACGGCCCGATTGGCGCCGCCCGCGTTGGCTTCACCGAGGAGCGCGGCTACTTCCTCAACCCGAGCGTCGAGGAGCTCGCCACCTCCGAGCTGAACATGGTCGTCGCCGGCACCGAGAAGGCCGTGCTGATGGTCGAGTCCGAGGCCAGCGAGCTGCTCGAGGACGAGATGCTGGGCGCCGTGCTCTACGGCCACCAGGAAATGCAGGTCGCCGTCTCCGCCATCAACGAGCTGGCCGCCGAGGCCGGCAAGCCGCGCTGGGACTGGCAGCCGGCCGCCGAGAATACCGCTCTGAAGGACGCGCTCGCGAGTGCCTTCGAGAGCAAGGTCGGCGAGGCCTACCGCATCACCGACAAGATGGCCCGTCAGGATGCGCTGTCCGCGCTGAAGGATGAAGCCGTGGCGCAGCTGGCCGGTGAAGAAGACGGTCAGTTTGCCGCCGACGAGGTCAAGGGCGCCTTCGCCGCGCTCGAGAAACGTGTCGTGCGCCAGCGCGTAATCAACGGCGAGCCGCGCATCGACGGCCGCGATCACAAGACCGTGCGTTCGCTGAACATCGAGGTCGGCAGCCTGCCCAAGACCCACGGCTCGGCGATCTTCACTCGTGGCGAAACCCAGGCCGTGGTCGTGGCCACCCTCGGCACCCTGCGCGATGCCCAGCTGATCGAGTCGCTGGAAGGCGAGCGCAAGGACCGTTTCCTGCTGCACTACAACTTCCCACCCTACAGCGTGGGCGAAGCCGGCTTCATGGGTGGACCCAAGCGTCGCGAGATCGGCCATGGTCGTCTGGCACGCCGCGGTGTCCAGGCCATGCTGCCCAGCGACGAGGAATTCCCCTACACCATTCGCGTGGTCTCCGAGATCACCGAGTCCAACGGCTCGAGCTCCATGGCCTCGGTGTGCGGCTCCTCGCTGGCGCTGATGGACGCCGGCGTGCCGCTCAAGGCACCGGTGGCTGGCATCGCCATGGGTCTGGTCAAGGACGACGACAAGTTCGCCGTGCTCACCGACATCCTGGGTGATGAGGACCACCTCGGCGACATGGACTTCAAGGTGGCCGGCTCGGCCTCCGGCGTCACCGCCCTGCAGATGGACATCAAGATCGAGGGCATCAACGAGGAGATCATGGAGCAGGCGCTGCAGCAGGCCCATGAGGCGCGGCTGCACATCCTCGGCGAGATGAACCAGGTGATCGCCCAGAGCCGCGAGGAAGTCTCCGCCAACGCGCCGTCCATGGCCACCATCAAGATCGACCCGGACAAGATCCGCGACGTCATCGGCAAGGGTGGTGCGACCATCCGTCAGATCTGCGACGACACCGGCGCCTCGATCGACATCGACGACGATGGCACCGTGCGCATCTACGCCGAGGACAAGGCGGCCGCCAAGCGCGCCATCGACACCGTGCTGGGCATCACCGCCGAAGCCGAGATCGGCAAGCTCTACAAGGGCAAGGTGGTGCGCATCGCCGACTTCGGCGCGTTCGTCAACTTCATGCCGGGCACCGACGGTCTGGTGCACATCTCGCAGATCGTGCCGGAGCGCGTCAACAGCGTCCGCGACTACCTCAACGAGGGTGACGACGTGGTGGTCAAGGTGCTCGACATCGACAACCGCAACCGCGTCAAGCTGTCGATCAAGGAAGTCACCGCCGAGGAAAAGGCCGCCTTCGAGGCCAGCCTCGCCGAGTGATCCACGCCTGATCGCCGGTATCACGAAAACGGCCCACCCGCTTGGCGGGTGGGCCGTTTTTCATGGCTATCGCCGGTGGCGGAGCGATGTTACCCGCGACACAGCGCCTCGAGCGCTTCGATCAGGCTGTCCATCTCATCGTCGGTGCCGATCGAGATGCGCAGGAAGTCGTGCAACGCCTCGCTGTTGAAGTGACGCACCAGGATGCCGCGCTCGCGCAGGCCGGTGAACAGCACTCCGGCATCGTGGCCGTCGTGGCGGGCGAGCAGGAAGTTGGTCTGCGAGGGCAGGGCCTCGAAGCCCAGATCGACGAGCCGCCGGCGGGTGCGCTCGCGGGTGGCGATGACGTTATCGCGACAGGCGTCGAAGTGCTCGCGGTCGGCCAGCGCGGCGACACCGGCGGCGATTGCCAGGCTGTCGAGCGGGTAGGAGTTGAAGGAGTTCTTGACCCGCTCCAGCCCCTCGATCAGCTCCCGCGAGCCGATCGCGTAGCCGATCCGCAGCCCGGCCAGGCTGCGCGACTTGGAGAAGGTGCCCACCACCAGCAGGTTGGGATACTCCGCCACCAGCGGCACGCTGCTTTCCCCACCGAAGTCGACGTAGGCCTCGTCGATGAGCACCACACTGTCGGTGACGCGCTCCAGCAGGCCGGCGATGGCCTCCTTCGCGTGGCCGTGGCCGGTCGGTGCATTGGGATTGGCGAAGATCACGCCGCCGTTGTCGCCGCTCAGGGCGTCCAGCGGCACCTGCCAGTGGTCATCGAGTGCCACGGTCCGGTAGGCGATATCGTAAAGGCGGCAGTAGACCGGGTAGAAGCTATAGGTGATGCCCGGCATCAGCAGCGGGCGAGGCTGACGGAAGAAGGTCTGGAAGGCCAGGGCCAGCACTTCGTCGGAGCCGTTGCCGACGAAGACCTGCTCGACCGCCACGCCATGCTCGTGGGCCAGTGCCTCGCGCAATGCCAGCGCATCGGGATCGGGGTAGAGGCGCAGGTGGTCGACCGGGTAGTCGCGCAGCACCTGTTCGACGCCCGGCGCCGGCGGGTAGGGGTTCTCGTTGGTGTTCAGCTTGATCAGTCGTTCACGGGGCTGCTCGCCGGGGACGTAGGGCGTCAGCTCGCGAACGTCCGGGCTCCAGAACTTGCTCATGATGGCTCACACGATGTGGGATAAACCCCGTCATGGTGACGTGGCGGGGCCGGGGGCGCAAGCGCGACACGGCGACGCCGAAGAGACGACGTCGCCGTGTGCGGGGCCGACGGATGCCGGCCCGGGGGAAAGGGCGGTGCTTAGCGTTCGATGGCCAGCGCCACGCCCTGGCCGCCGCCGATGCACAGCGTGGCCAGACCCTTCCTGGCGTCACGGGCGATCATCTCGTGGACCAGCGTGACCAAGATCCGGCAGCCGGAGGCGCCGATCGGGTGGCCCAGGGCGATCGCCCCGCCGTTGACGTTGATCCTGGCCGGATCCCAGCCGAGTTCCTTGTTGACCGACAGGGCCTGGGCGGCGAAGGCCTCGTTGGCCTCGATCAGGTCGAGGTCGTCGATCGTCCAGCCGGCCTTCTCCAGGCAGCGGCGGGTCGCCGGGGCCGGGCCGATGCCCATGATCGCCGGATCGACGGCGGCATTGGCGTAGGCCTTGATGCGGGCCAGCGGCTCGAGTCCCAGTTCGCGGGCCTTGCTCTCGCTGCAGAGCATGGTCACGGCGGCGCCGTCGTTGATCGACGAGGCGTTGCCGGCGGTGACGGTGCCGTCCTTCTTGAAGGCCGGCTTCATGCCGCCGAGCTTCTCGGCGGTGATCCCCGCCCGCGGGCCTTCGTCGGTCTTGAAGACCAGCGGATCGCCCTTGCGCTGGGGAATCTCGACGGGGACGATCTGGCTGTCGAAGCGACCGGCCTCGATGGCGGCGCTGGCCTTCTGCTGGGATTCGGCGGCGAATTCGTCCATCTGCTCGCGGGTGATGCCGTACTTCTCGGCGAGATTCTCGGCGGTGATGCCCATGTGGTACTGGTTGAAGGCGTCCCACAGGCCGTCGTAGACCATGGTGTCGACCGCCTTCCAGTCGCCCATGCGCTGGCCGGTGCGCGAATGCGGCAGGGCATGCGGCGCCAGGGACATGTTCTCCTGGCCGCCGGCGAGGATCAGCTCGGCGTCGCCGCAGCGGATCGCCTGGGTGGCCAGGTGCAGCGCCTTGAGGCCGGAGCCGCAGACCTTGTTGATGGTCATCGCCGGTACGCCATCGGGCAGGCCGCCCAGGATGGAGGCCTGGCGGGCCGGGTTCTGGCCGCAGGCGGCGGTCAGGACGTGGCCGAGCAGGACCTCGTCGACCTGCTCGGGGGCGACGCCGGTAGTGGCGAGGATATCCTGGATCACCTTGGCGCCGAGCTCGGCAGCGGGAATCCCGGCGAGCGACCCGCCGAAGGTGCCGATGGCGGTGCGGCGCGCCGCGACGATGACCACGTCTTGCATGTGAGACTCCTTGAATCGAGGGCGAAATGCCCCGTCAGCATAGGAGAAGCTTGTGCGTTGCGGCAATTGCCAATCCGTCGAAGTTTGACGGTGGACAGACTCGGAGGCGGGAAAGGCGCCCCGCCGGCAGCGGCGGAGCGGGGTGGTCAGGCGAACTGGACGGGGATGGCGTTCCTCGATGGACCGCGATCAGCGTGGCAATGTTACCGGGAGGTTGTCGATCAGGCGGGCCGCTCCCAGGTGGGCCGCGGCCAGCAGTACCGCCTCGCGGGTGGCGTCGGTCACCGGCCCCAGGTCGTCGGCCCGGCGCAGCTCGAGGTAG
Organism: Modicisalibacter sp. 'Wilcox'; assembly: GCF_010993675.1. Classification (NCBI taxonomy): domain Bacteria; kingdom Pseudomonadati; phylum Pseudomonadota; class Gammaproteobacteria; order Oceanospirillales; family Halomonadaceae; genus Modicisalibacter; species Modicisalibacter sp. 'Wilcox'. The sequence goes on from NZ_WNXF01000019.1 coordinate 34,579, forward strand.
TCGGGCTTGAAGCCTGCCTCGGTGAGGCGGACGAGGCCCTCGCGCAGTGCCGCGTCGGGCGCCTCGCCCCCCGCAAGCGCCTCGCGGGTCGCCGCGAGCACGGCCTGCAGGCGCGGGGCCCGGGCGCGCTGCTCGGCGCTCAGGTAACCGTTGCGCGAGGAGAGGGCCAGGCCGTCCTCGGCACGCACGATGGGTACGCCGACGATCTCGACGGGAAAGTGCAGGTCGGTGACCATCCGGCGGATCACCGCGAGCTGCTGATAGTCCTTCTCGCCGAAGCAGGCGAGATCGGGCTGGACCAGGTTGAACAGCATGCTCACCACGGTGGAGACGCCGTCGAAGTGGCCGGGCCGGCGCGCGCCGCACAGCCCCTCGCTGACGTCGGGCACGTGCACGGTGGAGGACGCCCCGGTGCCGCGCGGGTAGATGGCCTCGGCGGCGGGCGCGAAGAGGATGTCGCAGCCGGCGTCCTCGAGCGCGGCCCGGTCGGCATCGAGCGTGCGTGGATAGCTGGCGAAGTCCTCGTCGGGCCCGAACTGCAGCGGGTTGACGAAGATGCTGGCGACCACCAGGTCGGCCCGGCGGCGTGCCTCGGCGACCAGCGCCAGATGGCCCCGGTGGAGGTTGCCCATGGTCGGTGCCAGGCCGATGCGTCGTCCGGCCCGGCGTGCCTCGCCCAGGGTGCGGCGCAGCGTGGCGATGTCGTGGATGGTCTGCATTAGAAACTGTGCTCCTCGGCCGGAAAGCGACGCGCCTTGACAGCGTCATGGTAGGCCCGGAAGGCGCCCTGGATCGAGCCGGACTCGGCGAGGAAGTTCTTGGAAAAGCGCGGGATGTAGCCGCTGCTCACGCCGATCACGTCGTGCATCACCAGGATCTGGCCGTCGGTGCCGGCGCCGGCACCAATGCCGATCACCGGCACGTCGAGCGCGGCCTGCATGGCGCGGCCCAGGCTGGCGGGCACGCACTCGACCAGGATCACCGAGGCGCCGGCCTCGACCAGGGTGCGCGCATCGGCGATGAGCTGCTCGGCGCGGTCGGCCTCGCGCCCCTGGACCTTGAAGCCGCCGAGCTGGTGGACCATCTGCGGCGTCAGCCCCAGGTGGGCGCAGACCGGGACGCCGCGCCGGGTCAGCTCGCGGATGCCGTCGGCCATCCACGCCTCGCCCTCGATCTTGACCATCTCCGCGCCGGCCCGCATCAGGGCGCCGGCATCCTGCAGCAGCCGCTCCGTCGAGGCGTTGCTCATGAACGGCAGGTCGGCCATCAGCAGGCTGGCTCCCTTGGTGCGCGCCACGCAGCGGGTGTGGTAGGCGATGTCGTCGAGGGTGACCGGCAGGGTGCTGGCATGGCCCTGCAGGACCATCCCCAGGGAGTCGCCGACCAGCAGGACCTCGATGCCGGCCCGGCTGGCGGCCTCGGCGAAGGAGGCATCATAGGCGGTCAGGCAGCTGAACGGCTCGCCGGCGCGCTTGGCGGCCTGCAGCGTGCTCACGGTGACGGTTTTCATGACTGGCTTCTCGTCGACTTGTCGGACTGCACCCGTTTCGAGGGCATGGCGGGCAGGGTGTTACCTGGGTTGTTACCCGCTTCGGGTCTGAAGTGTGGGATGGTAACAATCGTGATGCAACTCTACTGCTGCGAGGCCAGGCGCTGCAAGCCGTCCCGGCCGAGGGCGCGGGCCAGGCCTGACACGGGCGTGTCGCCGAGGCGCTCGTCCGGGGCGATGTCGGCCAGCGGCACCAGCACGAAGTTGCGCTCGGCGATCCCCGGATGGGGCAGGGTCAGGCGTGGCCAGCGAGCCCGGCACCCCTCGTAGAGCAGCAGGTCGAGGTCCAGGGTGCGCGGCCCCCAGTGGCGTCGGCGGACGCGGCGATGGCGCTGTTCGAGGGCCTGCAGCTGGTCGAGCAGCGCCAGCGGCGACAACTGCGTGGCCAGTCGGGCCACGGCATTGATGAACGGCGGCTGATCCTGGGGCCCCATCGGTGCGCTGCGATACAGCGGTGAACCGGCTTCGAGCCGGGTCAGCGGCAGGGCCTCCAGCTCGGCCAGGGCCCGACGCACCTGATGCTCGGGGTCGTCGAGGTTGCTGCCCAGGCCGATGTAGGCAAGGCGGGGCCGCGGCTCAGTCATGGTCGGGCGTCGAGCGCCGGTTGCGCCCACCGCGGCGGCGCTTGCGCGGGCGGCGGCGCGGCCCGGGGGTGCCGGCGGGGTCGGCGTCCACCTTGCCGAGCAGGCGGCGCTGCTCGTGTTCGTCGCCTTCCTGGAAGGCCGTCCACCAGTGCCCCAGGCCGGGAGCAATCTCGCCGGCGCTCTCGCGCAGCAGCAGGAAGTCGTAGGCGGCGCGGAAGCGCGGATGCTCCAAGGTCTGAAAGGCACGCTTGCCGCGGCGCCGGGGCAGGCGTTCCTGCAGGTCCCAGATATCGCGCATGGGCAGGCTGAAGCGCTTGGGAATCGAGGTGTGCTGGATTTGGCGCGACACGGCCTGCTGGGCTGCGGTCTGCTGGGCGGGAATCGGCGGCATACCTTCCGCCTGAAGCTGCCGGGCCCGCCACTGCACGCCGGGCCACAGCAGGGCGCCGAACAGGAAGGCGGGCGTGACCGGCCGCTCCTGGCGGATGCGCTCGTCGGTATTGGCCAGGGCCTGGAGGATCAGGGGTTCGGCCCACTCGAGCTCGGCGATGGACTCGTCCGCCTCGGGGAAGAGCATGGCGAACAGGCCGTACTCGCGCAGCAGGTGATAGGTGGCCACCGCCTGGCCGGAGAGGAAGAGCTTGAGCACTTCCTCGAACAGGCGGGCCGGGGGAATCTGCAGCAGCAGCGGTGCCATGTCGCGGATCGGGGCTTCGGTCGCCGCGGCCAGGCTGAAGTCCAGCTTGGCGGCGAAGCGGATCGCCCGCAGCATGCGCACCGGATCCTCGCGATAGCGCACCTGCGGATCGCCGATCAGGCGCAGCGTGCGGTTCTCGATGTCGGTCAGGCCGCCGGCCCAGTCGTGCAGGGAGAAGTCGGCGATATTGTAGTAGAGCGCGTTGACGGTGAAGTCGCGGCGCATGGCGTCTTCCTCGACGCTGCCCCAGACATTGTCGCGCAGCAGCAGCCCGTCTTCGGACTGATGGGCGAGGTGCTCGCCGTGCTCGTCGCCGGGGCGGCCGCGGAAGGTGGTGACCTCGATGATCTCGCGCCCGAAGCGCACGTGAACGATACGGAAGCGCCGCCCGATGATGCGCGAGTTGCGGAACAGCTCGCGCAGCTGATCCGGCGTGGCGTCGGTGGCGACGTCGAAATCCTTGGGTGTCTTGCCGAGCAGGGCGTCGCGCAGGCAGCCACCGACCAGATAGGCCTCGAAGCCGGCGTTGTGCAGGCGATAGAGCACCTTGAGCGCGCTGTCGCTGAACAGGCGCCGCGAAATGGGGTGGTCTTCTCGGGGAAGTATGCGAAGCCCGGGAGTCTGGCCGGAGCCGTCCTGATTGCCGAAGAGTGTCTTCAATCGTTCACCGGGGCGTTGCAGAAAGCGGGTAAATCCTTTGAACATGCCGCGATAGTGTCTCGCTGTTCGCGAAAAAGCCAGTGTAGCGGAGCGCCGGACCCTTGCAAAGCATTGAAGGCACGTCGGAGGCGCCGCATGCCCGTGAGAGTCCATGAGAAAGGGGAGGCCAATGGCCTCCCCTTAAGCTTTCCGACAGCGTCCATGCTGTTGATTTTTCTTCGTGATGGCGCATCGCCTTGAATACGCACCACAGTCACCAATCGGAGTCATCAGGCAAGCAGAGTCTTGTTGTTGGTTGTCTTCCTGATGGCGACCGCCTCGTATTCAAAACAATAATCCAACACGACGGCAGGGGTGTCTGCCTCCCTCCGGCGGCTTGTTGTTGTTGCCGAAGGTGCTCCTCGGACAGGCGTTGTTGTTGTTCGTCCCGTGCACGGAGCGTCGCGTCCCGATTCATTCACCGGATTGTCTCGGCCCTGTTGTGATTGTTGTGGCCGATGGATTCCTCGCCTGGGTGCTTGTTGTTGTTCGCCCTCGGGAATCGATGTCGTTGCCTGGCTTGTTGTTGGGTTCTTGCAACGCGCTGTCGCCGCGAACGTCTCTTGTTGTTGTTGGCGTCGCCGGCATCCGGGTCTTGTTTTTCTTGACCGATATGTTGCACCAGGCATGCCATGTGTTCTTTTGTTCTTTAAAAACAGGATCTTGTGTTTTTGGTGTCGACAGCTGATCGTCGTCGGTAGCGCGGGTGTTACCGTTCATGCCCCGCGATGGGGAAAATGCTGGGTGGGATGGTAACAAGTGGTGCAGACCTTCCGGTTCGGCCGGTCCCGGGAGGCGTTTCGCGTGAAGAAATTCCTGTTAGACCATGGTCTTGGACGACCTTGGTCGCAGCCGCAGCCGATGACCGTTCGGCTTTCGCCGGCGGTCGTCGGCAATGGCAAGGAAGGCGTATACGTCAGGCAGAAACGCGTCGTCAGGCCGAGCGGCTGCGGGGCGACTTCTTGCGGGGGATGCCGAGGCGCTGACGCCGCTCCCAGAGGCACTTGCGGCTGATGCCCAGCTTCTGCGCCAGTTCGGTCTCGCTCATCTGGTCCTGATGCTCGAGCACGAAGTGCTGGAAGTAGTCCTCCAGGGAGAGATCCTCCTCGGCCGCCGCCTTGCCGCCGTCGCCGGTGTCCGCCGGGTCGCCGCGTGGCGGGACCGGCGTCCGGGGGGCGGGCGACGGCTTGATGCCCAGGTCGTCGGGATGGATCAGGTTGCCCTCGGCGAGGATCACCCCGCGTTCCAGGGCATTCTCCAGCTCGCGCACGTTGCCCGGCCAGGGGTAGTCGCGGATGTCGCGGCGCGCCGATCGCGAGAGTTTCAGGCCCTCGCGGTCGTGACGGCGGCAGGCAGACTGCAGCAGCACATCGGCGATCGTCAGGATGTCGCTCTCGCGTTCGCGCAGGGGGGGCAGGTCGATCTGCATCACGTTGAGGCGATAGTAGAGGTCGAGGCGGAACTCGCCGCTCTTCGACAGCGCATGCAGGTCGCGATGGGTGGCGGCGATCAGGCGCACGTCGACGTGACGGGTCTCGACCGAGCCGATCTTGCGGATCTCGCCCTCCTGCAGCACGCGCAGCAGGCGCGCCTGGGCGTCGAGCGGCAGTTCGCCGATCTCGTCGAGGAACAGCGTGCCGCCGTCGGCGGCCTCGACCAGTCCGGTGCGCGCCGCGCTGGCGCCGGTGAAGGCGCCCTTCTCGTGACCGAACAGCTCGGACTCGATCAGCGTCTCGGGAATCGCCGCGCAGTTGACGCAGATCAGCGGTGCCCGTGCTCGCCGGCTCTGGCGATGGATGGCGCGGGCGACCAGCTCCTTGCCGGTGCCCGACTCGCCCTGGATCAGTACCGTGACGTCCGCCGGCGCCGTCTTGCGAATGCGGGTGTACACGGCCTGCATCGCCGGGCAGTCGCCGATCATGTCCTGCGGGACCTGGGGCTGCGCGGCCGGCGACGGGGCCTCGGTGCTCTCGCGGCGCGGGGCATGCTGCTCGAGGGCCTGGCGCACGGTGGCCAGCAGCTCCTCGTGGTCGAAGGGCTTGGCCACGTAGTCCACGGCGCCCTGCTTCAGGGCATCCACGGCCGAGCGCATGCTGGCGTAGCTGGTCATGATCAGCACGGGCACCGGTGCGGCGGCCTCGATCAGCGCGGTGCCCGGATCGCCGGGCAGGCGCAGGTCGCTGATGATCAGGTCGAAGCGATCGAGACCCTGGCGCCGGGCGTCATCGACCGATTCGGCCTCGCTGACCGTGTAGGCGTGGCGCTCCAGCAGGCGGCGCAGCGCCGTGCGGATGATGGCTTCGTCTTCAACGATCAGAATCTGGGTCATCGGTGTCTCTGCCATCCTGATGGGGTTCCGGCAGCCACAGGGCGATGCGGGTGCCGTGATCGAGGTCGGGAAGGGGCGATTCGACATGCACCTGGCCCCGGTGGTCGCGGATGATGCTGTAGACCAGCGACAGGCCGAGTCCGGTGCCTTCTCCCGGGGGCTTGGTGGTCGTGAAGGGCTCGAACAGGTGATCGCGAATCGCGGGATCGATGCCGCCGCCGGTGTCGACCACCGCCAGATACACCCCGCCGTCCCGCGCTCCCGCCTCGACGACGACCGTGGCGCCCGGCGGGCTGGCGTCCCGGGCATTGCCGAGCAGGTTGACCAGCACCTGCACCAGCCGCTGGGCATCGCCCTGCACCGTCAGGCCGGCGGGGCAGTCGTTGCAATAGACGATATCCTCGCCCGAGCGGGCCAGCTGTATCAAGTGCAGGGCCTCGTCGGCCAGTTCGCGGACGTCGCAGGGCGCCATGCCGGTGGCCTGTCCGCCGTGTCGGCCGCCGTGGGCGAAACTCACCAGCGAGCCGACGATTCGCGAGATGCGTTCGGTGAGCTGCTGGATCTGGTCCGCCGTCTCCAGCACCAGCGGGTCGTCGGTGTCGTAGCGCAGGTTCTGGACCAACGAGGAGATGCCGGTGACGGGGTTGCCGATCTCGTGGGCGACGCCGGCGGCCAGGCGGCCGATCGAGGCCAGGCGTTCGGCGTGGACCAGCTCGTCCTCCAGCCACTTCATGTCGCTGTGGTCCTCGATCAGCACCACGGTGCCGCCGCGCTCGCCGTCGGCCGCGTCGAGGTCGGCCTTGTGCAAGGTCAGGTAGCGGGTGCCGGCCGCCAGCGGCACGGCCTGCTTGTACAGGAAGCGGTCGTGATGATCGAAGGTGCGCCCCAGCAGCTCGGCCCAGGGCGCCGGCAGGCTCTCGCGGCGGGCGCCGATCACGCTGTCGCCCGCGATGCCGGACAGCCGCGCTAGGGCCTCGTTCCACATCAGCAGCTCGCCGTCGTCGCCGAAGGCGCACAGGCCGATCGGCAGCTGGGTCAGGGTCCGGCGATGGTAGCGGCGCAGCCCGTCGAGCTCGCGAGCCAGGCCGGTCAGGCGCGAGCGGTAGGCCTCGAGCAGGCTCTCGACGTAATGCACATCCTCGGTGGCCGGCTGCGAACCGGCCTGGAAGGGCAGGAAACGGTCGACGATGTCCCGCGCCACCGAGGGGCCCATCAGGCCCGACAGGTTGGCCTGGACCCGGCCGCGCAGCCGGCGCAGGGCGTAGGGCCGGCTTTCCTGTGGCGACATGGCCAGGTCGTCCAGGGCGTGGTCGACCTCGCGGGCGGCGACATCGGTGCCCAGGGCCGCGCTCAGGTGCTGCTTGAAATCCGCCGCCGTGCGCGCGCTGAGCGGCAGGCGCTTGGGGCGGATGACGGCATCGATCGAGCAGGCCTCCGCGGCGGCGCGTTCCCCGTCGGAGGTGCGCGTCACCAGCGAGACGCCGATGAAGGTCAGGGCGTTGGCGGCCAGCGAGATCAGGGTGACGGCGTACCAGGCCGGCTCGTTCGCGAGCAGCTCGAGCCCCGGCGGCACGATCACCAGCGGCGGCAGGTCGGCGATCAGCGGCAGCCACAGCCCGCCCAGCCACAGCCCGCTGCCGACCAGCAGCCCGCTGACCATGCCCTTGCGGTTGGCGCCCGGCCAGTAGAGCACCGCCAGCATGCCGGGCAGGCACTGGGCAATGCCGATGAAGGCCACCAGCCCCAGGGTGGTGGGATCGTGATGCACGCCCACCAGCCGGTAGAAGATCCAGCCGCCGAGAATCACGGCGATGATCAGCAGGCGACGCAGGTCGAGCAGCCAGCGATACAGATTGCCCTGGCGTGCCGGCGGGTGCGCCACCAGCACCAGGTGGTTGAGCGCCATGCCGGCCAGGGCCAGGGTGGTGACCACCAGGGTGCCGGCAGCGGCGGCGAGGCCGGCGACGAAGACCAGCGCGATCACGCCGGGGGTGTCGCTGAGGGTGAAGGCCAGGTAGGCCAGCCCGGCCTCCGGCGAGGCGCTGCCGAGCGCCTGGGCGGCCCACAGGATCAGCGGCGCGGGCAGGGCGATCAGCAGCAGCAGCAGCGGCAGTTGCCAGCCCGCCTGCAACAGTGCCTGGCGTGATGGCCCGCGGGCGAACGCCATGTGGAACATGTGGGGCGCCAGGAAGGCGGCGGCGAAGAACAGCAGCAGCAGGGTGCGCCACTGGCCGGGCGGCAGCCGTGCGGCCATCGCCTGCAGCGGCTGGCCGGGGCCCTCGAGCCACTGCTGCAGGTCGGCCGGGCCGGTGAAGACGCCGTACAGGGCGATGCCGCCCAGGGTGAGCATGGCGCCGAGCTTGAGCAGCGAGCCGGTGGCGACGGCCACGGCGAGGCTGTCGTGGTCGGCGTTGAGATGCGCGTGGCGCGCGCCGAGGCGCAGGGCCATCACCGCCGCCAGCACGCAGAAGGCCAGCGCCAGCCAGGCCGGATCGGCGAGCCCGCTCAGGCGATAGGCGATGGCGCCCACCACCTGGACCTGCTGGGCCAGCAGCGGCAGCACGGCGAGCAGGGTGATCACGGTCACCAGGGTGCCGACCCAGCGGCTGCGGAAACGGAAGGCGAACAGGTCGGCCAGCGAGGCCAGTTGATAGGTGCGGGTCAGGCGCAGGATCGGCACCAGCAGCACCGGCGCCAGCAGGAAGGCGCCGGCCACGCCCAGGAAGTAGGCCAGGTAGCCGTAGCCGATCTCGGCGGCCAGCGCGACGCTGCCGAACAGGCCCCAGGCGTTGACGTAGACCCCCAGCGACAGGCCGTAGACCAGCGGGTGATGCACGACCCGCGCCGGCAGCCAGCCCCGCTCCACGACGCCGGCAATCAGCAGCATCAGCCCCAGGTAGCCGGCGGTCAGCGCCAGCAGGCCCGTCAGGCTAATGCTCATCGAGCTTCCTTTTCTGCTCCAGCCAGACCGACAGGGCGATCAGCCCGCTCCAGATCAGGAAGGGGCGATACCAGGCCATGCCGGGAACCGCCCAGCCGCTCATCAGCGCCGGCGACAGCAGATAGCCGCCGAAGACCAGAAACAGCATGATGCGGTAAACGTACATTCGCAGGCCCGCGCGGGAGAAACCCTCGAGTGTAGGGAAGGCGAGGGCAGCGACTCAAGCCGACGTGTGTCGCATCCCTGCCCGCGTTCAGGCGGGCGGGGCGGGAAGATGCGCGCGGGCGTCGAGCCGGCCCGGGTCCCAGTGGCTGACGGCGTGGGCGAGCTGCTCGGCCACGGGGGCCGTGCGCAGGGCCGCCGGCGGCGCCTGGGCCAGCAGGCCCAGGGCGTCGTGCAGCCGGTGGCGAACGCTGGCGTCGTCCTCGGGCAGCGCGGGGGCGAGGTTCTGCTTGGAGAGCTTCTGGCCGTTCTCGGCCACCACCAGCGGCAGGTGCAGGTAGCGCGGATGCGGGACGCCCAGCGCGGCCTGCAGCTGCCACTGCCAGGGCGTGTTGTCGAGCAGGTCGACGCCGCGCACCACGTCGGTGATGCCCTGGTCGGCGTCATCCACCACCACCGCCAGCTGATAGGCCCACAGCCCCTCCTTGCGCTTGAGCACCACGTCCCCCCGCTCGGCGGGGTCGAAGCACTGCGCGCCGAACAGGCGGTCATGCCAGATGACCGGGCGTTCCCCGAGATCGCTGCGCAGCCGCCAGGCCAGCGGGCGCCCGGGGGCGCGCACGCCGTCGCGGCACCAGCCGGGGTAGACGGGGTGCTCGCGCCATTCCTTGCGCGAGCAGCTGCACGGGTAGGCCAGCCCGGCGGCGGCCAGGCGATCCAGCGCCGCCTGGTAGGCGGCGTCGCGAGTCCGCTGATGGCGGACCTCGCCGTCCCAGTGGAGGCCGTAAATCTCGAGCTGGCGGCGGATGGCGTCGGCGGTGCCCGGCGGGCAGCGCGGCGGGTCGACGTCCTCGATGCGCAGCAGCCAGGTGCCGCCGACATGGCGGGCGTCGAGGTAACTGCCCAGCGCGGCGACCAGCGAGCCGAGGTGCAGCGGGCCGGAGGGCGTGGGGGCGAAGCGGCCGCGATAACCGGGCATCGAACTCTCCTGAAACGCAAACGGGCGCCATGCGGCGCCCGTGTCCGGTCGGACGGGGGATCAGCCGCCCAGCTGCTTTTCCTTGAGCTCCGCCAGCGTCTTGCAGTCGACGCACAGGGTGGCGGTCGGGCGTGCCTCGAGGCGGCGGATGCCGATCTCGACGCCGCAGGCCTCGCAGAAGCCGTAGTCGTCCTCGTCGATCTTCTCGAGGGTCTCGTTGATCTTCTTGAGCAGCTTGCGCTCGCGATCGCGGGTGCGCAGCTCAAGGCTGAAGCCTTCTTCCTGGGTCGCCCGGTCGGCCGGGTCGGCGTAGTTGTTGGCGTCTTCCTGCAGATGGCGCACGGTGCGGTCCACCTCTTCCATGAGATCCTGCTTCCAGCCCAGCAGGATCTGGCGGAAGTGCTCCAGCTGCTTGTCGTTCATGTACTCTTCACCCGGCGCCGGCTCGTACGGGGTGAATCTCTTGGGCGCTTCCGTTTTCTGTTCCGCTACTGGCATGGGGCTGCCTCATTACGCAAGTGACTTGGGCCGATGCCCGGCCGGTCGGAAGCGGGTCGGCGTGTCCGTCTCCGCCGCCTCCGCGGATGGCATGCCCACCCGAAGCCTTGCTTATTTAGCGAAAAAGCGGGGGGTTTGCAACCGCTGCGGGCGCTTGTCGTGAGAAGATTGACCCGTGTCGCATGCCCGGGCAACGTGGCGTGCGGATCTGGCGATGGCGCAGGAGGAGGACGCCGGCATGAACTGGAACGCCCGTATCGATCGGGTGCAGCCGTTTCGGGTGATGGGGCTGCTGGAGCAGGCCCAGGCGCGCGAGGCGGCCGGACACGACGTGATTCACCTGGAGATCGGCGAGCCCGACTTCGCCACGCCCGAGCCGGTGGTGGAGGCCGGGCGGCAGGCGCTGGCCGAGGGGCGGACCCGCTACACGCCGGCCGGCGGCATTCCGGCGCTGCGCGAGGCGATTGCCGGCCACTATGCGGCGCACTTCGGCGCCGCCATCGATCCGGCGCGGATCCTGGTCACCCCGGGGGCCTCGGGGGCGCTGCTGCTGGCCAGCCAGCTGCTGGTGGGGCGCGGCGACCGGGTGCTGATGGCCGATCCCACCTACCCCTGCAACCGCCACTTCATGGGGCTGGCCGATGCCGAGATCGACTGCGTGCCGGTGGGCGACGAAAGCGGCTGGCAGCTCGACGCCGCGCTCGTCGCCCGGCACTGGCAGCCGGCGACCCGGCTGGCGATGCTGGCCACGCCCTCCAATCCCACCGGGCACATGCTCGATGCCGGCGGCCTGCGTGCCGTGGCCGGCGAGGTAGCCCGTCGCGACGGTGCGCTGCTGGTCGACGAGATCTACCAGGGGCTGAGCTACGATGTGGCGCCGGTGAGTGCCGCGGCGGTGGCCCCCGAGGCCTTCGTGGTCAACAGCTTCTCGAAATACTTCGGCATGACCGGCTGGCGCCTGGGCTGGCTGGTCGCCCCCGAGGCCGCCGTGGAACCCCTGACCCGGCTGGCCCAGAACGTCTTCCTCGCCGCGCCGACACTGTCGCAGCACGCCGCCCTGGCGGCCTTCACCCCCGAGTGCGCCGGCGAGCTCGAACGCCGTCGGCGCGAGTTGCACCGGCGTCGCGATGCGCTGCTCGCCGGGCTCGAGCGGCTGGGGCTGGCGCCGGCGGTGCCGCCCCAGGGGGCCTTCTACCTGTGGCTCGACGTGTCGCGCTACACCCGCGACAGCCAGGCCTTCTGCCAGCGACTGCTGGAGACCGAGAACGTCGCCATCACCCCGGGCGTCGATTTCGCCGTGCGCGGCGGCGAGCATCACGTGCGCATCGCCTTCACCAACGACGTCGCCCGGCTCGAGGAGGCGGTGGCGCGGCTGGCGCGTTTCCTGGACCGCGAGACGCCCTGAGATGACCTACGAGGCGCTGGTTCCCGGCATCCTGCGGCGGCGCTACAAGCGCTTCCTCGCCGATGTCGAACTCGCCGACGGCACCGTGGTGGTCGCCCACTGCCCCAATACCGGCTCGATGCGCGCGGTCAACGTGCCGGGCTGCCGGGTCTGGCTGTCGCCGAGTACCAACCCGGCACGCAAGCTGGCCTGGACCTGGGAGCTGATCGAGCTGCCCCGGCCGGACGGCGGGGTGGCCCTGGCCTCCGTGCATACCGGGCGCACCAATGCCATCGTCGAGGAGGCGCTGCGCGCCGGGCGGGTGGAAGCGCTGGCCGGCTATGCCACGCTCAAGCGCGAGGCGAAGCTCGAGGGGGCACGTCTCGACTTCCGGCTCGACGACCCGCAGCACGGCACCGCCTTCGTCGAGGTCAAGCAGGTCACCCTGCAGGAAGCCGACGGTCACGGCTACTTTCCCGATACGGTCAGCGAGCGTGCCACCCGGCACCTCGAGACCCTGGCGGCGCAGGTCGCCGCCGGGCACCGCGCGGTGCTGCTGTTCTGTGTCGCCCATACCGGCATCCGTGACGTCGCCCCGGCCGCGCATCTCGACCCGCGCTATGCGGAGACGCTGCGGCGGGTCGTCGAGGCGGGGGTCGAGGTGCTGGCCTACGGGTGCCGGGTGGATCGGGACGACGGTCGGCCGGCCGGCATCAGCCTGGACGACCGCTTGCCGGTGTCACTGCATCGCCAGTTGCACGACGCCGGCGTCGTCGACTGACGCGGGCACCGGCATCCGGCGCGATCCGGCGTCTTCAGCCATGACGGCGTGCCTCGCCGCGGCCGACCCGGAAGATGGCGATCTCGCCGAACAGGTTGGGCCACAGCCGGCTGGACCAGTGGCTTTCATGGTCGCCCCGGCCCACCGCGCGGTCGGTGATCACCAGTCCCTTGTCGGTGCACAGGCGCTCGAAGTCGTTGAAGGTGGACTGGTGGATGTTGGGCGTGTCGTACCAGGCGTAGGGCAGCGAGCGCGACACCGGCATGAAGCCCTTGAAGCCCAGGTACAGGCGATGACGCCAGTAGGCGAAGTTGGGAAAGGTGATGATCGCCTCGCTGGCCACCCGCAGCATCTCGTCGAGCATCCGGTCGGGGCGGCGCAGGGCCTGCAGGGCCTGGGTCATGATCACCAGGTCGCAGGCGTCGTCGTCGAAGTTGGCCAGGCCCTGGTCGAGGTCCTGCTCGATGACGTTGACGCCGCGTTCCAGGCAGGCGGTGATGCCGTCGGGGTCGATCTCGAGGCCGTAGCCGGTGACGCCCTTGTCGCGGGCCAGGGCGTCGAGCAGGGTGCCGTCGCCGCAGGCCAGGTCGAGGACCTGGGCACCCTCGGGCACCCAGTGATGGATCAGTGTCAGGTCGGGACGCATCAGTGACGCTCCTCCAGGCCGAGGTCGCGGGCCACGCGGTGCATGAAGCCGCCGAACACGGCGCCATAGCGCGCGTCCGGGAGCAGGAAGGCATCGTGGCCATGCGGGGAGTCGATGGCCGCGTAGCTGACCGGCTTGCGGGCCCGCATCAGCGCATCGACCAGCTCCCGCGAGCGTTCCGGTGTGAAGCGCCAGTCGGTGGAGAAGCTGACCACCAGGAAACGGCAGGAGGCCGGCGCCAGGGCGGCGGCCAGGTCGCCCTGATGGTCGGCCGCCGGGTCGAAGTAGTCCAGCGCCTTGGTCATCAGCAGGTAGGTGTTGGCGTCGAAGGCGGTGGAGAAGGCGTCGCCCTGGTAGCGCAGGTAGGACTCGACCTGGAACTCCACGTCATAGCCGAAGTTGAGCTCGTCGCTGCGCAGGTCGCGGCCGAACTTGGCGCCCATCGAGTGCTCGGACAGGTAGGTGATGTGGCCGACCATGCGCGCCAGCTTGAGGCCGCGTTTGGGCACGGTATCGTGCGCCGCGTACCAGCCGCCGTGGAAGTCGGGGTCGGAGCGGATCGCCTGGCGGGCGACCTCGTTGAAGGCGATGTTCTGTGCGGTCAGCCGGGGCGTGGCGGCGATCACCACGGCGTTGGCGATGCGTTCCGGGTAGCGCATGGCCCACTGCAGCACCTGCATGCCGCCCAGGCTGCCGCCGACCACGGCGGCGAAGCGCGCGATGCCCAGCCGGTCGGCGAGCCGGACCTGGCTGTCGACCCAGTCGCCGACGGTCATCACCGGGAACTCCGGTCCCCACAGGCGGCCGGTCTCGGGATTGATGTGGCAGGGGCCGGTACTGCCGTGGCAGCCCCCCAGGTTGTTCAGGGAAACCACGAAGAAGCGGTCGGTATCGATGGCCTTGCCGGGACCGATGTGGGCGTCCCACCAGCCGGGCTTGCGGTCGTCGGGGCTGTGATAGCCGGCGGCGTGATGATGGCCCGACAGGGCATGACAGACCAGCACGGCGTTGCTGCGCTCGGCATTGAGCTCGCCGTAGGTCTCGTAGACCAGCTCATAGGCCGGCAGGGTCTTGCCGCAGGCCAGCGGCAGGGGCTCGTCGAAGCGGGCCTGCTGCGGCGTCACCAGACCGACCGAATCGGCGGGGAGCGTTTCGGGCATGAGGGGTCCGTGTCCAGTTCGTGACAGGGCCCGGTCGGACCCTGTGTCTTGCGTCATTATCGGTATTGTCGATTGCCGGGCCGCCGTTCAGAGACCGACCAGGGCGCCGGCGATGCCGGCGGCGCGGGTCAGCGAGCCGACCAGGACGCTGTCGATCAGGTTGATGGCGATGAACACCACGATCGGCGACAGGTCGATCATGCCCAGCGGCGGGATCACGCGGCGTACCGGGGCCATGATCGGCTCGACCAGCTGCATGATCAGGATCGCGCCCGGGTGGCTGGCGTGAGGCGCCACCCAGCTGAGGATGATCATGCCGATCAGGGCGAAGAAGTAGATCTTGAGGATCGCGCTGGCCAGCGCCGCCACCGAGGCGATGGCGATGCCGCCGAAGGAGGGAATGCCGCCGATCGCCACCTGCATGATCAGGATGATGCTCAGCGCCTTGATGATGAAGCCGGCCGCCAGGGTCGCCAGGTCGACGCGACCCATGGGCCGCAGGAATCCCTGCAGCGGCTTGACCACCGGCTGGGTCACCTTGACCACCGACTGGCTGATCGGGTTGTAGTAGTCGGCACGCGATGCCTGCAGCAGGAAGCGCAGCATCAGCAGGAACAGGTAGATGTTGATCAGGGTGTTGACCAGCATCAGGCCGGCGCTTCCCAGTTGACTTCCCATGGAGTCCCTCCGTTATCGGTTCGGCGTCGACTCGCCGAGTTCGGCGGCCATCTCGCGGGCGCGGGCGGCGCAGGCTTCGGTTGCGTCGGCGAACAGCTCGCGCAGCCCGCCGTCCTCGAGGCTGTGGATGGCGCGCTCGGTGGTGCCGCCCGGCGACATCACGTTGCGGCGCAGCTGGGCGGGGTCGTGCTCGCTGCGTTGCGCCATCGTCGCCGCCCCCAGGCCGGTCTGCAAGGCCAGCCGGCGCGCCGTGGCGGCTGGCAGGCCGAGCCGTACCCCGGCTTCCTCGAGGGCCTCGAAGACCAGGAAGAAGTAGGCCGGGCCGCTGCCCGACACCGCGGTGACGGCCTCGAGCAGGGCCTCGTCGTCGACCCACTCGACGATGCCCACGGCCTCCAGCAGCGTGGTGGCGAGCTCGCGCTGTGCGTCGCTGACCCGGGCATTGGCGTAAAGGCCGCTGGCGCCGGCCCCCACCAGCGACGGCGTGTTGGGCATGCAGCGCACCACCGCCAGGTCGCCGCCGAGCCAGGTGTCCAGGGTTTCGGCGGTGAGGCCGGCGGCCACCGAGACGATCAGCGGGCGGCGCGCCTGCACGGCGTCGCGCAGGCCGTCGCAGACCTCGCGCATGATCTGCGGCTTGACCGCCAGCACCACCACGTCGGCCTCGGCGACGGCCGCGGCGTTGTCGTCGGTGGTGTGGATGCCACGTTCGGCGGCGAGCGCCGTCAGCCGCTCGGCGTCGGGGCTGGTGGCGGTGATCGCCGTGGCCGGATAGCCGTTGTCGATCATGCCGCCAAAGATGGCGCTGGCCATGTTGCCGGCGCCGATGAAGGTGACTTGGCTTGCCATGCGAAGCTCCTCTGAGAAGCGTGAGTGGTCAGGGGCGCGGAGGCCGGGCCCCGAAGATGGCGGTGCCCAGCCGCACCCAGGTGGCGCCTTCCTGCACCGCGGCTTCCAGGTCGCCGCTCATGCCCATCGACAGGGTGTCCAGGGCCCGTTCGGGGTGCGCCGTGTTGAGGCGTTCCAGGCACTCGCGCAGCTGGGCGAAGGGACGGCGCTGGGCGTCCAGGGTCTCGGCCGGAGCGGGAATCGCCATCAGTCCGCGCAGGCGCAGATTGGGCAGGCCGGCGACCTCGAGGGCCAGTGCCTCGAGCGCCTCGGGCGGCACGCCCGACTTGCTGGCCTCGCCGCTGACATTGACCTGCAGGCAGATCTCCAGCGGGCCGAGTTCGGCGGGGCGCTGGGCCGAGAGGCGGCGGGCGATCTTGAGCCGGTCGACGCTGTGCACCCAGCGGAAATGCTCGGCCACCTCGCGGGTCTTGTTGGATTGCAGCGGGCCGATGAAATGCCAGACGATATCTTCCAGCTCGGCGAGCGCGGCCTGCTTGTCGAGGGCTTCCTGCAGGTAGTTTTCGCCGAAGTCGCGCTGCCCGGCCCGGTAGGCCTCGCGGAGGCGTTCGGCCGGCTGGGTCTTGCTGACCGCCAGCAGGCGGGTGGCGTCGGCACGGCGGCCGGACTGCCGAAGAGCCGCGTCCAGGCGCCGGCGGGCGCGCAGGAGGGCTTCGCTGACCTGAGCGTCTGGCATACTGGCCTCTATCCGAATAACGACAGCAACACGAGCAGGGGAAGTGAATGGATATTACCGAACTACTGGCATTCTCGGCAAAGCAGAACGCCTCGGACCTGCACCTGTCCGCCGGGCTGCCGCCGATGATCCGGGTCGACGGTGACATTCGCCGGCTCAATGTGCCGGCGATGGAGGACAGTGAAGTCCGCCGGATGATCTACGACATCATGGGCGATCGCCAGCGCCGCGACTACGAGGCCTACCTTGAGACCGACTTCTCCTTCGAGGTGCCCGGGGTGGCGCGCTTTCGCGTCAATGCCTTCAATCAGGGCCGCGGTGCGGGGGCGGTGTTCCGCACCATCCCCGGCCGGGTGATGACGCTCGAGGACCTGGAGCTGGGCGAGGTGTTCCGCCAGTTCGCGCGGATGCCGCGGGGGCTGGTGCTGGTGACCGGGCCCACCGGCTCGGGCAAGTCGACGACGCTGGCGGCGATGGTCGACTACATCAACGAGACACGCCACCATCATATCCTGACGATCGAGGATCCGATCGAGTTCGTGCATGTCAGCAAGCGCAGCCTGATCAACCAGCGCGAGGTGCACCGTCACACCCAGGGATTCTCCCAGGCGCTGCGCTCGGCGCTGCGCGAGGATCCCGACGTGATCCTGGTCGGCGAGCTGCGTGACCTGGAGACCATCCGGCTGGCGCTGACCGCGGCGGAGACCGGACATCTGGTATTCGGCACGCTGCACACCACCTCGGCGGCCAAGACCATCGACCGGGTCATCGACGTCTTTCCCGGCGACGAGAAGGCGATGGTGCGCTCGATGCTCTCCGAGTCGCTGCAGGGGGTGGTGTCACAGGCCCTGCTCAAGCGCCAGGGGGGCGGGCGCGTCGCCGCCCACGAGATCCTGGTGGCCACCTCGGCGGTGCGCAACCTGATCCGCGAGGACAAGGTGGCGCAGATCTATTCGGCGATCCAGACCGGGGGCAACCTGGGCATGCAGACCCTGGACATGGCGCTGAGCCGGCTGGTCAACCAGAACCTGGTGTCCCGCGAGGAGGCCCAGGCCAAGGCCAAGGGACGCCTGCCGGCGGCCTCCTGAGACGATGGACACCCACGCTGACGCGACAAGGAGAGCGGCATGACACCCGGTGAATGGCTGCAGCAGCTGCTGGACCTGATGATCGACAAGCAGGCCTCGGACATGCTGATTTCCACCAACGCCCCGGCCTCGCTGAAGATCGACGGCAAGCTGGTGGCACTGGGCGAGACGCCGCTGTCGATCGCCCAGGTTCGCCAGCTGGTGATGGCGGCCCTGCCCCAGGGCCTGAACGAGCGCTTCGAGCGCGACCATGAGGCCAACTTCGCGCTGAGCCTGCAAGGCAAGGGGCGCTTCCGGGTCAGCGCCTTCTATCAACGCAGCCAGATGGCCATGGTCATCCGGCGCATCGCCTTCGACATTCCGTCGCTGACGGCGCTGGGTCTGCCGGACGCGCTGGGCGAGCTGGCGCTGCTCAAGCGGGGGCTGGTGTTCGTGGTGGGCGGCACCGGCACCGGCAAGTCGACCACCCTGGCGTCGATGATCCAGTATCGCAACGCCAGCGCCGGCGGCCACATCCTGTGCATCGAGGACCCGATCGAGTACATCCATCCGCATCGCCGCGCGATCATCAATCAGCGTGAGGTGGGCATCGATACCGAGTCGTTCGAGGTGGCGCTGAAGAACGCCCTGCGTCAGGCGCCGGACGTGATCATGATCGGCGAGATCCGCTCCCGGGAAACCATGGAGCAGGCGCTGACCTTCGCCGAGACCGGCCACCTGTGCCTGGCCACCCTGCACGCCAACAACGCCAATCAGGCGCTCGAGCGCGTCATCCACTTCTTCCCTGCCGAGCGCCACGAGCAGATCTGGCTGGATCTGTCGCTGAACCTGCAGGCGATCGTCGCCCAGCAGCTGCTGCCGCGCCAGGACGGCAGGGGCCGCGTGGCGGCGATCGAGATTCTGCGCCGCTCGCCGCTGATAGGCGACCTGATCCGCAAGGGCGAGGTGGGCGAGATCAAGGGCCTGATGGCGCGCTCGCGGGAGCTGGGCATGCAGACCTTCGACCAGGCGCTCCACGAGTGCTACCGGCGAGGCGACATCAGCGAGGATGTCGCCCTGGTCCATGCCGAGTCGGCCAACGACCTGCGCATGATGATCAAGTTCGGCGACGGCGCCCACCAGGGCGTGGAGCAGGCGCTGGATGCCGCCGACCGGCTGTCGCTGCGCGACAGCGACGACTACTGAGACACGCTCGGGGTGCCGGCGCGTCAGCGGCTGTAGAGGCCGCCCAGCACGCGCCCGCCCGCCGCACCGGTGACGGCCGGCAGGTTGCCGGGCAGGCCGGCAAGGCGCCGCCAGGCCAGCCAGGCGAAGGCGCCGGCCTCGAGCCAGTCGGCATGCCAGCCGAACGTCTCGCAGCCGGCCAGCGTCAGGGTCGGCAGATGGCGGCCCAGGCGTTGCAGCAGATCGGCGTTGTGCGTGCCGCCGCCACAGGGGATCAGGGTGGCGGGCACCGGGCCGAGCGTCTGGGTAACGCCCAGCGCGATGCTCCTGGCGGTCAGTTCGGCGAGCGTCGCCTGAACGTCCCGCGCCGCTTCGCGGCCGCTCAGCTGTGCCTCCAGCCAGGCGAGGTGGAAGTATTCGCGGCCGGTGCTCTTGGGCGGGTGTCGGGCGAAGAACGGATCTTCCAGCAGGCGCTCGAGCAGGGTGGCATCGACCGTGCCGGCGGCGGCCCAGCGACCGTCGGCATCATAGTGGCCGTGGTCATGATGGCGGGCGTACCAGGCGTCGAGCAGCGTATTGGCCGGCCCGGTATCGAAGCCGGTGACCGGCAGCGCTCGCGAGCCGGGCGGAAGCAGGGTCAGGTTGGCGAAGCCGCCCAGGTTGAGCACCGCCCGCCATTCGTCGCTGTCCGAGAACAGTGCGGCATGAAAGGCCGGGGCCAGCGGGGCCGCCTGCCCCCCGGCAGCCAGGTCGCGGCGGCGGAAGTCACCGACCACGGCACAGCCGGTCAGTTCGGCCAGCAGGCTGGGATTGTCGAGCTGACAGGTATAGGGGGCCTCGCCGTCCGGGGCGTGCTCGATGGTCTGGCCGTGGCTGCCGATGGCGGCGATCGCGCCGGCGTCCAGGTGGTTGCGCTCGAGCAGTTGCTGGACCGCCTCGGCCTGCCGCCGGCAGAAGGCCGATTCCGCCCGGGCCAGGTCGGCGAAGCGCACCGCGTCGGCCTGGCACAGGGCCAGCAGGTCGGCGCGCAGCGTCTCCGGCATGGGCACGCCGACGGCATCCAGCAGCTCGGGGCGGCCCTCGCCGCAGCGGACCAGGGCGGCATCGATGCCGTCCAGGCTGGTGCCCGACATCAGGCCGACGAACAGGGGCATGAAGGTCTCCTTCCGTGGGATGCGCTCAACCGCGTGTGCCAGACATGCTACCATCCCCGGCCATTGATCCAGACAACCGTTTGCTGTGGAGAAGGGCACGATGACCGACGTCGCCGATGCGCTGGCGCTGCTCAAGCGCGGTGCTCATGAAATCCTGCTCGAGGATGAGCTGAAGCAGAAGCTCGCTTCCGGGCGCAAGCTGCGTATCAAGACCGGCTTCGACCCCACCGCCCCGGACCTGCACCTCGGGCACAGCGTGCTGCTGACCAAGATGCGCCAGTTCCAGGACATGGGCCACGAGGTGATCTTCTTGATCGGCGACTTCACTGGACGGATCGGCGATCCCACCGGCAAGAACGTCACCCGCAAGCCGCTCACCGAGGAGGAGATCAAGGCCAACGCCAGGACCTACCGCGAGCAGGTCTTCAAGGTGCTCGATCCGGAGAAGACCATCGTCGCCTTCAATGCCGACTGGATGAGCAAGCTCTCCGCCGCCGACATGATCGAGCTGGCCGCCCAGTCCACGGTGGCACGCATGCTCGAGCGCGACGATTTCGAGAAGCGTTACAGGGCCAACCAGTCGATCTCGATTCACGAGTTCCTCTACCCGCTGGTGCAGGGCTACGACTCGGTGGCGCTGGAGGCCGACGTCGAGCTGGGTGGCACCGACCAGAAGTTCAACCTGCTGATGGGCCGCGAGATCCAGAAGCACTTCGGGCAGGCGCCGCAGGTCGTCATCACCATGCCGCTGCTCGAGGGGCTCGATGGCGTGCAGAAGATGTCCAAGTCGCTGGGCAACTATGTGGGGCTCGACGAGGCCCCGGGCACCATGTTCAACAAGCTGGTGTCGATGCCCGACTCGCTGATGTGGCGCTACTTCGAGCTGCTGTCGCTGAAGTCCAACGAGGCAATCGAGGACCTGCGTCGGCGCATCGACGCGGGTGCCAACCCCCGGGACATCAAGATGGAGCTGGCGCGCGAGCTGATCGCCCGTTACCACGGCGAGGAAGCCGCCGCCAACGCGCACCGCAGCGCCGGCAACCAGCTGGCCGAGGGCGAGCTCCCCGAGGACATGCCGGAAGTCACGGTCGAGTTCGAGGGCGGGCAGGCACCCATCGCCGCGGTGCTCAATCGCGCCAACCTGACCAACAACAGCGCCCAGGCCAAGGACGTGCTCGGCAATGGCCGGGTCAAGGTCGATGGCGAAGTGGTCGCCCGCGATCACATGCTCGATACCGGCAGGAGCTACGTGATCCAGGCCGGCAAGAAGCGCTACGCACGGGTGACGCTCGCCTGAGAGTACTGTCAGCTTGTTGCCGTTTCCGACGCCCGCCTTCTGGCGGGCGTCGTTGTTTATTCAGTCTATCCACACCCGGTTTGTCGGCGATTCATGAAAGGGGGCTGTGGACAGGTGGATTCGGGCGATGGGCATGCCAGCGAAAATTTTTTCGGACGGGGGCTTGTCAGGGCCGAAGGTGGGGCGTAAAGTACGCATCCGCTGCCGACGACGGGACACGTCACCGGCGGTGGA
>NZ_WNXF01000001.1:0-152626 GCF_010993675.1 Modicisalibacter sp. 'Wilcox'
CGTCCCATAGGGGGTTCGAACCCCTGTTACCGCCGTGAAAGGGCGGTGTCCTGGACCACTAGACGAATGGGACGCAGTGCCTTGCCTCGTCGAGGTGGCGCGTATAGTAAATAGACCGCCTGCCGCTGTCAACTCTCCGCTGATTCCTGTTGCCCCCCTGACGCCACGGGCGGACGGCAGCGTCTATCCTGCAGGTACAGGCACACGATATTCACCGGGTTGGCCCGAGCCGCCATTTCGTAGTCTCATGACGCAGTAACGCCCGACCGCAAGAGGAGCATGCCGATGCGCAACAAGCTGCAGAAAAGCGATGCCGAATGGCGCGACCAGCTGACGCCCGAGCAGTACCGGGTCGCTCGCGAGAAGGGCACCGAGCCGCCGTTCAGCGGCGACTACCGGGTCAGTGACGAGCAGGGCATCTATCACTGCGTGTGCTGCGGCGCCGCCCTGTTCGAGAACGAGCACAAGTTCGACGCCGGCTGCGGCTGGCCGAGCTTCGATCGTCCGCTGGGCAAGGGCTCGGTCGAGGAGCATTTCGACGACTCCCACGGCATGCGCCGGACCGAGATCGTCTGCGCCCACTGCGATGCCCACCTGGGCCACGTCTTTCCCGACGGTCCGCCGGAAACCACCGGGCTGCGTTACTGCATCAACTCGGTGGCGCTGACCTTCCACCCCGGCGAATGAACCGCAACCAACCCCGCACCGGGCGCCGATCTGCTAAGATTGGCGCCCGTTTTCTATGCACACCTTCCAGGGGGAACGATGCTCGGCTGGTATCCGGGACACATGAACAAGGCACGGCGCCAGATCAAGGAAGCCCTGCCGGAGATCGACGTGGTGATCGAGGTTCTGGATGCGCGGCTGCCCTACTCCAGCGCCAATCCCATGCTGGCCGAGCTCACCGAACACAAGCCGGTGCTGAAGATCCTCTCGCGCGCCGACCTGGCCGATCCCGAGCGCACCCGCGAGTGGGTCGCGCACTTCGATGCCCAGGCCGACACACGCGCCCTGGCGGTCACCACCACCCAGGCCCGCGAGCTCAAGCGCATCCCCGCCCTGTGTCACGAGCTGGCCGGCCAGGTGCGTGCCGACCGTGACGTGCGGGTGATGGTCATGGGCATCCCCAACGTCGGCAAGTCGACGCTGATCAACGGCCTGGCCGGCCGCAAGCTGGCCAAAACCGGCAACGAACCGGCGGTGACCAAGCGCCAGCAGAAGATCCGCATCGACGGGCGCATCGCGCTGACCGATACGCCGGGCGTGCTGTGGCCGAAGATCGAGGATCAGGCCAGCGCCTACCGGCTCGCCGCCAGCGGCGCGATCCGCGACACGGCGATCGAGTACACCGACGTGGCCATCGTCGCCGCGGCGGAACTCGCCCGGCGCTACCCGGAGGCCCTGTCGCAGCGCTTCAAGCTGAAGACCCTGCCCGCCTACACGCCGGCCGAGGGCGCCGAGGCGGTCCAGGCCGATGGCGAGCCACAGCCCGACCTGCTGGCCCGTGCCGGCTTCGACGGCCAGGCGATCGTTGCCGAGATCGCCCGCAAGCGAGGGGGCCTGCGTCCCGGCGGCGTGGTCGACCTGCACCGGGGTGCCGAGGTGCTGCTGCACGAGTTGCGCGACGGCAAGCTGGGCCGCGTGACCCTGGAAACTCCCGCCGACATTCCGCCGCCGGTGGATGCCACCGCCGAGGCCTGAGCCGCCTTCCCCGGCCATTTGCACGTCCGCGACGCCGGGGTATGCTGTTCCACGCCGCCCGCCCCGGCGCAGCCGCACCGGTTCACGGCGCCCAAGCCCGCAATGCCAAGGAATCATCGCGTCTCATGGACACCACGCCCCGCCCGATTCGCAAGTCCCACAAGCTCGACAACGTCTGCTACGACATCCGCGGCCCGGTTCTCGACCATGCCAAGCGGCTCGAGGACGAAGGCCAGCGCATCCTCAAGCTCAACATCGGCAACCCCGCCCCGTTCGGCTTCGAGGCCCCCGAGGAGATCCTCCAGGACGTGATGCGCAACCTGCCCACCGCCCAGGGCTACTGCGACTCCAAGGGACTGTATTCGGCGCGCAAGGCGATCATGCAGGAGTGTCAGCGCAAGGGCATCCCCGGCGTCGGCGTCGAGGACATCTTCATCGGCAACGGGGTCTCCGAACTGATCGTGATGGCCATGCAGGCCCTGCTCAACGACGGCGACGAGGTGCTGATTCCCGCACCCGACTACCCGCTGTGGACGGCGGCGGCCAATCTCTCCGGCGGCCGGCCGGTGCACTACCGTTGCGACGAGCAGGCCGACTGGGCACCGGACCTGGCCGACATCCGCGACAAGGTCACCAGCCACACCCGGGCGATCGTGCTGATCAACCCCAACAACCCCACCGGGGCCGTCTACCCGCCCGAGGTGGTCAAGGAACTGCTGGCCATTGCCCGCGCTCACGACCTGGTGGTGTTCTCCGACGAGATCTACGACAAGATCCTCTACGACGACGTCGAGCATGTCTCCACCGGCGCGCTGGCCGGTGACGACCAGCTGGTGGTGACCATGAACGGCCTGTCGAAGAGCTATCGCTGCGCGGGCTTTCGCAGCGGCTGGATGATCCTCTCCGGCAAGGTGGGCAAGCAGCGCGCCGAGGACTTCATCCAGGGCCTGAACATGCTGGCCTCGATGCGCCTGTGCGCCAACGTCCCGGCCCAGCACGCCATCCAGACCGCGCTCGGCGGCTACCAGTCGATCAACGACCTGGTGCTGCCCGGCGGCCGCCTGCGGGCCCAGCGCGACATCACCTACGAGAAGCTCAACGCCATTCCCGGGGTGTCCTGCACCAAGCCCAGGGGAGCGCTCTACGCCTTCCCGCGGCTCGACCCCGAGGTGTTCAACATCCAGGACGACCAGCAGCTGGTGCTCGACCTGCTGCTGCAGGAGAAGATCCTGCTGGTCCAGGGCACCGCCTTCAACTGGCCGGACCCCGACCACGTGCGCATCGTCACCCTGCCCTGGGCCGACCAGCTCGACGACGCACTCGACCGCTTCGCCCGCTTCCTCGGCCGCTACCGCCAGTGAGGCCCCGGCGAGCGCCACCATGGTGCTCGCCGCGTCGACAAATTTCCTCGGCCAGGGCTTGAAACCCGGCCCCCCGGCGCGTATCTAAGAGCCAGACAACACACTGAATTTTCCGGCTTTCCGACGACCGAGGTCACACTCATGATGCGTATCCTGTTGTTCCTGGCGACCAACCTGGCCGTGGTGCTGGTCGCCAGTATCACCCTGCGCCTGCTGGGCGTGGAGCCCTACCTGCAGGCCAACGGGCTGAACATGAACAGCCTGCTGATCTTCTGTTTCGTGTTCGGCATGGCCGGCTCGCTGATCTCGCTGTTTCTCTCCAAGCCGATGGCCAAGATGAGCACCGGCGCCCAGATCATCGACCAGCCCCGGGACGCCAACGAGAAGTGGCTGCTCGACACGGTCGCCGAACTGGCCCGGGATGCGGGCATCAAGATGCCCGACGTCGCCATCTTCCCCGCCCAGCAGTCCAACGCCTTCGCCACCGGCTGGAACAAGGACGACGCGCTGGTCGCCGTCTCCAGCGGGTTGCTCAACCGCATGCGCCCGGAAGAAGTCCGCGCCGTGCTGGGCCACGAGATCGGCCACGTCGCCAACGGCGACATGGTCACCCTGGCGCTGATCCAGGGGGTGCTCAACACCTTCGTGATGTTCTTCGCCCGTGTGGTCGCCCAGTTGATCGACAGCTTCCTGCGCCGTGACGACAACGAGGGACTGGGCTTCTTCGGCTATTTCGCGGTGGTGATCGTCGCCGAGATCGTCTTCGGGCTGGTGGCCTCGGTGATCGTCGCCTGGTTCTCGCGCTTCCGCGAATACCGCGCCGACGCCGCGGGAGCCCGGCTGGCCGGCAGCGGCGCGATGATCAACGCCCTGGCACGACTCAAGGCCGAGACCCAGATGCCGGACCAGATGCCGGACACCCTGACCGCCTTCGCCATCACCACCGGCCAGACCCGCAAGCTGATGGAGCGGCTGTTCGCCAGCCATCCGCCACTGGATGACCGCATTCGCGCCCTCAAGGAATCCGCCTACCGGCAGTAGGCGCTGGAATATCGGAAGGATCAGGCCCGCCGCGTCGGCGGGCCTTTTCGTGGCGGGTCCGGGCAGACTCCAGCGACGCCTTCATGCGCCGGCGGGCATCACTTGCCGGCCAGCTTGACCTTGAAGCCGAAACCGGCGATCGCCTCGCGCAGGTCGTTGTTGTTCTTCTTGAGATCGACCCGCAGGGTGGAGAACTCGCGGCGCACCGGATACTCGGCCCGATAGCGGTCGAACCCCTCGGCCATGCCGAAGCGGCGACGGTAGCGCTCGAAGCCCACCATGTCCCGACGCACGTCGTAGCAGGCACGCACGCACAGGGCCAGGGCCTCCCGCGGCGGCGCCCACTCGGTCAGCACCAGCTTGCGCAGCCACGGGTCCGGCTTGAGCTGCCCGAGCTTGCAGCGCACCGGCAGCCCGTAGTGGTGCATCACCGCCTGGTAGACCAGTTCGGTCCCGCGCATCTTGCCGTCCAGGCTGTGGCCGGCGATGTGCGGCGTGGCGATGTCCACCAGCGGAAACAGCGCCTCGTCGATGCCCGGCTCGTCCTCCCAGACATCCAGCACGCAGCGCAGGTCACCGCCGGCCGCCAGCCGCTCGTGCAGGGCCGCGTTGTCCAGACAGGCGCCTCGCCCGGCGTTGAGCAGCACGCTGCCGGGGCGCAGCGCCCGGATGCGCCGGGCGTCCATCAGATGACGGGTGGGATGATCGCCGGTGTCGACCAGCGGGGTGTGCAGGCAGATCACGTCGCAGCGCTCGATCAAGGTATCGAGGTCGACGAAATCGTCCCGCCCCTCGTCACGGGCTCGCGGCGGATCACAGATCAGATGAGGAACGTCCATGCCGCTCAGGCGCTTGGCCAGGCGGCTGCCGACATTGCCGGCCCCGACGATGCCCACGGTGCGCTCGTCGAGCGCTTCGCCGGCCTCCTCGGCCAGCAGCAGCAGGCTCGAGAGCACGTAATCCACCACCGACTCGGCGTTGCAGCCGGGCGCACTGGCGAAGCCGATGTCGTGCGCCTTCAGGTACGCCTGATCCACGTGGTCGGTCCCGATCGTGCAGGTGCCCACGAACTTCACCCGCGAGCCATCCAGCAGGCCGGCGTCGACCCGGGTGATGGAGCGCACCAGCAGGATGTCGTGATCGCGCACCGCCGCAGCATCGATCCGCCGCCCCGGGAGTCGCGTGATCTCGCCCAGCTCGCCGAAGAAGGCCTCGACGAGCGGAATGTTCTGGTCGGCGAGTATACGCATGGGGAAGACTCCTTGTTCGCGTCCACCGGGCGGCTACAATGGCTCCCCGGGCCGCCCGCCATCTTAGGCCGCGCGGCCGAGCGCGACAAGCCGCCATCGACGCAGGAGCCAACGTGATCGTCCGCTGGGAAAGCCATCATGACTACGTGCTGGTGCATGTCCATCAGGACATGTTCGGCGACTGGATATTCAGCCGCGCCTGGGGCCAGATCGGCACCCAGTTCGGCGGCCTCAGGCACCAGCTGGCCGACGGCTACGACCAGGCCATGATGTGGCTCGAGGACGTCGATCACATCCAGCGCTCGCGCGGCTTCCACCAGGTGCTGAAGACCAGCGCCGACAGCCCCGAGGGCCGCGACGCCGTGCGCCAGCTGTCGCTGCTGGAGTGAGCGGCGGCCTCCCCGTCGCAGCGCTCGCCCCTATCCCCCGACGAACGCCCGTCAGGCATCCGTCTTGTGACGGATCAGGAAGCAGTGGTGCAGGTCGCCGCGCCGCTGGAAGTCCGGGTCGAAGGTGTCCCGGGTGATATCGCTGACCGCGTAGCGCTCGACGAGCCCCTCGTCGATCCGGAAGCGGCGCTGGTTGTTCGAGAACACCAGCGTGCCGCCCGGCGCCAGCCGCGCCATGGCCAGATCGACCAGCCGCCCATGATCGCGCTGGATGTCCAGCGTGCCCTCCATGCGCTTGGAGTTGGAGAAGGTCGGCGGATCGAGGAAGATCAGGTCGAACATCCCCTGTGCCGTCTCCAGCCAGTGCAGGCAGTCGTCACGCACCACCCGATGCCGGGCCGGATCGAGCCGGTTGAGCGCCAGGTTGTCGCGCGCCCAGTCCAGGTAGGTGTTGGACAGATCCACGCTCAGGGTCTCGCTGGCGCCGCCGAGCGCGGCCTGCACCGTGGCCGCCCCGGTGTAGCAGAACAGGTTGAGGAAGCGCTGGCCCGCGGCCATCTCGCGCAGCCGCCGGCGCACCGGCCGGTGGTCGAGGAACAGCCCGGTGTCCAGGTAGTCACGCAGGTTGACCCACAGCCGCGCCGGCCCCTCGCTGACCTGGAAGCGCTCGCCGCTGGTGTCGCGCTTCTCGTACTGGGCCTTGCCGCTCTGGCGGCTGCGCTGCTTGACGTACACCGCCCCGGGCGACACCTCGAGCACCTCGGGAATCACGGTCAGCGCCTCCATCAGTCGCCGCTGGGCCTGGGCGGTGTCCACCGAGCGCGGCGGGGCATATTCCTGGACGTGCACGCGGTCGCCGTAGACATCCACCGCCAGGGCGTACTCCGGCATGTCGGCATCGTAGAGGCGATAGCAGGACTCGCCGCTGCGCTTGAGCCACCTGGCCAGGCGCTTGCGGTTCTTGGTCAGGCGATTGGCGAACATCGTCGCCCCCGCCGAGCGGGCCGGCGGTGCGGCCTCCTCGACGTGCTCGGGCACCGGCATCAGCAGCAGCTTGCAGTCCAGCGGCCCGTTCTTGAAGGCATACTGCTTCTCGGCGCGCAGCCCGACGCGATGGCCGAGGTCGGGATTGCCGGTGAACAGCGCCAGCGTCCAGCCCGGGCACTGCTCGCGGACCCGCTCGCCCAGCCCGGCATAGAGTGTGACCAGCTCCGGCAGTTCGCCGAGGCGCTCGCCGTAGGGCGGGTTGGTGAGCACCAGGCCCGACCCCTCGGCGGCCGCCGGGCGCTGCCAGTGCCGGGCATCCGCCCCGCTGAACTCGATGAGTGCCGGAATGCCGGCACGCATGGCATTGGCCCTGGCGGCGGCCAGCGCGGGCGGACTGCGGTCGCTGCCGAACAGTTTCGCCGTGACGCGCCGGCGGCCCAGCCGGTCGCGTACCTCGGCTTCACGTCGGAGCTCGCGCCACAGCGCGGCATCGTGCCCGGCCCAGCGCTCGAAGCCGAAACGCGAGCGCCCCAGCCCCGGCGCCCGGTCGACGGCGATCATGGCCGCCTCGATCAGCAACGTGCCGGCCCCGCACATCGGATCGACCAGCGACTCGCCGCGGCGGGCACGGGCCGGCCAGCCGGCGCGGATCAACAGCGCGGCGGCGAGGTTTTCCTTGAGCGGCGCATGCCCCGGATCCCGGCGGTAGCCGCGCTGGTGCAGGCTGCCCCCCGACAGGTCGATGCCCGCCGTCAGGCGACCGCGATGCAGGTGGGCATGGATGCGCAGGTCGGGATCGCGATGCTCGACGCGGGGACGCTCGCGCCCCGCCGCCTGCAGCGCATCGACGATGCCGTCCTTGACGGTCTGGGCGCCGAAGCGGGTATGGCGGATGGCACGCGACTGGCCCTGGAAGTCCACCACCAGCGACGTCCCGGGGGGCAGGTGTGCCGCCCAGTCTACCTCGGCGATGCAGGCCCGCAGCGCCTCGGGCGTCTCGATCTCGGTGGCCTGCGCCAGCAGCAGCACGACCCGGTTGGCCAGCCGCGACCACAGACAGGCGCGATAGAGTGTGGCCAGGTCGGCCGTGAAATGGACGCCGGCCACGGTCTGCCGGGCGACGGTGGCGCCCAGCCCGCTCAATTCCTCCGCCAGCAGGGATTCGATGCCCCAGGGGCAGCTGGCAAAACCGGCCTGTTCGGTGCCCCGAGAGTGGGACGACGCCGCTCGATCATCGCTCATGGGTGCAAAGGGTCCTTGTATTTCAATGCGATAACATTTCAGTGACAAAACGCGACTCGACAGTCTTGTCACTGTTCAACTAGAAAGAAGGTTAGTAGCTACTAAGACAACGCATGCGTTCTGTCCGCGGTCTCCAGAGCAGCGGCAGTGTCGGCCCGGGGCCCACTGCCGGCGTAGTGACTCGCAATAACAATCCGGTTCTCATGCAAGAGGTTACCCGATGAAACGACAGAAACGTGATCGCTTTCAGCGTGCCTATGTCCATGGCTACAAGGCCGGCCTCTCCGGGCGCTCCCGGGATGATTGCCCCAGCCAGGACATCAATCTACGCGAATACTGGATGAGCGGTTGGCGTGAGGGTCGCGGTGATCAATGGGACGGCATGACGGGTGTCGCCGGCATCCACAAGAACCCCATGGTCATGCAGTAGCGCACCCGAGACAGTCGGTTACCTGCCGAGGCCCGCAAGACATGCGGGCCTTTTTGTGTGTGACGAACCTGTATGTCACGAGCCCGCCGGCATTTCGACAGCCCCGGTCGCCCGCGACGGAACGTCGCGCAACGCCCGGGCGCACTCGCCGATCAGCGCCGGCCCCCGGTAGATGAAGCCCGAATAGAGCTGAACCAGATCCGCCCCGGCCTTGCACTTGTCTCGGGCGGCCGCCCCGCTGTCGATGCCGCCGACCCCGATGATCGGCATGGCCGGCAGATGCTGGCGCAGGGCCCGCACCACATGATCCGACATCTCGCGCACCGGCGCGCCGGAGAGCCCGCCGGCCTCGTCGGCATGGGCCAGCCCCTGCACGGCCTCTCTCGCCAGGGTGGTGTTGGTGGCCACCACGGCATCGATGCCGTTGCGTCCCAGCGCCTCGGCCACCAGGCCGATGGCGGTGTCGTCCATGTCCGGCGCGATCTTCACGGCCAGCGGCACCCGCCGCCCCGCCGTCTGGTCCCGGCGCGTGGCGGCCTCGCGCAGCCTGCCCAGCAGGGCATCGAGATGCTCACCGAACTGCAGGTCGCGCAGCCCCGGCGTGTTGGGCGAGGAAATGTTGACGGTCACGTAGTCCGCGAAGGGGTGTACCCGCTCGAGGCAGGTCAGGTAATCATCGACGGCCTGTTCCACCGGCGTGGAGAGGTTCTTGCCGATATTGATACCGATCACGCCGTCGTAACGGCTCCTGCGGACATTGGCGATCAGGTGGTCGACACCGGCATTGTTGAAGCCCATGCGATTGATGATCGCGCCCGCCTTCGGCAGACGGAACAGACGCGGCCGCGGGTTCCCCGGCTGCGGTCGCGGCGTCACGGTGCCGACCTCGACGAAACCGAAGCCCAGCGCGCCCAGCGCATCGAGGTGGTCGGCGTTCTTGTCGAGCCCGGCGGCAAGCCCCACGCGGTTGGCGAAACGCAGCCCCATCACCTCGACCGGCTCGTCGACCCGGGGCTCACCACGCAACAGCCCCGTCAACCGGCAGCGATGCGCGACATCCAGCGCCCCGAGCGAGACACTGTGCGCGGTTTCCGGGTCGAGACGGAACAGGATCGAGCGGGCAAGCGCGTACATCGGACTCCTCGGCGAACGGTGGTGATGAAAAGCGCCGGGAGTATACCGTAAATCGCCTGATGCCGCCTGCCGCGCGGGAGGAGCGGACCCTCGCGCCGCGCAGGCAAGCGGCCCCGTGTCATGGCGTCAGGGTCGTGTATCGAGCTGGCGCACACGCAGGGTGTAGCGGTTCGCCCCCTCCATCGCCGTGCCGAACTTGCGGCCGCTGACCCAGACCCGATAGCGCCCCGGCTGTAGCGGCGTCTCGATGGAAAAGTCCCCCTGCTCGCCTGCCCCCTTGTCGCTGGCCACGACACGGCCATCCTCGTCGAGGATCCTGGCCTGAAGCGTGTAGCTGCCACCTGTGCCGGGGAAGGTCGAACTGGTCACCGAGATGGTCCCCGCCTGCGCCACATCGAAGGTCAGGACCTCGCCTTCCTGGCGAATGCGGATGTCTGCCACGATCTCTTCAAACGCCTTGGGACGCGTCTTGGATCCCGCTGACGACGTTTCGTCGCTCGTGCGAGCAGAGGAAGTCTTAGCATCGGTCGTCGACTGGCCCGATGCGGAGGCGGCCGCCGCAGGCACCGCAATGGTCGCCACCGCGTCCTTGTTGTCGACGAAGGCCGTCTTCTGCTCGCCTTCGGCGCTGCCGAAATGAATGCCCGACCCGGTATCGATACCGCTCTCGTCGCTGCTAAGGCGCTTGCCTTGGGCGTTCAGTCCCGCCACCGAGACGATAAAGCTGTTCCCGCCAGAGGCCTCGGAGCCGAACTTGTCCGCGGAGACGCGGAGAACGTAGTCGCCCGGCTCGAGTTGCTGCTCCAGACGGAGTCCTCCGTTCTGGCCCAGCCCCTCGCCACGCGCGATGACACGATTCTTGTTGTCGAGTAGCGCCGCCTTGATGCGATAGTCATCCGACTCACCGGCTAGGGTGCTGCTGGTAAAGACGTAGCGCCCCGACTTCTCGACCGTGAATTCATGGGTGTGCGTGCCCCCAAAACCGAAGCTCTGGCTACGCGCGTCGGTACGCGCCGTCAGGTACTGACTGATGTCGAACTGATCGGCAGCTTCCTGGGCCTTCTGCAAGGCGGCGCTCTGTGCCAGCGCCTCGGAAGCCCCGGCGGCGAGTCCCAAGGTGATGGCGACGGTTAAAACGCGATGCTTCATGGGGTCTCTCTGATTGGCAATGGATCCGGTGGGCACAGCATACCAGATCCGTTGTTGAGGTTTATGATCTTCGCCTCACCGCGAGCGAAGACCCTCGCCACGTCTGTTGGCCAGCCGCGTCAACGACGAAACCCCGCCAGGCGGGGTTTCGTCAAGGGACAAGACGTGTCAACAGGGGTGCTCAGTCACCGTTGCTTTCGGCGAGATCGACCAACTCACGAATCGCCACGGCAAACAGCGGATAGCCACCCTGCGTGCCGCCACTGACCTCGTGAATCAGCCCTTGCCAGCGATGGTGTAGATCGCTGTGCCGCGTCAGCCACTGCTCGACCCGCGGCTCGACGTCCCGCGGCCCATCCTCCATCTTGACCACACTCACCGTGAGAGCAAGCTGCTGGCGATCGAGGTCATCGCGGAACGTCTCGCGGGCCTGCGCCTGCCAGCTGTCACGGACCTGCAGGTTGTCGATCTGTTCGCTCATCCACGGCAACTCCAGGCGATGCCCGATCTCGTAGTAGAGCTCGGCGACCCGCTGGATCTTCTCGCCGGTCTGCTTGGCCGCCTCGATGATCCCCAGGCCGG
The DNA here is from genome assembly GCF_010993675.1 of Modicisalibacter sp. 'Wilcox'. Lineage (NCBI taxonomy): Bacteria > Pseudomonadati > Pseudomonadota > Gammaproteobacteria > Oceanospirillales > Halomonadaceae > Modicisalibacter > Modicisalibacter sp. 'Wilcox'. The sequence goes on from NZ_WNXF01000001.1 coordinate 11,267, forward strand.
CGTAGAGGTTGCCGGTCGCCGCCACGATGCTGGCCAGCGACTTGGGCACCTTCGCCTCCGTCAGTTCGTCGCGACGGGCCTCCCAGGTCTCGCGCTCCTGACCCCGCAGGCGCTTGCCGATGCTCTCCTGCAGCTGGGTCAGGCGCGGCGCGAAGTGCTCGATGCTCTCGCTGACCGACAGCGAGTTGCGCTGGCGCAGGAACCAGCGGGTGGCACGCCGCATCAGCCGCATCAGGTCGAGCATCATCTGGTACTGCACGCGGCTGTCGACGCGGTTGTCGAGCGCCTCGATCTGCTGCCACAGGCCCTCCAGGTTGAAGCTGTCACGAGCGATCACGTAGGCCCGGGCGATCTCGGCGCGGCTGGCGCCGGTGGTGTCGATCAGCCGGCGCACGAAGACGATGCCCATGTGATCGACCAGGTCGTTGGCGATCTGGGTGGCGACGATCTCCCGCTTGAGGCGGTGGCGATACATCTCGGTACCGAAGCGCTCGACCAGCACCCGCGGGAAGGCACGCTCCAGGTGGGCCTGGATATAGGGATCGTCCGGCACCTCGGAGGCGATCAGGTCCCCCTTGAGCGTGCTCTTGGCATAGGAGATCAGCACCGACAGCTCGGGCAGGGTCAGCCCCTCGTTGTTGTTGGAACGCTCGAGCAGGGACTCGTCGTCGGGCAGGAACTCCAGCTCGCGATCCAGCTGGCCGCCGGCCTCGAGCTCGTTGATGAAGCGCCGGTACGGCCCCAGGCCCTCGTGGGACAGCTGCTCGCTGAGCGACAGCGCCTGGGTCTGACGATAGTTGTCGCGCAGCACCAGGCCGGCGACCTCCTCGGTCATGTCGGCCAGCAGCTGATTGCGCTGCTTGTCGGTCATGTCGCCGCTGGACACGATGTCATCGAGCAGGATCTTGATGTTGACCTCGTGGTCGGAGCAGTTGACCCCGCCGGCGTTGTCGATGAAGTCGGTGTTGACCCTGACCCCGCGCCGCGCCGCCTCCATGCGCCCGCGCTGGGTCAGCCCCAGGTTGCCGCCCTCGCCGACGACCCGGCAGTGCAGTTCGTTGCCGTCGATGCGCAGGGCGTCGTTGGCCTTGTCGCCCACATCGGCGTGGGTTTCCGCACTGGACTTGACGTAGGTGCCGATCCCGCCGTTCCAGATCAGATCCACGCGGGCACGCAGCATCGCCTGGATCAGTTCGTTGGGCGAGAGCTTGTCCGCCTCGATGCCGAAGGCCTGCTTCATCGCATCGCTGATGGGAATCGACTTGGCGCTGCGCTTGAAGACACCGCCCCCCTCGGAGATCACCGAACTGTCGTAGTCCTCCCAGCTCGAGCGCGGCTGCTCGAAGAGCCGCTTGCGCTCGGCGAACGAGGCCGTCGGATCGGGATCGGGATCGACGAAGATATGCAGGTGGTTGAAGGCGCCCAACAGGCGAATCCTGTCGGACAGCAGCATCCCGTTGCCGAACACGTCGCCGGCCATGTCACCGACACCGACCACCGAGAACGGGTCCTTCTGGGTATCCAGGCCCATTTCGCGGAAGTGGCGCTTGACCGACTCCCAGGCCCCGCGGGCGGTGATCGCCATCTTCTTGTGGTCGTAGCCGTGGGCCCCGCCCGAGGCGAAGGCATCGCCCAGCCAGTGGCCGTACTCCAGCGAGATCTCGTTGGCGATATCGGAAAAGGTCGCCGTGCCCTTGTCGGCCGCCACCACCAGGTAGGGATCGTCCTCGTCGTGGCGCACCACGTCCTTCGGCGGTACCACCTCGCCGCCCTCGAGGTTGTCGGTCAGATCCAGCAGGGCGCGGATGAAGATCTGGTAGCAGGCGATGCCTTCCTTCTGCACGGCGTCCCGGTCGGCGTTCTCGGGCATGCGCTTGCAGACGAAGCCCCCCTTGGCGCCCACCGGCACGATGACCGCGTTCTTGACCTGCTGGGCCTTGACCAGGCCGAGAATCTCGGTACGGAAGTCCTCGTGGCGATCCGACCAGCGCAGGCCGCCGCGCGCCACCTTGCCGCCGCGCAGGTGCACCCCCTCGACCCGCGGCGAGTAGACGAAGATCTCGTAGCGGGGGCGCGGCTTGGGCATCAGCGGCACCCGCGTGGGATCGAGCTTGAAGGAGATGTAGTCCTTGAAGCCGTCCTCGGCGTCGCGCTGATAGTAGTTGGTGCGCAGGGTCGCCTGGATCAGCTCGATGTAGCGGCGCAGCAGCAAGTCATCGTTGAGGCTGCCCACCTGGTCGAGCAGGCCGTTAAGGCGCTCGATGCTCTTGTCGATGGTGGCGTCGAGGTCCTTGCCCTGCCGGCGCGGGGCGAAGCGCAGCGCGAACAGCTGCACCAGCTCCCGGGTGATGGCCGGGTAGCTGGCCAGGGTGGTGGCAATGTAGAGCTGCGACAGGCCGAAACGAATCTGCTTGAGATAGCGCGCGTAGGCCCGCAGCAGCGCCACCTCGCGCCAGTTCAGCCCGGCACCGATCACCAGGCGGTTGAACGGGTCGTTTTCCGCCTCGCCGGTCCAGATCCGTCGCAGCGCGTCGATGAAGGTCTCCCGCATGTCCTGCAGGTTGACCACTTCACGGCCGTGGTGCTCCAGGGTGAAGTCGTGGATCCAGAAGGCGCGATCCTCGCAGTGCACCCCGTAGGGGCGCTCGCCCAGCACCCGCAGCCCCAGGTTCTCCATGACCGGCAGGACATCCGAGAGCGGAATCGGCGCGTCGCCGTGGAAGAGCTTGAGATTGACGCCCTCCTCGTCCTCCTCGACCAGCCGGTAGAGGCTCACCGAGATCGGCTCGCCCTCCTCGACCTCGTCGAGATGCTGGATATCGTAGACCGCCGTGCGTGCCGTGAAGTCATCGCGATAACTGGTGGGGAAGGCATCGCGATAGCGATTCATCAGGTGATTGGCACGTTCCTCGCCCACCCCCTCGATCAGGGCGTTGTGGAGATCGTCGCTCCAGCTGCGCGCCAGCTGCGCGATCTTGTGCTCGAGCTTGCGCAGATCGTAGTCCACCGCGGACTCGCCATTGAAGCGCAGGATGAACTGGATGCGTGCCAGCACCGACTCCGACAGGTAGGTGTTGAAGTCGCCGAAGCTGGCGTCGAGCTCCTCGCACAGCAGCTCCTGGATGCGCACGCGAAGATCGGTGGAGAAGACATCGCGGGGCACGAATACCAGGCACGAGTAGAAGCGCCCGAAGCGGTCCTCGCGGATGAACAGGCGGACACGGCGGCGCTCGCGGATATTGAGGATCCCCAGTGCCGTGCGGGTCAGCTCGTCGGTGCTGATCTGGAAGAGGTCGTCGCGCGGATAGACCTCGAGAATCTGCAGCAGGTGCTTGCCGTTGTGCCCCTTGGGGTTGACCCCGGAGGCGTCCATCACCGCATCGATCTTGCGGCGCAGCACGGGGATGTGTCGCGGTGAATCGTTGTAGACCACGGCGGCATACAGCCCGATGAAGCGCCGCTCGCCGATGACGTTGCCCGACTCGTCGTAGCGATCGATGGAGATGTAGTCGGGATACGCCGGCCGGTGGATCCGCGAATGGTAGGCGCTCTTGGCGAACGACAGCAGTTCGGGAATCAGCACGTAGTGATCGCCCTCGACGCCCTGATCGCTGCGGATTCGCTCGCGATAGCGCGGATTGTCGAGCTTGAAGACCCCCAGTTCGCTGTTCTTGACCTGGCGCAGCTCGTCCTGCCCCTTCTTGGTCTCGACGATCTCGTATTCGTCGTAGCCCAGGAAGGTGAAGTTGTCCTCGAGCAGCCACTCCAGGAAGGCGATCGCCTCGCGATGATCGGCCGCATCGACCTGGCTCGGCCGCGCCGCCTTGAGTTCCTCGAGCGCCGCGTGGACCTTCTCGCACATCGGCTCGAAGTCCTCCACGGCGGTGCGCACGTCGCCCAGCACGTCATGCAGGCTGTCTTCCAGGCTGGCGAGCACCTCGGGATCGGAATGGCGATCGATCTCGATGACCATGATCGACTCGCGGGATTCCGGCGCATCCTTGGCGCGCGTGCCGGTGATGCGCTTGAGGTCGTGGTGGGAATCGCGCTCCACGGCCAGCACGGCGTTGTGGATGGCATGCACGGTGATGCCGCGCCGGTTGAGCTCGATGCGCACCGAGTCGACCAGAAACGGCATGTCCTGATGCAGCACCTCGATCAGGGTGTGCGACGACTGCCAGCCGTGCTCCTCGAAATCGGGGTTGTAGACATGCACCTTGGGGGAGCGCGGATCGAAGTGCTGGATGAAGTGCCAGGTGGTCAGCGTGGCGCCATAGGTATCGTCGAGGTGCCGCTCGACCAGGTCCTCCAGCGGGGCGCTGGCGTAGAAATCCTCGGCGAAGGCGGCCACCGCCTTGACCTTTTCCTGCGGCAGGCGCTTGGCGAGCTGTTCGCGAAGCGCCGCCAGAAACTCCTGTTTGCCATCGATAGCGACGTGTTGCATCAATCACCTCGGCTGCGTCCGGCCGCCCTGGCGGCCGGGGGGATGTTCATCGCGTGGAATTCACGCTGCCCGTGAGAATACTCTAGCTCACTGGGCGTTCCCCATCGTCATGCCGGGTTACTCATGGAGCATGTCGGTTAGGCATCGGCCGGCGCTTGACTTGTCGCCGAGTCGGTCGTTCAGTGCCGCCGTTCGAGCAGCACGCCGCATTCGCAGTGGTCGGTCCAGGGAAACTGATCGAACAGCGCGAAGCGCCGGATGCGGTGCGTATCCTCGAGCTGGGCCAGGTTCTCGGCCAGCGTCGTCGGGTTGCAGGAGATGTACACGATGCGCGGATAGGCCCGCAGCCGCTCGCAGCTGGCAGCGTCCAGCCCGGCCCGTGGCGGGTCGACGAGCACCGTCGAGAAGTCGTAGCCGTCGAGCGCCATCTCGCTGACCCGCCGTCCCTGCTTCTCGCCGGCCAGCGCCTGGGCGAACTCCTCGGCGGACATGCGTGCCACCACCGCGTTGTCGATGCCGTTGGCGGCCAGGTTGACGTTGGCCGAGGCCACCGAGGTCCGCGAGATCTCGGTGGCCAGCACGCGGCGGAAGTTCTCGGCCAGGGCCACCGTGAAGTTGCCGTTGCCGCAGTAGAGTTCCACCAGGTCCGCGTCGTGGCTGTTTCGGGTCACGTCGCGGGCCCAGCCCAGCATGGCCCGATTGATCTCGGCATTGGGCTGGGTGAAGCTGTTTTCCACCTGCTGATAGACCCGCTCGCGCCCGTCCACCGTCAGGCGCTCCCAGACGTGATCGCGGTCGAGCACCAGGCGCTGCTTGCGCGCCCGTCCGATGATCGACACGCCCAGCTCGGCCTGCAGCTCGCGCGCGCGGGCTTCCCAGGCGGCATCGAGCTGGCGGTGATAGATCAGCGTCACCAGCGCCTCGCCGCTCAGCGTGGTCAGGAACTCGACCTGAAAGAGCCGGTGACGCAGCACCGGATCGTCGATCACCGCCTCGCGCAGCCGCACCATCAGATCATTGATCAGATGGCTCGCCACCGGGTACTGGTCGAGACGGATCACCTGCTTTTTCCCCGGATCCTCCGGGTCCACCTCGAACATGGCATAGAACAGGTCGTCGCCCTCGTGCCAGAGGCGGAATTCGCAGCGCATGCGATAGTGACTGGCCGGCGAGGCGAAGACCTCCAGCGGCGGCGGCGAGAAGGCGGCGAACAGCGACTCGATGCGCTGACGCTTGGCGTCGAGCTGTTCGGGATAACGCTCGGGGGCGACGACGGGTACGGCCACGGAATCTCCTTGCGGGACAAAATCAGGACAATGAAGGGGTGGAAGCAGCTAGCGCACGGGATGCGCCGGCGCGGCGGCCCCGGAGGGCAGCGACAGCGCCGCGAGGCACGGAAAGCCGCGGGCATTCAGGGTCGCCGCCAGCGCGGCCTGCGGCGCCGTGGCCCAGGCACGCTGGGGCGCCCGGCGCGGCGCTATGGCGGTGACCACATCCGCCACGCGCCGGGCGATCGCCGCGCCCGAATCGATCCAGGCGACCGGCCGCGGGGACGCGGCCAGAAGGCGCGAGCGCAGCAGCGGAAAGTGCGTGCAGCCGAGCACCACGCTGTCCAGCGCCGTCTCCTGCCACAACGGGGCCAGGCAGGCCTCGATGACGGCATCGTTCGCCACCCCGCCGGCCAGGCAGCGCTCGGCCTCGCCGACCAGCGGGTCGGCCGCGAGGCGCAGCACGCGGCAATGCGCGGCGAAGGTGTCGATCAGGCGCCGGGTATAGGGACGATTGACGGTCGCCGAGGTCGCCAGCAGGGCGATGACTCCGGAACGACTGGCCGCCGCGGCGGGCTTGATGGCCGGCACGGTGCCGACCACCGGGATCGTCAGGCGTGAGCGCAGCACCTCGAGCGCCAGGGTGCTGGCCGTGTTGCAGGCCACCACCAGGGCGCTTGCCGAACTGAGGCGCACCGCCTGCTCGCACACGGCGGCGATGCGGGTCACCAGCCAGTCATCGGGCTTGGTGCCATAGGGCAGCATGGCGTTGTCGCAGACATAGGCGAGGGCGGCGTCGGGCAGGCGCTCGCGAATCGCCGCCGCCACCGAGAGCCCGCCGACGCCGGAGTCGAAGATCAGGATGGGACCCGGCACGCCCCCTCCTCGCGACCCGGCGGCACACGCCTCTTCCCGCTTGCCTGTCGAACGCCTCGGCCGGCCTCATCGCCGGCCCCGAGGGAGTGCGGCCGGTCTCGCTGCACGCGATCGATCGCCACACGCAGGGTCCAGTTCGCCGGAAGGGAGTTCATCAAGGCCTCGCAACACCACGCCAAGGGGCGCTCAGTCTACCCCAACCGCGAGGCCCACCCAACGGGCGCCGCCGTCCGGCGACACGAACTCAGCTCAGCGGCGACGGTGCCTCGCTGAATTCGGCATACAGTTCCGGGTAGGCGTCCTGGAGTCGCGCCAGCTCGCGCTCGGCCCCCTCCGGGAGCGCCCGGGCGAGCTCCTCGAGGTCCTTCTCGTCGAAATGCTCGCGAATCAACGGAAACAGCTCCTCGCGCTCGGCACGCAGGTAGGCGCGATGCGCCTCCAGATAGGCGCCGAGGTCGTCGGCGAAGCGATCCATCGGCACGACGGCATCCATCAGGATCATGTCCAGGTCCTCCGACAGGCGCATCAGGCGTCGATGCAGCGCCTCGTAGTCCGTGGTCAGGCGCGTGATCAGGTCATCGACCTCCGGCACGCGCGTCATCAGACGCTCGCCACAGATCCGCTCCAGCGGCACCGTGAAGCCGCTCATGTAGTCGAGAATGAAATCGACCACCTCGCGGACCAGTTGGAAATTGGGCCGCTCGCCCGCATCCAGCGTCTTGTGCTTGAGCGAGAGTACGTGCAACAGGCGCGCCATGTTGGCATGGTCCTGGCGCAGTTGATTGAGCATGGGCATGGCGAGAGCCTCCTCTGCTAGACATTGAGCGACACGGGAAACCCCGGATCGGGAGCCCTGAATCATTCACCCAGTGTAGGTGACTCGTGCCTCCGGCACTTTTTTTGAGCATCAGTCATTCGACAGCGGGTGCGACTGTTTTCGCCCTGCGACGTGTATCACACTAGGGGCACAGGCGCTCCGGCGCCCGTTGAATCCCGCCAACGGCAGCGACATCACGAAACGACATACCGCCATGGACCTGTTTTCCGACTCGGCTGCGGCCGACGACAACGCCCCGCTCGCCTTTCGCATGCGTCCGCGGGATCTCGACGACTACCTCGGCCAGGCCGCGCTGGTCGGCCCCGACCAGCCCCTGCGCCGCATGGCCGAGACCGGCCGGCTACGCTCGATGATCCTGTGGGGGCCGCCGGGCGTCGGCAAGACCACCCTGGCCGAGATTCTCGCCGCGGCCTCGGGGGCCAGCCTCGAGCACCTCTCGGCGGTGATGGCCGGCGTCAAGGAGATTCGCGCCGCCGTCGAGCGCGCTCGCGACGCCCGGGCCCGCCAACGGCCCACGGTGCTGTTTCTCGACGAGATCCACCGCCTCAACAAGAGCCAGCAGGACGCCCTGCTGCCCCATGTCGAATCGGGCCTGCTGACGCTGATCGGCGCCACCACCGAGAACCCCTCGTTCGAGGTCAACTCGGCCCTGCTCTCGCGAGCCCGGGTCTACGTCCTCAAGGCACTCGACGAGGCCGAGCTGATCGCGGTGCTGCGCCGCGCCCTCGACGACGAGCACCGCGGCCTGGGCGCACGCCGCATCCAGGTCGAGGAGACCACGCTGGCAACCCTCGCCCGGGCCAGTGGCGGCGATGCCCGCCGCGCCCTGGGCCTGCTCGAGACGGCCTGCGATTTCACGCGTACCGACGAGGCGGGGCACGAACGCCTGGAGCACGACGCCCTCGAAGCGGTGATCGGCCATCAGGCCAGCGCCTTCGACAAGCAGGGCGACCACTACTACGACCTGCTCTCGGCGATCCACAAGTCGGTGCGCTCCTCGCGACCGGACGCCGCCCTCCTCTATATCGCCCGCTTCGTGCAGGGCGGCGGCGACCCGCTGGACGTGATCCGCCGCCTCGCGGCCATCGCTTCGGAAGACGTGGGCAACGCCGACCCGCGCGCCCTGCCCTTGGTGATGGCCGCCTGGGACGCCTATCTGCGCCTGGGCGACCACGAGGGCCAGCGCGCCATCGCCCATGCCGCCATCCACCTGGCGGTGGCCCCCAAGAGCAACGCCATCGACCGGGCCTGGAAGGCCGCCAAGGCCTTCGTGGCACAGCAGCCACAGCTGGAGGTGCCGACCTACCTGCGCAACGCTCCGACGAAGCTGATGGAGTCCCTGGGCCACGGCCAGGGCTACCGCTACGCGCACCACGAGCCCCACGGCTACCCCGCCGGCAGCAGCCATGACTGCTGGCCGGCTGCCGTCCCTCACCGGCGCTTCTATGCGCCCACGGAATATGGCCAGGAGAAGCGCTACGGCCAGCTGATGGCCTGGCGGGAGCAGCTCGATGCCGAGGCGGACGACGGCGCAAAGCCGTAAGCCGTAAGCCGTAAGCCGTAAGCCGTAAGCCGTAAGCCGTCAACAGCCTGAAACGAATCGCCCCCGTGGCAAGATCACGGAGGCGATCCTCTTACAGCTTAAAGCTTACCTGATTACACACGTTATTCAGCCATTGTCCCGGCTTAGGTCTATCCTGGAATCATACGGACAGTCAAGGAGATAATGCCATGGCTCGCAATCCCATCCAGTTCCAGCCCGGCCTGTCACTGCCGGCCTTCCTGGGTCAGTACGGCACGGAAGGGCAATGCCGGGAGGCGCTCTTTCGGCATCGCTGGCCGAGGGGCTTCGTCTGTCCTGACTGCGGCAACACGACCTTCTGCCAACTCTCGCGTGGGCTCTACCAATGCCATCGCTGCCATCATCAAACCTCGCTGACCGCCGGTACCATCTTCCATGGCACGCATCTGCCGCTGACCACCTGGTTCCTGGCGATCTACCTGCTCACCCAGCGCAAGAGCGGCATCTCGGCGCTGCAGCTGTCCCGGGAGCTCGGTGTCAGCTACAACACGGCCTGGAAGCTCAAGCACAAGCTGCTGCAGGTCATGTACGAGCGCAACCAGGGTGAGCGGCTCTCAGGGCGGATTGAGATCGATGACGCCTACCTGGGCGGTGAGCGGCCGGAAAAGCGCGGGCGCGGCGCTGATCACAAGTTCCCCTTCATCGCCGCCTTGCAAACCAATGAGGAGGGCCACCCACAGCGGGTTCAGCTGCGCCGAGCGAGTGGTTTTACCCTGACCGGGATCCGTCGCATGCCCGACATGCCGTTGTGCCTGGCAGTCAGGTGAGCAGCGACGGACTCGGGAGCTTCCGGGCCTTCGATGCGCCTCCCTACCCTCATGTGCGCCATATCACCGGCGGTGGGCGTGCCAGCGTGGCGAACCCGGAGTTCAACTGGGTCAACACGCTGCTCGGTAACCTCAAGAACGCGATCACCGGTACCTATCATGCCATATGCGGGCAGCACGCCCCGCGCTACCTGGCCGCCGAGCTCGAGTATCGCTTCAATCGGCGCTATGACCTCAAGGCCATGATCCCGCGCTTTCTCACGGCCACCGCCCGAACGCCGCCGATGCCGTACCGGTTCCTGAGGATGGCTGAGCTTTATGCGTAATCAGGTAATGTCTTGCTCATGCATTCTGCTTCTTTTGGGCGGCCAGCAGATCCAGCGCCACATCCACGATCATGTCTTCCTGCCCCCCCACCATGCGGCGTTTGCCCAGCTCCACCAGAATGTCCACGGGCTTCAGGCCGTACTTCTGCGCCGCCACTTCGGAGTGGCGCAGGAAGCTGGAGTACACACCGGCGTAGCCCAGGGCCAGGGTTTCGCGGTCAACGCGCACCGGGCGGTCCTGCAGTGGGCGCACGATGTCGTCAGCAGCATCCATCAGGGCGTACAGGTCGGTACCGTGCTCCCAGCCCATCTTGTCGAAGGCAGCCACACAGACTTCCAGCGGCGCGTTGCCGGCGCCTGCGCCCATGCCGGCCAGGGAGGCGTCAACGCGGTCACAGCCCTCTTCCACCGCCACGATGGAGTTGGCCACACCCAACGCCAGGTTGTGGTGGGCGTGAATGCCGGTTTCGGTTTCCGGCTTGAGCACGTCTTTTAGCGCCCGGAAGCGGTCACGGATGTCGTTCATGTTCATGGCGCCGCCGGAGTCGACGACATAGAGGCAGGTAGCACCGTAATCTTCCATCAGCTTGGCCTGCTCCGCCAGGCCCTGCGGGGTCTGCATGTGGCTCATCATCAGAAAGCCCACGGTGTCCATGCCCAGCTTTCTTGCGTGTTCGATGTGCTGCTTCGAGACATCCGCTTCGGTGCAATGGGTGGCAACCCGTACGATTCTGGCGCCCGCGTTATAGGCGTTGTCCAGGTCGTGGACGGTGCCGATGCCGGGCAGCAGCAGGGTGGCGATCTTGGCGTGTTCAATCACTTCAGATACCGCTTCGATCCACTCCAGGTCGGTGTGGGCGCCGAAGCCGTAGTTGAAGCTGGAGCCCTGCAGGCCGTCACCGTGGGCCACTTCGATGGAATCCACCTTGGCCTTGTCCAGGGCCCGTGCAATGTCCTGCACGTTCTTGATGGAGTACTGGTGACGGATGGCGTGGCTGCCGTCCCGCAGGGTCACGTCGGAGATGTAGAGTTTCTTGCCGGGATTGAATGTCATTGTTCGTTCCTCCTCAGTTGACCAGCGATTCGGCGATGCGCTCGGCGGTGGCGAGAGCCGCGGAGGTCATGATGTCCAGATTGCCGGCATAGGCCGGCAGGTAATGGGCGGCGCCCTCTACTTCCAGGAAGATCGAGGTCTTTAGACCGCTGAAGCGGCCCAGGCCCGGGACGTTCATGGGCTGGTCTTCGGGGATGTCGTCGAACTGCACTTTCTGCTTGAGGCGATAACCGGGCACGTAGCTGTTGACGGCCTTGACCATTTCTTCCACCGAGGCTTCCACTTCCGCCTGGTCGGCGGTGTCGGAAAGCACGTAGACGGTGTCGCGCATCAGCAGGGGCGGCTCGGCCGGGTTCAGGATGATGATGGCCTTGCCCTTCTGGGCACCGCCGACCACTTCGATGGCCTTCGAGGTGGTTTCGGTGAACTCGTCGATGTTGGCGCGGGTGCCGGGGCCGGCGGACTTCGATGAAATGGACGCCACGATCTCGGCGTAGTGCACCTTGGCGACCCGGGACACGGCAGCAACCATCGGGATGGTGGCCTGACCACCGCAGGTGACCATGTTGACGTTGCCTTCCTGGAGGTTCTGCTCCAGGTTCACCACCGGCACACAGTAGGGGCCGATGGCCGCCGGGGTCAGGTCGACAATCTTGATGTTTTCCTTGTGGCCCCGCAGGAACACTTCGTTGTGCCGGTGGGCGCCGGCAGAGGTGGCATCGAACACGATGCCGACGTCGGCAAACTCCGGCATCTTTACCAGCCCTTCCACGCCTTCGGCGGTGGTGGCGACGCCCATGCGAGCCGCACGGGCCAGCCCGTCCGATTCCGGATCAATGCCGACCATCACGCCCATTTCAATATTCTTGCCATTGCGCAAGATCTTGATCATCAGGTCGGTGCCGATGTTGCCCGAGCCGATGATGGCTGCTTTGATTTTCTTACTCATGACTCTTTCCTGTTGCTTATATCAGTCGAACCGCACGGAGCAGCTTCCAATACCCGCCAGCGTCATCCGCAAATTGTCACCCGCATTGACCGGCACCATGGCGGACAATGCGCCGGACAAAATGACTTCACCGGCCTTCAGCGACATTCCCAGCTGGCCAAGGGTGTTGGCCAACCAGGCAACCGCAATCGCCGGGGACCCCATGGAGGCTGCACCTGCCCCCGTACCCACGATCCGGCCGTTTTTTTCCAGCACCATACCGGTTGTGAACAGGTCCAGATTACGGGGGTCCACCAGGCGATCCCCGAGTACAAACACGCCACACGACGCGTTATCCGCGACCGTGTCCTGAATCCGGATCTTCCAGTCGCGAATTCGTGAATCGACAATCTCAAAACACGCCATCACACCTTCGGTGGCCCTAAGCACATCAGCGACGGTGACACCGGGGCCGTTCAGATCCCGCTTCAGGACAAAGGCGATTTCACCTTCCGCTTTCGGTTGGATCAGGGATTTCATGGCAATCGACTCGCCCTGGTTGATCACCATGCGGTCCGTCAGCTGGCCAAAATCGGGTTGGTTCACACCCAGCATGTCCATGACAGCCTGACTGGTAACGCCTATTTTTTTTCCAATAACTTGCTCACCTAGCGCCAACCTCTTAGCAAGAAATAGTTTCTGTATTTGATATGCATCTTGGACGGTTAGCTCAGGATATCGATCCGTAATACTCTGTATCGGCGTAGAGCTCTGGTACGCAGAAAAAAGTTCCTTTGCAATTCTGTCACCGTCACTCTCACTAGAACACATATTTATTTCTCACCCCCCATTTCCTCGCCTGAAGAAATTCGATTTTAAATCGGCGCCTTCAATAACTGCATCAATACGAATCCGAATTATTATTAACGCTTGCATTAAAGGCACCCGATTCTATCTACCCACAAAATTCAGCACACTACTCGTTGATCTCATTAAAGAAGTCAACTACGAGACGGTTGAATCGATCTGTATGTTCAATTTGTGTCCAATGCCCACAGCGACCGAAAACATGTAACTGCGCACGATCTATAACTTCAGCCAAGTGCAAGCTGCTGGATAACGGGACAACCCGATCCTCTCTTCCATGAATAATCAATGTCTCATTGGAGAGACTTTTAAGCTCTTCATCAGAGCTGGCTAACGAGTCTACCCACTGCTGGCGCGGGGCAGGGAACATGCTTGCGAATGATTCCTGAACTCCAGGGCGAATACTTGCTTTATATCGCACCTCTGCTAATTCATCGCTCACCAGGGAACGGTCATAAGCGAAGAGATCGAGAAGCTTACGCATATTCTCTATAGACGGTTGGTAACCCCAGACTGCATCCAGGCCCTCTGTGAGCTTGAAGTTAGTGCCAGCTGCGCCCATCAGGACCAAACGACCCACTCGCTCCGGATACCTCAGAGCGGTAGCAATCGCGAGCCCCCCCCCAAAAGAATTACCTACGATGTGAGCCTTTTGAATATCCAAAGCGTCCATAACACCGATGATGTGCTGGACCCAATTATCCAGGGAAAACTCATAGCCCTCAGGTTGTTCGGTATAGCCAAATCCAACCATATCGGGCGCAATAACACGATAGAACTGGCTTAGATATGGAATATTAGGGCGCCAATTAGCGTAGGCAGTCACACCCGGTCCAGAGCCGTGAACCAGTATTACCGGGTATCCTTCTCCAACGTCGTGGTAATTGGTTTGGATACCTGCCGCTACAACGCTCTTACCGATTTCAGGGTTCGTCATCTCTCATTCCTCATTTTTCGAAATATTGGGTCACTAGGTTTCAGAAGGCGCACATAGATTCTTACAACCGCTATCCCAAAGAAGATATATGCAACTCGATCGGGAGTATCTCGAGTAAATTACATACACTATCGATAGAACCTCCTTGTTCTTATCCAAGCCGAGGGAAATTTAAAATCTATAAGTGTAAGCCAAACCAAAACTATCTTGGGAATGCTTAACCTTTATTGGGTCAGAAGTGTTAGGCAGCCTAGAGTTCTCCATCGTCTCTTCAAAGGAGTGGGTCCAGGCAAAGTCCACTTTACTTGCCTTTGACCATTGATAAGAAAACCCCAGAGACCCGAAAGTATTAGGAATAGCAGGAATAACCGCAAGTAATGTATCTGAGCGTAGCGCCTGAGTCGCAAATCTGGCACCGCCTCGCAGCGTCCACTTTCCCGTCATATAGGCAGCACCTAGCGAAAGCGCTGTTTGATCTTTATAATTCTGCGGCAGGAGAATATCGATATTTTGGCCAGTATCCGCCTCAAAAGCAACATCGATATCTTCCATTGCATCCTCCCAGAAGATCCGGGAGAGGTCAGCCGCCAGCAACCACTGGCTACCAACCTGGTGGCTTATCCCCAGATTCAATTGCGCGGGTGTTTGAAAATCGCGGATTTTAACCGTTCCAGGTAGCGCGATTTGTCCGGCAACAGCATCGACCGCAGTCAGAACGCCATCCCCTTTCATGTCCTCGATATGGCTCTTCATGGAATAAGCAACCCCTATTCGGGTGTCCGGGCTGTACTTGTAGATCATACCCACTCGCCCCCCAAACCCCCAGGCATCTACACCGCTTGCAACCGGATGGTTTCTTGAAAAGCTGAGATGCGCGCCACGAAAGTCAGGCAAACCTCCGAGCACAGGTACAAGAGTCCCACTCACACGACCAGACCCCATAAGCGAGCCTACCTGGTCCGCCCCCAACAACGTTTCAAGGTTCAGGCCTTGCCACAGGGCATCCACGCTGGCCCCTACTATAAGCTGGTCATTAACCTCATAGCTGGCAGCAAACGGGATATTCATGGTAAGCAGCCGACTGGAAGACTCGAGCCCCGTATCAAGCCCCCCGGTGGCGCGGGAGAGAAAACCGTCATTACCGTACTCTGTCCCTACCCCACCTTGAGGAAAGGCACCAAGACCAAGCGCCAGGGAGCCATTGCGATAGGTATAGGCCAGCTGCGGCGCAGCATATGGGCCTCGGTTTTTTGAGTGATCTCTGGAGGAGGAGACCTCCCCAGTGGCTAGGTCTTTAACCGAGATGTCAGCAATTACAACATCGAAACCCACATGAATCTCAGAACCCTGCTCCATCAAAGAGAGAGTCGCGGGGTTTGTCATCATGCCTGCTGCGCCCACATCATAAGCAGTTGCAGCTCCGCCCATCGCCGTGGAAATTGGACCATGCCCAACAAATCTGAATACGTCGCTGACCGCCAAGGCATTTCCGGCGGGAATCATCAAGCCAGCTATAACAGATGTTATTTTTATTTTTTCCTTCATTTTTATTTCACCTCTGTTGATTCCCGTTAGTAGAAGCTGTTATTTTCTTCGTACCGATTTATGCCCCCACATGGCAGTTCGGTTGTGTCTTGTCACCACCCAGGAACAATCATCGACGTCACGAGCACCCCAGCCAAATTCAAGTTCAAACCCGGATGGTGTTTCAGCATAAAATGAGACCATGTGGTCGTTAACGTGACGTCCGATCGTCGCAGTGATCATGCTAGATGTATTGTTGTCACTTTCCTCTGCCTGAAGGTTAGAGTCGGTTAATTTGTCTGACGAACCATCGAGTCGGTCGTAGGCATAACCTACATCATCAAGCGTCAAGGCTTGCAGCAAGAAATGGTGAACCCTCTTGGGTAACGGAGCCTCGGCGATAGCCAGGGTGTGGTGGCGACCATTGCAATGAAGGAAATAACCTCGCACAGTAATATCCGGGCCTATCGCGATGTCGATTACGTCGGATAACTGAAAGCCTAACAGTTCCGTGTAAAACGACAGGCCTTTCTCGATATCTGGAACCGCATAGAAATAATGTCCCAACCCCTGCTCTCCGGTAACGAATCCACTGACACCTGTAGGAGAGATAAAAGGCTGTTCAAATAACTCTGTGGCCCCATAGTAAAGCTCCAGAGACAGGCCAAATGGATCTTTAAATGAGATCAATTCCATCACGCCACGTTTTTCTGCCAGTTCAGTGTCGCCCGTCTTGACCTGGACCCCGGCTTCACGTAGCCGTTCCGTCATTAACTTCAACGCCTTTTGATTGGCCACTTCATAGCCCGCCAATTCAAGATCGTCAGCCTCGCCTTTTTCAACCGCGAATCGCCAGCTCCTTGAATCCATGCGATATAAAGCCTTCTCATCGGAGCCATCCACCTCCATCAATCCCACCTTCTTGGTAAGATAGGAACGCCACGCCGGTACATCACTTACAGAGAACCCCATGTAGCCCAGGCTTTTAATACCCATTTTATATCTCCTTATTCGATATTTAGCTTATCCAAGAGGTCTTCACCCCCGGCCACAGAAAAGAGTCCGCGGACACCCATGCCACCGTCGTAGTTTAACAGTGCACCCGTAGCCGGGGCGGAATCTCCTCTTGTGGCGAAAAACACATAGGCCCCTGTGTACTCGTCAACATCGGGCATACGACCGATTGGCAGTACGCTTTTCAGCATCTCGCCCAACGAGATTTCAGATATGGACTTCTCGCTCATTCCCAATGAACCTGGCCCTGACAGGCTTGTATTCATTCCGCCAACGCCAATACCATTAACACGTACATAAGGAGCCAGTTCGTATGCAAGTTCACGCACCAAGCCAACGACTGCATGTTTTGTTGCCGTATAGAGAGGTCCACCGCCGTTGGGATAAAAGCCGGCATTTGAAATCGTACATATAATGCTGCCACGGCTGGCAACGAGAGCCGGCAAGCAAGCCTTTGCAGCGAGAATATAGCCCTTTACATTTATCTGAAACACCTCATCAAACGCTTTGTCGACATTATCATCCGGCAAATCGACAAGGGGCATGTTGTAATCCCATATTCCCGCATTGGGTATCAACACATCGATTTTTCCAAACGTGTCGACACATTGCGTGACCGCTCGCTTCAGATCTTCCAATGAGCGCACGTCACCGGCAATCGATACCACTGCTTTACCGTGTTCTTGCTCCAGCTGGCGAACTCGATCCGGAGACTTATCGAAAACAGCGACCTTGGCACCTTCCTTGACAAATCTATTTACCAAGGCACGGCCCAATCCAGATGCACCCCCGGTGATAAAGACTACTTCATCTTGTAATTTCATAAATAAGTTGCCCAAATGGAAATCGTGTAGACCTTCAAAATTAATGTCGCTAGATGTCCCTATGCCTTAGCCTTCAAAAAGTCCCTCAGACTGAATTGAGGATCAGCCAACTCTGGCATGGAAACAGGAACACCTCGCGTCACCAGACGGGTTGCCACTGAAAAATCGCGTGGTGCATCAATGGCTATGACCGCTTCCACGCGGCCATCCAGAAGCCTGAACAGTACTCGGGAATCATGCTGCCCTCCGTTATCGCGCTCAACAATTTCGCCTGGGCCGTTAATATCACCTGCCATCTGGATTCTGTGCCCTGCAATTTCAGTCCAGGAGGTTGGGGTCTGCGGCGAAGGCTGTGGCTTGCCCAACATAGCAACGGCGGCCGCTTCTGCCTCTGCTTGGCTGTTCAGGTATGTCTCAAGTGAGCGCCGCTCACCCGACCTCAGTGGCCAGGCAGCCACATCCCCTGCCGCGAATACTCTGGGATCTGAACTTTTTCCAGTGGCATCGACCAGTACACCACCACCCGGTTGGCACTCAATACCGGCTGCGCGAGCGAGATCATCGGCCGGCTCCGCCCCAATGCTTACCAGGACGGTGTCAGCTTCTATTCGTCGACCATCAGTGCACACAACCGCACGCACGTGCTCGTCGCCTTCGAAACGCAAGGCATGCGCACTTCGTTCGACCTGAACGCCAATACGTTCCAATTCGTTACGACACCACTCGCCGGTATCACGGCCCAGAACACGTAACAGGAGTTCGTCCCCACATTCCAGAATGGTGACGCTGGTATCAAGACCAATAGCGGTGGTTGCCACTTCACACCCGATCAGACCGCCACCAACGATCACCAGGGACTTGGCCGATGCCAGTGAATCCTTCAACAGGTTTGTATCTTCAAGTGTTCGCAATGTATGAACACCTGGCAGATTGCCGCCCTCTGCCTGGATGCGCCTTGCACGTGACCCTGTCGCCAGAAGCACATAGTCGTAGGGAATGTGGCCACCGGACTGCAAACGAACCTGCCGGTTTGTGACATCAATTTCAGTCACCCGCTCTGCAAGATGAAGCGTTATGTTAGCTGACTTACACCAGTCAGGCTCCAGGATCGCCGCGGGCTCATCCACCTTTCCCGCAAGAAGCTCCTTGGACAAACACGGTCGATCATAGGCAACACAGGGTTCTTCTCCTATTAGGTGAATCGTCCCCTGATACCCTTCAGTTCGCAGACAGCGAGCCGCAGTTACCCCGGCAAGCCCGGCGCCAATAATAACAATTGATTTACTCATGGCGCATAATACCCGGTGTCAAAATCAACGAGGACATCATCGCCCTCGATTTTTAACGGAAACATTTTGAGCGGATCACATGGAGGTGCCGCTTTTACCTTGCCCGTGCGTACACAGAACTTACCCATATGCAGAGAGCATTCGACGATGTCTCCTTCGAGGTAACCCCCTTCAGATAAGGACCAATCTCCGTGAGTACATCTATCCTGTGTCGCGAACAGCTCACCATCGACGTTGAAAATTGCGATAGCTCCCTCGCTACCTTCAACCTTCAGGGCCTCACCAACCGGAATGTCAGATACGTTACATACTACGGAGAATGTCATTATTTCGTTGTCTCCTAACACTTGATTTGGTTCGCTACTCAACTTTTAGGCAGGAATTGATCAGGTTCACTTATAAAGCTTTCTCCATATATGAGAGCTTTATAAGTGAACGACAAGAGCTTTGTACCAATCAGAAAAACTGGCTGAGATTATTAGCAGTAATCGTGCTCTGATCGAGTAATATGGTTCGCTGGGAAATCTTGAACCCGAGTCCATTGGTCACACGGTGCAAAATATCTCTGCGCTCACCAACATATATGTCCGTCATACGCTCCAGCCGGTTTCTGTAACAAAGGAACGCGGAACTAACCTCCAACACGGCAGAATCCTCTGTTTGACGGACGATCACGTTATTGACAATGTGTCGGCTGCGGGAAGGCGGATCCTCGGTCCAGTTTAGGCCTGACAGTCTCCCACGAATTCTTGCCCGTAAGCTCTCATAGTCTTCGTCAAAGTGGGCGTTACCTCCCGGGGGAATGTACTCCAGGGCCTTATCCCGGGAGATATGGCTGGTTCGAATCGGCATCCAGTACCGAACGTCTTCGGTCATCAAAGCCAGCCAGTCCTCGTATTTCTGATAATCAAGCAACTGGGCCTCGCGGTAATAGAATTGTTCCACGGCGTGTTGAAGCTCATGATCAATGGGCTTCAGTGGCCATTCGATCGGTTTAGTAAGATCACTAGATGTCATTTTTTATTCCTTCTATCTACATTAGGTGCTGACATAAGATTGAGCGTTTAAGCAAAGCCAACTCCAGACCTAGGACCAATGCCTTTGGAATTCGGCCAGATTAATAGCCACCAAGACTGAGTTGATCTTGTTTCGCCGGCTCAGCCACCTTTCGCATTCCCCAGCCGCAGTAGACACAGGGAATGCGATTACTTTCTTCGATGTTCTCAATCGCTCATGGCCGCAGCGTTTCCCAGCTTGGCTCGGACATCATGCGAGCCCAGTGATGGTACATTCCGCGCGCGGCTTCCTCGCTATAGACGTAGCTGGTCTTTCCAGGAAATTCTGGATTGTTTTTATTCGGGACACCGGCACCCATCTGAGCACAGAGGGGTTGACTTCTCGCCTTATGACCCCGCAACCCTCGTTGAACCTCTACCCAGTTTTCGCCGTCGTCCTGCTCATAGGTTCCACCCTGGTTGAAGGTGAAAATGTTCTTCCTGCGATACTCTTCCTTAATTTCCTCCGGTGCATCGGCATCCACTACAATGAAGGACCATACCTCGACCTCATGGGGTCCGCGCGGATGCCAGGTACGGACTGTATTGATTCCCGGGAGAAACGAACACGTCGGGAAAATTGTCATGTGCTGTGCGACCATTCGGTCAGCGGGGAGCTTTTGCCCCAAACGGCTCTGAGCGCGCTCAGCGGCAGGCCCTTTGGTCCAGTAATCAACCACCTTAGGCCCCATAATGGCTTGAAGGAGCGCGAAATCATCATTGAACCAACCGGTTCCGTGCCCGCCCCATTTGGCTCGAAACTGATTCCCGGTTGACGGCAGTTTCACCTGAGACAGATCCACGTCGGGCGGGAGGCTGGACAGCACGCCCGCCAGATGCGACATCGTGCCTGCGTGGTACATATCACTGCAGAACTGCTCGGCGGCAAATTTCCAGTTGCATGGAATTACCGTTTTTTGCATGCCACTAATAACCTCGGTACCCGCCTCGGTCCGATCGAGCATCACATCCATATACGGCGTTGCGTCACTCAAATAGGTGAGCAGATCCGGGGCCTCTTCATCCCAGTTGGCGAAAATCAAACCTTTATAGGTATCCACACGCGCTTGCAGCGGACCCCAATCGGCCTTGTCGAACCCACAGTCACCCTCTTTCTTGTCACAAAAGGCTTCTTTCTCGAAGGGGACGTTGACTAGATTTCCGGCGGTATCGTAGGCCCAGCCGTGATATGTACAGGTGAATGATTTTGCGTTTCCGAAATCCGAACGCTCAATTCGCATACCACGATGCCGACACTGGTTCAGGAAGACCTTGATGCTCCCATCTTTCTGCCGAACGACGATGACAGGATCTTCAGCCATATAGGTTGTGATATAGTCGCCCGCCTTGGGAATATGCCCCTCGTGCCCAAGAAGCAGCCAGGAACGAGCAAAGACTCTCTCAAGCTCAATTTCATACAGGTCCTGATCTGAATAAATACGGGGATCAATCAGCCCTATCTCCTGATCCACTAGATTTTTGATTTCTTCATTAGACCATTTTTTCACCCATTTTATGGGCGTTTCGGTTACTTCACTGTTGTTCATTATTGAGCTCCTATGCTTTGTCTTCTCTCAAGATGCTCCAACGAAAGCATCTACCCTACCTGAATCCGTGAACCCGGCACCAAAAAACGCTCCTAACCCGCTGACCTGCATGTCCGAATATCTAAACAAACAATATAGACTGTTTTGTGCGTTTGTCTTTACTACGATAGTTGGAGATAATCCTGAATCCGTGAACCCGGCACCAAAAAACGCTCCTAACCTGCTGACCTGCATGGTAATATCGTCAAATCAGCCCTTCACCCGTAGCGTACCATGCCCAACATCCAGTTCCGCGCCAGTGGTCGTACCCTCACCAGCCATGCCGGCCTCTCGATCATCGGCCAGTGCGTCGAGATGGCCGGTATCGACAGCCTCGACAGTCGCTTCCCCATCTCGCAAGGAGTGCGTAACAGTGACATCGTCAAGGCCTATCTGGGGCTGCTGTGTCTGGGCATGAGTGACTTCGATGCCATCGAGAACTTCCGTCAGGACAAATCGTTCAAGCACTTGCTCAACCTGCACAAGGTGCCCAGCACGGCGACGCTGCGCCAACGCCTGGAGAAGCTCGCCACCCAAGGGCTTCAGGAGAGTACCGCGTCCTGGTCCACGACGCTGCTGTCGCTGGCCAAGGCACCGATCACCGCCGAGACGACACACGTCTGCCTGGACATCGACACCTTCGTCATGGACAACAGCAACTCCAAGAAGGAAGGCGTCTCGCGGACCTACCAGAAGGTCGATGGCTACACCCCGATCGCCGCTTATCTGGGCAATGAAGGCTGGTGTCTGGGCCTGGAACTGCGTCCCGGCAAGCAGCACACCATGAAGGAGAGCAACGCCTTCCTGGAGCGGGTGCTGCCCCGCGCCCAGGGCCTGACCGAACAGCCCCTCCTGCTGCGTGAGGACAGCGGCTTCGACAGCCAGGCGCATCTGGCGCTGCTTGAACAGCAACGCCGGGCCTGCGCCGAGGACGGGCGCGTGCTGGACTATCTCGTCAAGTGGAACCCGCGCCGCTCGGCCAAGGAAGACCTGGCCACCTGGCTGGCCGTGGCCGGGGACTACTGGGAGGAGCTGCGCCCGGGTAAGCGCCAGGCGCTGTGGACGCAGACCGTCTCAATCCGCGATGACGACAAGGTCGAATACGTCGTCAAGCGTGTGATGCGCCTGGTCGAGCGCACCGCCGATCGCGATGGCCAGCTGCTGATCGAACCGGACTATGAACTGGAAGGCTGGTGGACCAGCCTGGACGAGGCACCGCAGGCGGTGATCCAGCGCTACCAGGCGCATGCCACTCACGAGCAGTTCCACAGCGAGCCCGCGTCAGGTCGCGCACCGCCTCCTGCTCCGGCGTGGGGACCCATACCGGCGTCAGCTCACCGGAACGCGATAGACGTGCCAACATTTTCCTGATTACGCATTAAACTCAACCACGCTGGAGGATTTGCCACCTAAACGCCTACGATTCAAGCTCATGCGGAGAAAAACCCACATCGTGAATTTTGACCCAGACCGGCACCTCCAATGCAGTGATGATCATATATTTTTGAAAATTAAGGATTTTTCGATGGCTTTCGTAGCACAGCTGAGCGTCGTACGTAATCAGGAAAGCTTATAGCTTACAGCTCCGGGCGTAGCCCGGGATTACTGCGTATCGCGGATCACGTCGGTGCCCGCGGGGATCGCGAAGGTAAAGCGGCTGTCGTCCAGCGGCTCGTTCATGCGCACGTTGTCGAACTCGATGGCGGTACGCTGCCCGGTGCTGTCGGTCATCTGCAGCAGGTCCAGCGCCTCGCCACGGAAGGTCATCTGCAGCTCCTCGAAGAGGGTATCGGGGGCCTTGGGTACCAGGGTGAAGGTCTCGCTGCTGCCCTGCTGGCGACGGGTGACGTCGTAGCTGCCGGTCAGCTCGTCGGCGCTGCCGGAGAGCAGCAGGGCCGGGGTATGGGTCACCCGCTGGTCCAGCGCCTGCACCGTGGCCTGTTCCAGGTCCGGGTCATAGAGGGTGACCTCCTCGCCCGCGGAGATCACCAGCTGCTCGTAGGGGGCATCCACCTCCCAGCGGAACTTGCCGGGACGCGACAGCCACATCCGCCCCTTGGCTTCCTGCAGGCGGTTGCCGCTGCTGTCGAGGATCTGCTGGTCGAAGTCGGCGACGTAGCTGTCCAGCGGCTCGAGCAGCGTCGCCAGCCGGTCCGCCGCCCGCGAATCGGCGCTGGCCGCCAGCGGCGCCAGCAACAGCAGCAGGCCGACCGTCATCAGTGTCTTGAACCCTTTCATGCCATCTCCTTGGTAATGATGGACCCGGGTGGCTCGCACCCGTGTGTCTCATGGACCGCAGCGCGGCCGCCGGGGTTCAATCCCCCACCGGCGGCGGCGCCAGTACCTCGCGGCTGCCATTGGTGCCCATCGACGACACCACGCCGGCGGCCTCCATGGCCTCGACCAGTCGCGCGGCGCGGTTGTAGCCGATCTTGAAACGCCGCTGCACGGCGGAGATCGAGGCCCGGCGCGACTCGGTGACGAACATCACCGCCTCGTCGTAGAGCGCGTCCTGCTCGGCATCGTCGCCGTCGCCGCCACCCTCGGCCTCCAGGCCGGTCAGGGCATCGGCGGAGACGCCGCCGGACAGGATCTCCTCGATGTACTCCGGCTCGCCGCGACGCTTCCAGTCCTCGACCACCCGGTGCACCTCGTCGTCGTCGACGAAGGCACCATGGACGCGGGTCGGCATGCCGGCGCCGGCCGGCAGGTAGAGCATGTCGCCGTGGCCGAGCAGGGCCTCCGCGCCGCCCTGATCGAGGATGGTCCGCGAATCGACCTTGGACGAGACCTGGAAGGCCATCCGCGTGGGTATGTTGGCCTTGATCAGGCCGGTGACCACATCCACCGACGGCCGCTGGGTGGCGAGAATCAGGTGGATGCCCGCCGCACGCGCCTTCTGGGCCAGCCGCGCGATCAGCTCCTCGACCTTCTTGCCGACGATCATGAACATGTCGGCGAACTCGTCGATCACCACCACGATGTAGGGCAGCTTCTCGAGTACCGGCGGCTGTTCGTGCATCTGCCAGGGCTGCGGCTCCCACAGCGGGTCGGCGACCTGGGCGCCGGCGCGCTCGGCCTCGTCGAGCTTGGCGTTGAAACCGGCGATGTTGCGCACCCCCATCGCCGCCATCAGCTTGTAGCGGCGTTCCATCTCCGCCACGCACCAGCGCAGACCGTTGGCGGCCTCCTTCATATCGGTGACCACCGGCGCCAGCAGGTGCGGGATGCCGTCGTAGACCGACAGCTCCAGCATCTTGGGGTCGACCATGATCATCCGCACGTCCTCGGGGGTCGCCTTGAGCAGCATCGAGATCAGCATGCCGTTGACGCCGACGGACTTGCCCGAGCCGGTGGTACCGGCGACCAGCAGGTGCGGCATCTTGCCGAGGTTGGCGACCACCGGGGCGCCGCCGATGTCGTGCCCCAGCGCCAGGGTCAGCGGCGAGGCGGCCTGCTGGTAGGCGTCGGAGTCGATCACCTCGCGCAGCCGGATCATCGCCCGGTTGGGGTTGGGAATCTCGATGCCCACGGTGGGCCGCCCCGGGATCACCTCGACCACGCGCACGCTCTTGACCATCAGCGAGCGCGCCAGGTCCTTGGCCAGGTTGCTGATCTTGGAGACCTTCACCCCGGCCGCCGGCTTGATCTCGAAGCGCGTGATCACCGGCCCCGGCCAGGTCTCGACCACCTCGGCCTTGACGCCGTACTCGCGCAGGCGCGTCTCGAGCAGCTCGGCCATGTCGGCCAGCTGCTCCGGGGTGTAGTTGGGCTGGTGCGGATCGGGCGGCGTAAGCAGGCGCAGCGACGGGAAGTCGCCGTCCGGCTCGGGCAGGTCATCCAGCACCGGGCGCTGGTTCTGCAGATGCTCGACCGTCCACAGCGCCGGGCCACCCGGGTCGCGGGCCGCTTCCCGGGCCTGCTCCGCGCCGGCGATGCGCGGCTCGCCGACATCGGACACCTCCCTCTCGGGTTCGCGTGCCGTGGGAGGCGGCACCGACGCCTCGGCCTGTCGGTCGGGTGGGGTGTCGTCATGTGCCTCCGCGTGTGCGGCGGGCCTGTGATCGGCGCGGACGGCGGGCTCACGAGCAGCCGGCGCCTCAGGCGGCGTGGCAGGCTCGGGCTCGGCCGGCGCCGGGCGTTCATCGCGCGTCGGCGTCTCGGCTGGCGGCACCGGCGAGTGCGCGCTGGCGGTCGATTCGTTCTTCGGCGCCGCTTCGGTACGGTCGCGAGCCGACGTTGCCGGTGGCTCATCCCGGAGCGGCCGCGACAGGCTGGCGGGGATGATCGGCTCGTCGTCGGGCAGCACCGGTTCCGGCGGGGCATTGTCCTGGCGCGCCGGGGTGGCAGCCGCCGCCTCCAGGTTGATCGACGGCTCGCGGCGCCGCGTCTCCAGCGACGGCTCGGGGCGGGCCGCCGGCTCGTCGTCTATCTGGCGTGCGGGGGGCTCGGGCCTCGACTCTTGCAGATCAGCCGCCTGCCGTGCCGACGACTCGGGCCTCGACTCCTGCGCATCGGCCGTTTGCCGTGGTGAGGAGGCCGCCCCGGCGTCGCGGGAAGACTCGAGGGCGCTCGATGAGGCCGGCGCGTCGGTCGTAGAGGCCGCGCCCGCGTGTTTGGCCGAGGGCGTGCGCTCGGGGACATCCCAGGGAATCTCGGTGCTGGTGTCTTCGCGGGCGCGTTCGCGGGAGGCCGTCTGCGGGGGCCCGTCGGGCTCGGCCGGGGCTCCGCCGATGTCGCCCAGGTTGGGCTCCTGGCGCGGTCCGCCGGCCAGCGCCGGCTCCTCGCGCCGCCGCTGCCACCACCGGCGAGTGGGCTCGGCGTCGGCCGCCGCGTCCTCCTCCGGCCCGGACATCGAGGCATCCTCTGCCTCGCCGGCCGCATCGCTCTCGCGGCGACGGGGCAGCGCCTCGCGCGCCAGGCCGAACTGGCCACTCAGCCACTGCAGGCCGCGATGAAAGCGCAGCCCCAGTTCGTCCATGACCGTCAGCCACGACAGCCCGGAGAACAGCGGGAAGCCGGCCAGGAAGGCGACCAGCGCGACCAGCGTGGCCCCGCGCCGCCCCACCGTGGGCGTCAGGGCACCGGAGAGCCCTTCGCCGAGGATGCCGCCGGCCTGATAGGGCAGGTCGCTGTGCGGGTTGTAGAAATGCAGCGCCCCGAGGCTGGTGGTGGCCATGACCAGCAGCACCAGCCCGCCGGCCCGCACCGCCAGCGCCGTGGCATCCCACTCCAGGCGCACCTCGCGACGGCGCATCAGGCGCCAGGCGGCGAAGCCCAGCATCCCGGGCCACCACAGGGCGCTGGCCCCGAACAGCGAATAGAGCACGTCGGACAGCCAGGCACCGAAGGCCCCCATCCAGTTGCTCACCGCCTGCTCCGGCCCGCTGTGCGACCAGCCGGGATCCACGGGGGAATAGCTGAACAGGGCCAGCAGCAGAAAGATGCACGTCGCGAGCAGCACGATCACCGCGCCCTCCCGCGTCGCACCCTGCAACCGCAGGCCGAACCGACGCGCCCGTTCCCGGGCCTGGGCGGCGCTCTGGCGACGCCCTTCAGACGATGTCTTGCGCAAAAGGCCTTCTCCCTTTCCGTCCTCGGCAACGGCGAGCCCCGCGGGCGCCGCCCCGTTCCATGCCCGTCATCATACCGAGCCAGGCCCGGCGGGCACAGGGGGCCGGCCGGCCATTGAGCGCAGCGGTTAGCGGCGGCACACTTGTCGCCAACCCCCCTGGATCACGAGACCTGCCATCCCATGTTGCCCTGGCTAGCCGAATCCCCCGTGCAGTTTCCCGACATCGCCGACGCCCTCGACGAGCCGCCGGGCCTGCTGGCCGCCGGCGGCGCCCTCACCCCCGAGTGGCTGCTGGCCGCCTACCGGCGCGGCATCTTTCCCTGGTTCAGCGACGATCAGCCGATCCTCTGGTGGTGCCCGACACCCCGTCTGGTACTGTTTCCCGAGGAGATCCGGGTGCGGCGCAGCCTCGCCAAGCGGCTGCGCAACGGCGGTTTCACGGTCAGCCGCGACCAGTGCTTCGCCGACGTCATCGCCGCCTGCGCCGCGCCACGAGATGATGCCGACGGCACCTGGATCACCGCCGCCATGCAGACCGCCTACCGACGCCTGCACGCGATGGGCCACGCGCACTCGGTGGAAGTCTGGCGTGACGGGCAGCTGGTCGGCGGCCTCTACGGCGTGGCGCTGGGACGCATGTTCTTCGGCGAGTCGATGTTCAGTCGCGAGAGCGATGCCTCCAAGGTCGCCCTGGTGCATCTGGCACGTCGGCTGCAGGCCCAGGGCGGCGGCCTGATCGACTGTCAGATGCCCACCCCTCACCTGGCCAGCCTGGGCGCCCGGGAAATCGCCCGCGAGGCATTCATCGACTATCTTGAGCAATACGCCGCCCTGCCGGCGGAATCCTGGGCACTGGCCCCGCCACCTTGTTGCCATTCGGGAGGCCGAGATCGTGAGCAGTAGTACGCCGCGGCAGCCGGCCAGGGATCTGCGCTTCTTCCTGACCGTCCCCCACGCCTGCAGTTACCTGCCCGGTCGCGAGGCGACGACGCTGTTTCTCGACCCGCAGGAATCACCCGGGCAGGGCGTCTACGACTCGCTGGCGCTGCTCGGCTTCCGGCGCAGCGGGCGCCACCTCTATCGCCCGCACTGCGAAGGCTGCAGTGCCTGCATTTCGGTGCGCATCCCGGTGGCCGACTTCGCCCCCAGCCGCACGCAGCGCAAGATCCAGCAGCGCAATGCCGATCTGGAGTGGCACGACCGGCCCGCCGTCTTCGACCCCGAACACTATGCCCTGTATGCGCGCTACATTCGCACCCGCCATGCTGACGGCGACATGTATCCGCCGAGCCACGAGCAGTATCGGACCTTCCTGACCCTGGATCATCCCTATGCGCGGCTGCTGGAGTTCCGCCTGAACGGGCAGCTGCTCGGTGTCGCCGCCATCGACACCCTCGGTCACGGCCTGTCGGCGATCTACACCTTCTTCGACCCCGATGCCGAATACGCCCGGCGCTCGCTGGGCACTCATGCCGTCCTTTACCAGATCGAGCTGGCCCGCCGCCTGGGCCTGGCGCACGTCTACCTGGGGTACTGGATCCGCGAGTCATCGAAGATGAACTACAAGCAGGCCTTCCAGCCGCTCGAGTTTCTTGATGGCCGTCACTGGCGCCGGGCGATTCCGCGGCGACAGCGCTGATTCTTTGCCTTGACGCGCGGCATGCGGCAAAATATCGGGCTATCTTGATCGATGACGGCGTCGCAGCATGCCAACGACGTCATCGTGATGACCTAGTCCACCATCGAGGGTTCGCCTATATGGCACGAGAAGATCATATCGAAATGGAAGGTGTCGTCGTCGACACGCTGCCCAACACCATGTTTCGCGTCGAGCTGGAAAACGGCCATGTCGTCACCGCACACATTTCCGGCAAGATGCGCAAGAACTACATCCGTATCCTGACCGGTGACAAGGTCAAGGTCGAACTGACGCCCTACGACCTCTCCAAGGGCCGCATCGTCTACCGTTCTCGCTGAACGCGCCTCCACCGCCCCCTTGTCGCCGCGGCAGCGTGGCGCCACAGGCCTCTGTGGTCTGACTCCACTCGACCGCGGCCAGCCGGCACTGGCGACCCGGTGTACGCCATTCTCTCCGGCACCGATGCATGACCCCGCCTGACTCGCCATGAAAAACGCCCCGTCCGAAGACGAGGCGCGGATCGTGAAGGCGGGCCCGGGGCCGAGGGCCGGCCCCTAGTCCGGATGCCGGAAGCCGACGCCGTCAGGCGACCTCGGCTTCCGTGGCCAGATGCAGCTCGTCGCCTTCCACGGTGACGTGCACCAGACCGCCGTGCTCGGCCAGCTCGCCGAACAGGATGAGTTCCGCCAGCGGCTTCTTGAGCTTCTCCTGAATCACGCGCGCCATCGGCCGTGCCCCCATCTCGGGATCGTAGCCCTTGTCGGCCAGCCAGGCCTTGGCGGCATCGTCCACGTCCAGCTGGACACGCTTCTCGTCGAGCTGGGCCTGCAGTTCGACCAGGAACTTGTCGACCACGTTGCGCACGATATCCGGGGCCAGGCCGTGGAACTGGATGATGCCGTCCAGGCGGTTGCGGAACTCCGGCGTGAAGGTCTTGCGAATCATCTCCATGCCGTCCGTGGAGTGATCCTGGGTCTGGAAGCCGATCGAGCGACGGGCAATCTGCTCGGCACCGGCATTCGAGGTCATGATCAGGATCACGTGGCGGAAGTCCGCCTCGCGGCCATTGTTGTCGGTCAGGCGGCCATGGTCCATCACCTGCAGCAGCAGGTTGAAGACCTCGGGATGCGCCTTCTCGATCTCGTCGAGCAGCAGCACGCAGTGCGGCTGCTTGGTGACCGCCTCGGTCAGCAGGCCGCCCTGATCGTAGCCGACGTAGCCGGGAGGGGCACCGATCAGCCGCGACACGGTGTGCCGTTCCATGTACTCCGACATGTCGAAGCGCACCAGCGAGATACCCATCAGCTGGGCAAGCTGGCGGGCCACCTCGGTCTTGCCGACCCCGGTCGGCCCGGCGAACAGGAAGCTGCCCACCGGCTTGTCGGGAGACTTGAGCCCCGCCCGCGAGAGCTTGATCGCCGCCGCCAGGCTGTCGATGGCCTCGTCCTGACCGAAGACCAGCATCTTCAGGTCACGGTCCAGGTTGGAGAGCAGCTTGCGATCCGACGAGGAAACGCTCTTCGGCGGAATCCGCGCGATCGACGCCACCACCGCCTCGACCTGCTCGGTGTCGATGGTCGCGACCCGCATCTCGGGCGGCAGCAGGCGCTGATGTGCGCCGGCCTCGTCGATCACGTCGATCGCCTTGTCGGGCAGGTGGCGGTCGTTGATGTAGCGGTCCGCCAGGCGCACGGCGCTGTCCAGCGCCCCGTCGGTGTACTTGAGCTGATGGTGCTCCTCGAAGCGCCCGCGCAGCCCCTTGAGGATACGGATGGTGTCCTCGACCGTGGGCTCGAGCACATCGACCTTCTGGAACCGCCGCGCCAGGGCGCGATCCTTCTCGAAGATGCCGCGGAATTCCTGGAAGGTGGTCGACCCGATGCAGCGCAGCTCGCCGGAGGAGAGCAGCGGCTTGAGCAGGTTGGAGGCATCCATCACGCCGCCGGAGGCCGCGCCGGCGCCGATCACCGTATGAATCTCGTCGATGAACAGGATGGCATTGGGCTGCTTCTTGAGCTCGGCGAGCAGCGCCTTGAGGCGCTTCTCGAAGTCGCCACGGTACTTGGTGCCGGCCAGCAACGCGCCCATGTCCAGCGCATAGACCACGGCATCGCTGATGACGTCGGGCACGTCCTCCTCGACGATGCGCTTGGCCAGCCCCTCGGCGATCGCCGTCTTGCCGACCCCGGCCTCTCCGACCAGCAGCGGGTTGTTCTTGCGCCGCCGCGCCAGGATCTGCACGGTACGCTCGAGTTCGTGATCGCGACCGATCAGGGGGTCGATCTTGCCGAGACGCGCCTGCTCGTTGAGGTTGGTCGCGTAGCCGGTCAACGGGTGGGCATTGCCTTCGCTCATACCCTCTTCCCCCTCTTCGGCTTCCTGGGACGGCGACGGGTTCTGTCCGTGGCCGGCCACCTTGGAGATGCCATGGGCTATGTAGTTGACCGCATCGACGCGGGCCACGTTCTGCTGCTTCAGGAAATAGACGGCCTGGCTTTCCTGCTCGGAGAAGATCGCCACCAGCACGTTGGCGCCGGTGACCTCGGACTTGCCGGAGGACTGCACGTGGAAGACGGCGCGCTGCAGCACACGCTGGAACCCCAGGGTCGGCTGGGTCTCGCGATCCTCCTGATCCTCGGGAATCAGCGGCGTCGTGGAGTTGATGAAGTCCTGCAGGTCGGAACGCAGCTTGTCGAGGCTGGCGCCGCAGGCACGCAGCACATCGGCGGCCGACGCATTGTCCAGCAGGGCCAGCAGCAGATGCTCGACGGTCATGAATTCATGCCGCTTGGAGCGCGCCACCGTGAAGGCCGTGTTCAGGGTGAGTTCAAGTTCTTTGCTCAGCATGGCAGTCCCCTTCTCGCCGCCTCGGGCATCGTCGGCACTTTCACAATCGGGCACTTTGGAGTCTTTCGCAACCCCTGACTGTCACGTTGCCAGGCGTCAGTCGGCCCTGTCGATGTCGCACAGCAGTGGATGCTGGCATTCTCGCGCGTATTCGTTGACCTGGTGGCTCTTGGTCTCCGCGATGTCGCGGGTATAGATGCCGCAGGTCGCCTTGCCCTGGGTATGGACCGCCATCATGATCTGCACGGCTTTCTCGTGGTCCATGTAGAAGAAGGTCTGCAGCACCTCGACGACGAATTCCATGGGCGTGTAATCGTCGTTGTGGAGCACCACCTTGTAGCGCGGCGGCTCCTCGAGTTTCGGCTCCGCCGGGCGGGTGGCGAGCTCGCCTTCGCCCTCCTCCTCGGGGCCCGGCGGTCGCGTCATCCCGGCGGTAATCGCCGCTCCCGGGATCGGCACAAGCCCCTCCTTTCCTGTCGCGAGCCATGACGCCACCGCGGTCATCGACATTGTCTCGTCTCTATTGAACATAAGAGCCAGAATCCATCTGTACAAGCCGAAAGCAGGGCGCGTGCTCCATGAACATGAGACGCGGCCACGGCTTCGGGGTTCCCTGCAAGATGCGTCCGCAACCGTCACCTTGCAAGGGGGGCAACAAAAAAACCCCGCTCGCCGAGCGAGCGGGGATTCGGGATGCTCAGCCAGCGAAGACTCAGTCCTTGACGACACCCAGGGCGTCGTTGAGCGTCTTGCTGGGACGCATGGCCTGGCTGGTCAGTGCGTAGTCGGGATGATAGTAGCCGCGGATATCCACCGGCTGACCCTGCACGCCGTTGAGCTCGGCCAGGATGGCGTCCTCGTTTTCCTCGAGCTTACGGGCCAGCTCGGCGAACTGAGCCTTGAGCTCGGCGTCGTCATCCTGGGCGGCCACGGCCTTGGCCCAGTAGAGCGCCAGGTAGAAGTGGCTGCCGCGATTGTCGATCTCGCCGACCTTGCGCGAGGGCGACTTGTTGCTGTCGAGGAACTCGCCGTTGGCCTGGTCCAGCGCCTTGGCCAGCACCCGCGCCCGGGCATTGTCGAAGGTCTTGCCCAGATGCTCGAGCGAGGCGGCCAGGGCCAGGAACTCGCCCAGCGAATCCCAGCGCAGGTGGTTCTCTTCCAGGAACTGCTGGACGTGCTTGGGCGCGCTGCCGCCCGCCCCGGTCTCGAACAGGCCACCGCCGTTCATCAGCGGCACGATGGAGAGCATCTTGGCGCTGGTACCCAGCTCCATGATCGGGAACAGGTCGGTCAGGTAGTCACGCAGCACGTTGCCGGTCACGGAGATGGTGTCCTTGCCGGCACGGATCCGCTCCAGCGAGAAGCGCATGGCGTCTTCCGGGGTCATGATGCGGATATCCAGGCCGTCGGTGTCGTGATCCTTCAGATAACGCTCGACCTTCTCGATCAGCTGGGCATCGTGACCCCGGTTGGCATCGAGCCAGAACACCGCCGGCGTCTGGCTGTCGCGGGCACGCGCCACGGCCAGCTTGACCCAGTCCTGAATGGGGGCGTCCTTGGTCTGGCACATGCGCCAGATGTCGCCCTCCTCGACCCTGTGCTCGAAGACCACATTGTCCTGGGCGTCGGTGACGCGCACGGTGCCGGCGGCCGGAATCTGGAAGGTCTTGTCGTGGGAACCGTACTCCTCGGCCTTCTGGGCCATCAGGCCGACGTTGGGCACGCTGCCCATGGTGGTCGGATCCAAGGCGCCATTCTCCTTGCAGTCCTCGATCGCCACCTGATAGATGCCGGCATAGCAGCGGTCGGGAATCACCGCCTTGGTGTCGTGCAGGGCGTCGTCGGCGCCCCACATCTTGCCCGAGTCGCGGATCATCGCCGGCATCGAGGCATCGATGATCACATCAGAGGGCACGTGCAGGTTGGTGATGCCCTTGTGCGAGTTGACCATCGCCAGTGACGGGCGCTCGGCGTACAACGCCTGGATGTCGGACTCGATGGCCTGGCGCTTGTCCTCGGCCAGCGACTGGATGGTGGCGTAGAGGTCGCCGATGCCGTTGTTGGGGTCGAAGCCGACCTGCTTGAGATCGTCGGCGTACTTGGCCAGCACCTCCTTGTAGAACTCGGAGACCACGATGCCGAACATGATCGGATCGGAAACCTTCATCATGGTCGCCTTGAGGTGCAGCGAGAACAGCACGTCCTGCGACTTGGCATCCTCGATGGCCTCGGCGACGAAGCGACGCAGCGCCTGCGAGCTCATCACCGCGGCATCGATCACCTCGCCGGCCAGTACCGGCACGGCCTCCTTGAGCACCGTGACGTTGCCGTCGGCGCCGTGAAGCGTGACCTTGACGCTGCCCTCGGCCGCCATGACCGCGGACGTCTCGCTGGCGTAGAAATCACCGTCGCTCATGTGGGAGACGTGGGAGCGGGAGTCGGCGCTCCACTCGCCCAGGCGATGCGGGTACTTGCGGGCGAAATTCTTGACCGACTGCGGCGCGCGACGATCGGAGTTGCCCTCGCGCAGCACCGGATTGACCGCACTGCCCTTGACGCGGTCGTAGCGCGCCTTGATGTCGCGCTCGGTATCGTCACGGGGGTCTTCCGGGTAGTCGGGCAGCTTGTAGCCCTGGGACTGCAGTTCCTTGATGGCCGCCTTGAGCTGGGGCACGGAAGCGCTGATGTTGGGCAGCTTGATGATGTTGGCTTCCGGCGCCTTGGTCAGCTCGCCCAGCTCGGCCAGGTCATCGGCGATGCGCTGTTCCTCGCTGAGGTAGTCGGGAAACAGGGAAATGATGCGACCCGCCAGAGAGATGTCGCGCGTCTCGACGTCGATGCCGGCCGGGTCGGTGAAGGCGTCGATGATCGGCAACAGGGAATGGGTCGCCAGTGCCGGGGCCTCGTCGGTGAGCGTGTAGATGATCTTCGGCGATTTGGACATCGTTGCGTTAACCTCTCTGTGTCGCTGCGATTGCAAGAAAGCGGCGTCGCTGCCAACCGGGCCCGCGGCCCCCGACATCACCGGCGAGCGGCCGGCCCGATTGCGGTAGACTGGGTGGGCGCCCGGGCCACCCCGTCGAGCGGGCGTCCGGAGATGCCCCGGTTCGCGGTTCGGCGCTGGTATCCCTGCGGTCGGGCCGCAGTATAACAGTGCCGGCCCGGGTCCGCATGAACAATGTCGACAATTCTCCGAGCAACGAGCCGCCCCCGCCATGAGCGCCCTCTATCTGCTGCACAAGCCCTACCGCATGCTCTCGCAGTTCACCGACGAACGCGGACGAGCAACCCTGGCCGAGGCCATCGACGTGCCCGGCATCTATGCCGCCGGCCGACTCGACTACGATTCCGAGGGCCTGCTGCTGCTCACCGACGACGGTGCCCTGATCCAGCGCATCAGCCACCCGCGCCACAAGCAGCCCAAGACCTACTGGGTCCAGGTCGAGGGCACGCCGGACGACGACGCTCTCGAGGCCCTGCGCCGCGGCGTGACCCTCAATGACGGACCCACCCGCCCCGCCCGGGTGAAGCGGCTGGCCGCGCCGGAGGTGGCGCCGCGCGACCCGCCGATCCGCCAGCGTGCCGGCATCCCCACCCGCTGGCTCGAACTGACCATCGACGAGGGCCGCAATCGCCAGGTCCGGCGCATGACGGCCCATGTCGGCCACCCCACCCTGCGCCTGATCCGCGTGGCGATCGGCCCCTGGCGGCTCGACGGCCTGGCACCGGGGCAGTGGCGCAAGGAAACCCTGCATGCCCCGGCGACGCCACGGTCGCGCCCCCCGGGCAAGCGAGCCCCGGACACCCGCCGGCGGAGGTCGCGCTCATGAGCCGCTGGTCCCCGCGCGTCACCGTCGCCACGGTGATCCCCCGTGACGACCGCTTCCTGCTGGTGGAGGAGGACCGCGGCGGCCCGGCCAGCCAGTTCAACCAGCCCGCCGGCCACCTGGAGCCGGGCGAGCGCCTGATCGAGGCCGCACGTCGCGAGACCCGCGAGGAAACCGCCTGGGACGTGGCCATCACCGCTTATCTGGGGCTGTACATCTTCACCGCCGCCGACGGCCTGGTCTTTCACAGCCACGGCTTCATCGCCCGGCCCCGGGCCGCGCACGAGACACCGCTCGATGATGGCATCCTCGGCGCGCACTGGCTGCGTCCCGAGGAGATCGAGTCCCTGGCGCAGGAGGGGCGCCTGCGCAGCCCGCTGGTGCTCACCCGGATCCGCGACTATCGCGCGGGGCGGCGCTTCCCGCTGTCGGTCATCCACGAAGGCTGACGCTCGAAGCCCGCGTCCGGTTTCGGGTATAATCCGCGCCACTGCGATTCACCCCTGTTCCACTCGAGGGACGTTATGCCCCAAGCTACGGCGCCTTCAGCCACCGGCAAGGTCATCGTCGGCATGTCCGGCGGTGTCGACTCCTCCGTCTCGGCCCTGTTGCTGCTCGAACAGGGCTATCGGGTCGAGGGCCTGTTCATGAAGAACTGGGACGAGGACGACGGCACCGAATACTGCACCGCGAAGGAAGACCTGGCGGACGCCCAGGCGGTGTGCGACAAGCTGGGCATCCCCCTGCACACCGCCAATTTCGCCGCCGAGTACTGGGACAACGTCTTCGAGCACTTCCTCGCCGAGTATCGCGCCGGGCGCACCCCCAACCCGGATGTGCTGTGCAACCGCGAGATCAAGTTCAAGGTGTTTCTCGAATACGCCGAGATGCTGGGTGCCGAGGCAATCGCCACCGGCCACTACGTGCGCCGCGGCGAGCGCGACGGTCGGGCGCGCCTGCTCAAGGGACTCGATGCCAACAAGGACCAGAGCTATTTCCTGCACGCCGTGCCCGAGGCCGCGATCGCCCGCACCCTGTTCCCGGTCGGCGAGCTGGAAAAGCCCCGGGTGCGCGAGCTCGCCGAGCGCCATGACCTGGTCACCGCGCGCAAGAAGGATTCCACCGGCATCTGCTTCATCGGCGAGCGCCGCTTCCGCGACTTCCTGCAGCAGTACCTGCCGGCCCAGCCGGGACGCATCGAGACCCCCGAGGGCGACGACATCGGCGAGCACATGGGGCTGATGTACTACACCCTCGGCCAGCGCCAGGGGCTGGGCATCGGCGGGCTGGCCGACTATCCGGACGCGCCCTGGTACGTCGCCGACAAGGACCTCGAGCGCAACGTGCTGATCGTGGTCCAGGGCAAGCACCATCCGCTGCTGTACAGCGATGCGCTGGTCACCGAGGCGATGGACTGGATCGCCGGGCAGCCACCGGCCGCCGAGGCACGTCTCACCGCCAAGACCCGCTACCGCCAGACCGACGTGCCCTGCCGCATGCGCACCCGCGACGATGGCGGCGTGGAGGTTCACTTCGACGAGCCGCAGCGCGCGGTGACGCCGGGCCAGTCGCTGGTGCTCTACGACGACGACGTCTGCCTCGGCGGCGGCGTGATTCGCGACACCTGGCAACGGGAGACGCTGGCCGCATGAACGCCACCCCGATCCACACGGCCCCCGACGACCCCGTGTCACGACAGACCCTGGCCCTGGCCGGGGTCTTCCAGGCCGCCGCCCTGGTCGACCAGCTGGCCCGTCAGGGGCAGTGCGACGCGCGGGCCTGGGACACCCAGCTGCGGGCCACGCTGGATACCAACCCCGCCTCCTTCGAGGCCATCTACGGCGGCCACCCCAACAACCTGCGCCTGGGGCTGGACGTGCTCGAGGCCATCGTCGCTCGCCAGCGCACCGACCCCAACGTGCTGCGCTACGGCTTCACGCTGCTGATGCTGATGCAGAAGCTGCGCCAGCAGGACGCCATGATGGACACCCTGGGCGAGCGGCTGAGCCGCATCCAGGGGCAGGCCGAGCACTTCGGCGAGACCCACGAGAACGTGGTGGCCAGCCTCGGCGAGCTCTATCAGGACACCATCTCGACCTTCCGCCAGCGCATCGTGGTCCAGGGCGAGCCCAGCCTGCTGCAGCAGCGCATGATGCCCGAGCGCGTCCGCACCGCCCTGCTCTCCGGCATCCGCTTCGCCCTGCTCTGGCACCAGCAGGGCGGCCGCCGCTGGAAGCTGCTGTTCCAGCGCGGCGCCATGCGCAAGGCCCTGGAGCAGTGGCGCTGAACACGCCTTTTCGCCAACCGTTTGGCGCCGCCGTCACGGCGCCCCGAGATACCGGACGATACCATGCAGCTCTCTCCGCTCACCGCCCTTTCCCCCGTCGACGGCCGCTACGCCTCCAAGGCCGAGCCGCTGCGCGAGCACTTCAGTGAATTCGGCCTGATCCGCGCCCGCGTCACCGTCGAGGTCCGCTGGCTGGAGCGCCTCGCCGCGCACCCGCAGATCACCGAGGTCCCGCCCCTGTCGGCCGAGGCCACGGCCTTTCTCGGCCGGCTCGTCGATGAGTTCTCGGTCGCCGATGCCGAGCGCATCAAGGAGATCGAGCGCACCACCAACCATGACGTCAAGGCGGTGGAATACTTCCTCAAGGAGCAGGTCGCCGGGGTTCCCGAGCTGCACGCGGTCACCGAGTTCATCCACTTCGCCTGCACCAGCGAGGACATCAACAACCTCTCCTACGGGGTGATGCTGCGCGACGGGCTCGACGCCCTGCTGCCGACCCTGCGCGAGGTGGCCGCCGCCGTCGAGCGCCTGGCTCACGAGCACGCCGACCAGCCGATGCTCTCGCGCACCCATGGCCAGACCGCCAGCCCCACCACCCTGGGCAAGGAGATGGCCAACGTCGCCTATCGCCTGAAGCGCCAGCTCCGCCAGATCGAGGCCGCCGAGATCCTCGGCAAGATCAACGGCGCGGTGGGCAACTACAACGCCCATCTGGCCACCTACCCGGAGATCGACTGGGCGGAAAACGCGCGCCTCTTCGTCGAGGGCCTGGGGCTGACCTTCAACCCCTATACCACCCAGATCGAACCCCACGACTACATCGCCGAGCTGTTCGACGCCGTCTGCCGCTTCAACACCATCCTCATCGACTTCGACCGCGACGTCTGGGGCTACATCTCGCTGGGCTACTTCAAGCAGCGCACCGTCGCCGGCGAGATCGGCTCCTCGACCATGCCGCACAAGGTCAACCCGATCGACTTCGAGAACTCCGAGGGCAACCTGGGGCTGGCCAACGCCCTGCTCACCCATCTGGCGCAGAAGCTGCCGATCTCGCGCTGGCAGCGTGACCTCACCGATTCCACGGTGCTGCGCAACCTGGGCGTGGGCCTGGCCTACGGGCTGATCGCCTACCAGGCGACGCTCAAGGGCGTCGGCAAGCTCGAGGCCAACCCGGCGCGCCTGGCCGAGGACCTCGACAACAGCTGGGAAGTGCTGGCCGAGCCGATCCAGACGGTGATGCGCCGCTACGGCATCGAGAAGCCCTACGAGAAGCTCAAGGAGCTGACCCGCGGCAAGCGCATCGACCAGGCCGGCTTCGCCGCCTTCATCGACACACTGGAACTGCCCGAGGCGGTCAAGGCCGAGCTCAAGGCGCTCTCGCCGGCCACCTATGTGGGCAACGCCGCGGAGCAGGCGCGCCAGCTGTAAGCGCCGAGCGCCGAGCGCCGAGCGCCGAGCGCCGAGCGC
Source organism: Modicisalibacter sp. 'Wilcox' (assembly GCF_010993675.1). Classification (NCBI taxonomy): domain Bacteria; kingdom Pseudomonadati; phylum Pseudomonadota; class Gammaproteobacteria; order Oceanospirillales; family Halomonadaceae; genus Modicisalibacter; species Modicisalibacter sp. 'Wilcox'. Next base: position 50,088 of record NZ_WNXF01000001.1, read on the forward strand.
CAGTATGGTAAGCGGCGCCGGGAACAGGCCTGAAGAGGGTCTTTTTCCAGGGATGGAAAAAGTAGCGCCCAGGGAAGGGTTCACAGCGCCCTCGTACAGGCCGGTTGCCGGAAAAGCCGCGACTCGAAGCCACCGCTACCCGTCCCGCGACTTCAGCATTTCGTCAAGAGGTGGTACCCATGTCCCCCGATACCCCGCTTACCCTGCTCGGCGGCCGCTCGGCCCGCGATTTCCTGCGCGAGTACTGGCAGAAGAAACCCCTGCTGATCCGCGGCGCCCTGCCCGACTTCATCTCGCCGCTCGCCCCCGAGGAACTCGCCGGCCTGGCCTGCGAGGAGGGCGTCGAGGCTCGCCTGGTCGAGGAACACGGCCGGGCCGACGACGGTTCGCCACGCCCCTGGAAAGTCAGCCACGGCCCCTTCGACGACGCCACCTTCGCCCGCCTGCCCGAGCGGGACTGGACGCTGCTGGTCCAGGCGGTGGATCACTACGTGCCCGAGGTCGACGCCCTGCTCGCCCGGTTCCACTTCCTGCCGCGCTGGCGGCTCGACGACGTCATGGTCAGCTACGCGCCGCCGGGCGGCAGCGTGGGCCCGCATGTCGATCAGTACGACGTCTTCCTGCTCCAGGGCAGCGGGATCCGCCGCTGGCAGCTCGGCGGCGTGGCGGGCGACGACGCGCCGATCCTCGAGGGCATCGACCTGAAGATCCTCGAGCGCTTCACGGTCGAACCCGGGCAGGACTGGCGCCTGGAACCCGGCGACATGCTCTACCTGCCCCCCGGCATCGCCCACCACGGCGTCAGCGAATCCGCGGACTGCATGACCTACTCGGTGGGCTTCCGGGCGCTGTCGGCCGACGAGTCGATCACCTCGTTCGCCGACTATCTCGGCGAGCAGCTGCCCGACTCGCTGCGCTACGCGGACCCGGACCTGACGCCGGCGGCCCATCCCGGCGAGATCGACGATGCGGCACTGGCCCGCATGCGCACCCTGATCCTCGAGACCCTGGATGATCCGGCGCAGCTGCTTCAGTGGTTCGGCCGGGCGATGACCCAGCCCAAGTACCCGGACCACCCGCTCGCCGCCGAGGCTCCGACGGACGGCGACACCCTTGTCGCGGCACTACACGCCGGGATCACGCTCGAGCGCACCCCGGGCTCGCGCTTCGCCTGCCGGGATCTCGGCGAGGGGCGCGCCACCCTGTTCGTCGACGGCGATGCCGTCAGCTGCGACGCTCGCCTGGCCCGCCACCTCGCCGGCGACGCTCCGCTCGATGCCGAGCTGCTGGCCTTCCCCGAGGCGACCGGGATCGTGACCGGCCTGCTCGACCGCGGCAGCCTGGGCTGGCCGGACGAGCCGGAAGACGACGTGGAGGACACATGAGCGAGGCGAGCCTGCATATCGAACGCGGCGACTGGCAACGCCTGGGGCCGCTGGCCGGCGACATTCGTCGACGGGTGTTTATCGACGAGCAGGCGGTCCCCGAGGACGAGGAATGGGACGGGCGTGATCCGGACTGCCTGCACTTCCTCGCCTGGCTTGACGCCACGCCCGTAGGCACCGCCCGTCTGCTGCCCGACGGCCATGTCGGGCGGGTCGCCGTGCTCCCCGCCGGCCGCGGGCAGGGCATCGGGCTGGCGCTGATGCGCGAGACCATCCGCGCCGCCCGCGACCAGGGCCACACCCACGTCGAACTGGCCGCGCAGATTCAGGCGCTGGATTTCTATCGCCGCCTGGGTTTCGAGGCCTACGGCGGCACTTTCCTCGACGCCGGCATTTTGCACCGCAATATGCGCCTGGTGCTGAGCGACTGATTTTCCGACGGTTTTCCCCACCCGCGAAAATCGACTACAGAAATCACGTAATTTGCCGGCTTCTGTAGTCATACTACAACCCGCCTTCCCCCCAAGTGATGATTGTTGAGCCCCGTGGTTGTGGGCCATATTGCATTGCAAGACAAGATTAAAACGATCGTTTTACGACCATCATGTAGTGACCGATCGCCACCGATATCTTGTCACGGGTCGCCGCCAGAGACCCGAAGACGGCAAGGCGTCACCGCCGAAAAACCACCGCGAATTTCGCGGCTGCAGCATGCCGGCACCGACGCCACTCCAGCTCACGACGACAGGCCGCAAGGCCGCCACCGACGAGGATGCGCCATGACCCGCTATCAGGACACGCTCACCACGTTCAGCCAGCTGCGCGACCAGCAGGGCGGCAAGTGGGACAACATCAACCCCGAGTACGCCACCCGCATGCGGCTGCAGAACCGCTTTCGCACGGGGCTGGACATTGCCCGCTACACGGCGGGCGTCATGCGCCGCGACATGGCCGAGTACGATGCCGACCCCAGCCGCTACACCCAGTCGCTGGGGTGCTGGCACGGCTTCATCGGCCAGCAGAAGATGCTCGCCGTCAAGCGCCATCACGGCACCACCGCCAAGCGCTATCTCTACCTTTCCGGCTGGATGGTCGCCGCCATGCGCAGCCAGTTCGGCCCCCTGCCCGACCAGTCGATGCACGAGAAGACCGCCGTCCCGGCACTGATCGAGGAGCTCTATACCTTCCTGCGCCAGGCGGACGCCCGCGAACTCGGTCACCTGTTCCGCGAGCTCGATGCCGCCCGCGCCAAGGGCGACGAGGTCGCCGCCAAGGCCGCACAGGAGCGCATCGACAGCTTCGAGACCCACGTGGTGCCGATCATCGCCGACATCGACGCCGGGTTCGGCAACGAGGAGGCCACCTACCTGTTGGCCAGGCGCATGATCGAGGCCGGCGCCTGCTGCATCCAGATCGAGAACCAGGTCTCCGACGCCAAGCAGTGCGGCCACCAGGACGGCAAGGTCACGGTGCCCCACGAGGACTTCATCGCCAAGCTCAATGCGGTGCGCTATGCCTTCCTCGAACTGGGCGTGGAGGACGGCGTGATCGTCGCCCGTACCGACTCCCTAGGCGCCGGCCTGACCCAGAAGATACCGGTCAGCCAGGAACCCGGCGATCTGGCCTGGCAGTACAACAGCTTCCTCAACACCGTACCGGTGGCCAGCGCCGAGGATATCGACGAGGGCGACACCGTGATCAAGATCGACGGTGAACTGCGCAAGCCGCTGCGACTGGCCAACGGCCTGTATCGTTTCCGCCCCGACACCGGCGAGGACCGGGTGGTTCTTGACTGCATCACCGCCCTGCAGAACGGCGCCGACCTGCTGTGGATCGAGACCGAAAAACCCCATGTGGGCCAGATCGCGGGCATGGTCGAGCGTATCCGCGAGGTGGTGCCGGACGCCAAGCTGGTCTACAACAACTCGCCGTCGTTCAACTGGACGCTCAACTTCCGCCAGCAGGTGTTCGACGCCTGGGAGCAGGAAGGCAAGGACCTCTCGGCCTACGATCGCAGCCAGCTGATGAGTGCCGAGTACGACGCCACGGCGCTGGCTGAGCTGGCCGACGAGTGGACCCGCGACTTCCAGCGCAAGGGGTCACGGGAAGCCGGCATCTTCCATCACTTGATCACCCTGCCCACCTACCACACCGCGGCACTGTCCACCGACAACCTGGCGCGGGGCTATTTCGGCGAAGAGGGCATGCTGGCCTACGTGACCGGCGTGCAGCGCCAGGAGATCCGCCAGGGCCTGGCCTGCGTCAAGCATCAGGACATGGCCGGCTCCAACCTCGGCGACGATCACAAGGAGTACTTCTCCGGCGAGGGGGCCCTGAAGGCCGGCGGCCAGGCCAATACCATGAACCAGTTCGGCTGATCGCACCGCCGCGCACCGCAATGCCCCGCGGGGAGGCCCAGGCCTCCCCGCGCTTGCGTTTTCGCCCGAGGGCTCCACTACACTAATCGCAACACGGCACCTTTACCCGGCACCATGGTCAAACCCGCGGATGCCGGTTAGACTGGGTTATCAAACAGTGTTTTCAAAGCGAGAGGGAGAACTGGCAATGAAGCTGACGCGTTACCTGCCTGTACTGGCGCTGGGCCTTCTGACCCTGGGCGGCTGCGCCAACAGTGATCTCTATTCGGGCGATGTCTACCGAGGCAGTCAGGCCAAGACCGGCCAGACCGTCACCTACGGCACCATCGTCTCGGTACGTCCCGTGCGTATCCAGGCGGACGATCAGGGCAGCGGCCTCATCGGCGGGGTCGGTGGCGCGGTGATCGGCGGCCTGCTCGGCCACCAGATCGGCGGCGGCTCGGGACGTGACATCGCCACCGCGGCCGGGGCCATCGGCGGCAGTGTAGCCGGCAAGAAGATCGAGGATCGCGCCAATCAGGTCAACGCCTACGAGCTGGAAGTGCGGCGCGACAGCGGCGACACGGTGGTGGTGGTGCAGAAGGCCGATCGCAACTGGCAGGTCGGCCAGCGGGTCAAGCTGGTCGGTAGTGGTTCCAGCATGAGTGTTGCCCCCTACTGACGCGAGCGAGGGCGAATCGACGGAATCAGCCATTCAGCCCCCGGCGCCGCAAGGCGCCGGGGGTCTTGCATTGTCCGGCCGTCAGCGCCGGGCGATGATCCAGACCGCATGCACGATGCCGGGAATGTAGCCCAGCAGCGTCAGCAGAATGTTCAGCCAGAAGTGCAGACCGAAGCCGACCTGCAGGAATACCCCGACGGGCGGCAGAATGATGGCCAGAATGATGCGAATCACGTCCATGCGTTTACCTCTCTCCTTTCCTTGGTGATCAGGCCCCGTTGCCGGTGCCCTCGTCGTCGTCCCGGGGCGTTGCGGCGTCGCGAGCGCCATGCCCATGCGCCGTCGGGTCAATCTTGCGCGCCAGCTGGTCAGCGCCGCCGGCCAGCTGATCATGGTAACGCTCCCAGTCTTCCCAGTCGTGGGGCGTACCGGTACGCGGCCGTTGGGCCCCGGCCTGACGCGCCCGCTCCCAGGCCAGCTCCTCCAGGGTGTTGGGGCGATCCTCCTCGCGATCCAGGCTCACGCCCTGTCTGGCGAGATACTCTCGAGCATCCATGGTGACCTCCTCGTTCGGGGCGGCCTTGCACGCCACCGCCCCGACCATCAAAAATAGCTATTAAAACTTTTCAACCAATCAAATTCCTTGGCGACAGCTCTCCCGACATACTGACTTCACCCAGGATATACAGTGGTGGCGGCACACCGCGCAGACAAGGGGGCGTCTTCGTCTGCCCGGCACACCGGCACCACTGGCCACGACACGCTATCTTGTCATCGAACACGGGAGGAATAACGCGTCATGGAGACACGCCACGTCGACGTAGCCATCATCGGGGCCGGCAGTGCCGGCCTCGGCGCCTATCGCGCCGCCCGAGCCCACACCGATTCCGTGCTGCTGATCGAGGGCGGCCCCTACGGGACCACCTGTGCGCGGGTCGGCTGCATGCCCTCCAAGCTGCTGATCGCCGCCGCCGAGGCGGCCCATCAGGCCCGTCACACCGCCCCCTTCGGCATCAACGTGACCGGCGAGGTGCAGGTCGACGGCCGGGCGGTGATGGACCGGGTCCGCCGCGAGCGCGACCGCTTCGTGGGCCTCGTCATCGAATCGATCGACGGCATTCCCGACACCGACCGGCTGCGGGGCCATGCCCGCTTCGTCGCTCCCGACACCCTGCAGGTCGACGACCATACCCGGGTCATCGCGCGGCGAGTCATCATCGCCAGCGGCTCCCGGCCGAAGTATCCCGGCCTCTTCGAGGCCGCCGGCGACCGGCTGGTGACCAGCGACGACCTCTTCGAGTGGGAGACGCTGCCCGAGTCGGTGGCGGTCTTCGGCCCCGGAGTGATCGGCCTGGAGCTCGGCCAGGCCCTGCACCGGCTCGGCGTGCGCATGCGCCTGTTCGGGGTCGGCGGCGCCCTCGGCCCCCTACAGGATGCCGCGGTTCGCGACTATGCCGAGCGCACCCTCAACGAGTCGCTCTACGTGGACACCGATGCCACCGTGGAGGGGGTCGACCGGGACGGTGACCAGGTCGTGGTGACCTTCATCGAACGCAACACCGGTCAGCGCCTGATCGAACGCTTCGACTACCTGCTGGCCGCCACCGGACGCCGCCCCAACACCGATCGCCTGGCGCTCGAGCATGCCGGCCTGCTGCTCGATTCGCGCGGCATCCCGCGCTTCAACCACTACACCATGCAGTGCCGCACCAGCGACGGCGAGCCCGCGCCCGTGTTCATCGCCGGCGACGCCGACCAGGAACTGCCCCTGCTCCACGAAGCCTCGGACGAGGGGCGCATCGCCGGCGACAATGCCGGGCGCTTTCCCGAAGTGCGCGTCGGCCACCGCCGAGCCCCCTTGAGCATCGTGTTCAGCGATCCGCAGATGGCCACGGTCGGCCCCAGCTACGCCGAGCTCGAGACGCGCCACGGCGGCTGCGACTGCCTGGCCACCGGCGAGGTTTCCTTCGAGAATCAGGGGCGCTCGCGGGTCATGCGCGCCAACCGGGGGCTGATGCGGCTCTATGCCGAGCATGGCTCCGGGCTGTTCCTGGGTGCCGAGATCTTCGGCCCGCGTGCCGAACACCTCGCCCACCTGCTGGCCTGGTCGCTGCAGCAGCGGCTCACGGTCTCGCAGATGCTCGACATGCCGTTCTATCACCCGGTGGTCGAGGAGGGTCTGCGCACGGGCCTGCGCAACCTCAACGCCGACCTGCAGCTGGGTCCGGCGATCCTCGAGCACTGCATGGAATGCGGCCCGGGCGACTGAGTCCGGCCCACGGGTTCCACCGGCCGGCGCCACTGCCGGCCGGATACAGCCATGGGGCCCACGGCCCCCTCGGCAGGAGGCTTTGCCATGAGCAACAAGGCACCCACCGTCGTGCGCGACATCATGTCCCGCGACTGCTACCGGGTCACCGGCAACACATCCGTGGCCACCCTGGTCGCCGGCCTGGCCCTGCACCGGCTCCCCGGCGCCCCCGTGGTCGACGAGCGCGACCACCTGATCGGCTTCATCTCGGAAATGGACGTCATGGGCAAGCTGCTCGACAGTGCCTACTTCGACGATGAACCCGCGCCGGTACGCGATCTCATGCGCCACGAGGTGCTGACGGTGACGCCCAACAAGAGCATCGCCGACCTGGCCCAGGAGATGCTGGGCACCAAGCCCAAGGTCTACCCGGTCGTCGAGGGCGAACGGCTGGTCGGGATCGTGACCCGGCGCGATGTGGTCAGCGCCATTCTGCAGATGCGCGGCCACTGACCCGCCGAGCATCCTCGCGAAAAAAACCGCCACATCGGGATGATGTGGCGGTCAAGGGATCGAATAAAGTAAGCAAAGACGCCATTTTCCGCGACTGCTGGAAAATTGCGCTCATTCCTGTGACCACAGCCTCGCCGGATTTCTCCCTCCCGGGACGAACTGTTTTGTATCGCAATGTAACCATGACGACCGGGGCTTGCCTTGGCGGGCGTACTTTCATTATGATCGAGCCGCCGAGCGGGTATAGCTCAGTTGGTAGAGCATCAGCTTCCCAAGCTGAGGGTCGCGAGTTCGAATCTCGTTGCCCGCTCCAGATTCCTTGCATAGTCCCAAGGGTCGCGATCTGGTGCGCCAGCCCGGTGGTGCGCCATCCGATCGAATCTCGTTGCCCGCTCCAGATTCCTTGCATAATCCCAAGGGTCGCGATCTGGTGCGCCAGCCCGGTGGTGCGCCAGCCCGGTGGTGCGCCACCCGATCGACTCCCGTCGCCCGCTCTCAACCTTTCGGCCTGTCTCCATGGCGCTATATTTGCTGATCTTCCTCGTCACCCTGCTCGTCGTCGGCGGCAGCATCGCCATGCTGATGCTGGCGCGCACTCCGCGTTACCGGACCGAACCGCAGCACCTGCTGCGCCTGTTCGAGCGCGTGCTCAACGGCCAGGCCTCCGAGTCCGAATGGCATACCGTGGTCGGCTATCCGATCCGTCACGACGCCTATCTCGAGGGGGTGCGCCGCAGCGCGCAGCGCATCATGGAAGAGCACGGCCGCTCCCTGCGGTCCCAGCAGGGCGGCTCGCTGCTGTCGCGCACCGGACGCGAGGAGCTGACCGTGCTGCGCGACCACCTGGCCGCCCGCCTGGCCCTCGAGGAGGGCCGCCGCGAGTTCTGAGCCTACCGTCGCCGCGGCCGAGCGCTTACAATGGCACTCCCGTCGTCACGAGGTCGGCCCATGACCAGCACGCTGCGACTGACGCCACTCGACAACACCATCAAGCATCACGATCATGACTTCCACCAGATCGTGATCGGCCTCGACGGGCACGCCGACTTCGAGATCGAAGGCCTGGGCGGGCGCATCGAGGCACTCTCCGGCTGCATCGTGCCGGCCAACTACGTGCACTACTACGAGGGCATCGGCACCAACCGGCAGCTGATCCTCGACCTGCCGGACGATGCCCCGGCGCTGTCCGGGGCCCACCGCGAGCACGCCCGGCTGTTCGACGCCCCGCGCTTCTTCGCGCTCGACGAGCCCCTGCGCGCCTACCTGACCTTCCTGATCCAGGAACTCACGCAGCCCCGCCCGGCGCCGGGCGACCTGCTGGCGGCGACCTTCCTGGGCTGCCTGCGCGCCCGCCTCCCCGAAGCCGCCACCGTGCCCATGCCACGGCGACGCATCGACCTGGCGGACATCGATACCTTCATCCAGCACAACCTCGACCGGCGCCTCGCCGTGGCCGATCTGGCCGAGCGTGCCTGCCTGAGCGTGGCCCACTTCAGCGAGTGCTTCCGCGAGCAGACCGGCGTCACCCCCTACCAGTATGTACTGCGTCAGCGCCTTCAGGCCGCCCGGACGCTGCTGACCGACTCGCCCCTGCCGCTGAACGAGATTGCCGCCCGCACGGGCTTCGCCAGCCAGAGCGCCCTCTCCCGCGCCTTTCGGCGCGTCTTCAACGAGCCGCCGGGGCGCCTGCGCCGGCATCAGCGCCTGACCCGAGTCGCCACCACCTCGCCCAGGCGGCTGAGCCGCTGAGTCGCCGCGCAAGCCGCTGCCACCGTGCCCGGGCCCCGGCCCTTCCCGTCGGGAATACGGCGCGATCGGCCACGATCATCTTCGACCTTGGTCTAAAAAAAGCCGCAACAGGACAAACTTTCCGGCTTTTTGACAATGCCGGCCAAGAAATTGGCAAGACGCCGCAATCTCTCCCACTCTAAATTCAAGCCATTACAGAATTGCTTCTCGCACCCTGGTGTTCGCAGCCGGGGATTCCGGCGTTGCAGAGCTCGTCAAGGACGACGGGGGACGGCACTGCCACCGTCGGGCCCGGCTGCGCCCGAGTCACTACCTGATAACGGGGTCTTCTCATGCTCGAAGCCAAGACCATGCTGGACCAGCGGACCTGGCAACAGGACCTGAACGCGCTGCTCGACCGAGTGAGCGAGCATTACATCGTCGACGAAGACGCCTTCATGCGCGAGCTGGTCGCCTTCCTCCAGGCCGATGACGAGGATTTCCAGCGCATCGCCGACAAGACCGCCGACCTGGTTCGGGAAGTCCGCGAGATGGACACCGCCGTCGACTCCATCGACGAACTCCTCCAGCAGTACAGCCTCGATACCCACGAGGGGCTGATGCTGATGTGCCTGGCCGAGGCCATGCTGCGCATCCCCGACAAGGCCACCGCCGATGCCCTGATCGAGGACAAGCTGGGGCCGGCCGACTGGAAATCCTACGTCGGCCAGAGCGAGTCCTGGTTCGTCAACGCCTCCACCTGGGGCCTGCTGATGACCGGCCGGGTGATCCAGCTCGACAAGCCCCGCGAGGGCAAGCCGGCCACCTTCATCAACAAGCTGGTCAATCGCATGGGCGAGCCGGTGATCCGCCGCGCCATGGTCGAGGCGATGAAGATCATGGGCCGCCAGTTCGTGCTCGGTCGCACCGTCGACGAGGCGCTCAAGCGCTCCCAGCCGCTGTTCGACAAGGGCTACACCTACTCCTACGACATGCTCGGCGAGGCGGCGCGCACCCGCGACGACGCCCGGCGCTACTTCGACGACTACGCCAAGGCGATCGAGCGCGTCGGCGCGGTCAGCCAGAAGCTCGACGCCAGGACGCCGGCGCCGTCGATCTCGATCAAGCTCTCGGCGCTGCATCCACGCTACGAGTTCGGGCGTCGCGAGCAGATCCTCGTCGAGCTGGTCGACAGCGTGAAGCAGCTGGTCGCCATGGCCCGCGAGCGTGACGTGGCGGTCACCATCGATGCCGAGGAAGTGGACCGCCTCGAGCTGTCCCTGGAGGTCTTCCGCGCCGTCTACGAGAGCGACGCCGCCAAGGGCTGGGGTCACTTCGGCCTGGTGGTGCAGGGCTACGCCAAGCGCGCGCTGCCGGTGCTGCACTACATCAACCGCCTCGCCGACCAGCAGGGCGACGAGATTCCGCTGCGCCTGGTCAAGGGCGCCTACTGGGACACCGAGGTCAAGGAGTCCCAGCAGCTGGGCATCGACGGCTATCCGGTCTACACCCGCAAGGCCAACACCGATGTCGCCTACCTGGTCTGTGCCCACTTCCTGCTCTCGGAGAACACCCGCGGGCGGATCTTCCCGCAGTTCGCCACGCACAATGCCCACACCATCAGCACCATCCTGGAGCTGGCCAACGACGCCGACCGCGCCTTCGAGTTCCAGCGCCTGCACGGCATGGGCGAGGCGCTCTACGACGCCGCCCTGAAACGCGCCCCCAAGGGCACCTACTGCCGCATCTACGCGCCGGTCGGTGCCCACAAGGACCTGCTGCCCTACCTGGTGCGCCGGCTGCTGGAAAACGGCGCCAACTCCTCGTTCGTTCACCAGCTGGTCGACCCGCGGGTGCCTGTCGAATCGCTGTGCGTGCATCCGGTGGAAAGCCTGCGCCAGTACGACACCTATGCCAACCCGCGCATTCCGCTGCCCAGGGACATCTATGGCGCCGGCCGGCGCAACTCCCACGGCGTGAACCTCAATATCTGGAGCCACTACCGGCCGCTGACCAGCGCCATGGACGGCTTCATGGACACGCAGTACCACGTCAAGCCGCTGCTGGCCTTCGAGGTCGATACCCTCGATGCCCAGCGCCATGAGGTACTCAGCCCCTACGATCGGCGTCAGGTGGTGGGCAGCGTGCAGTGGACCACCGCCGAGCAGGCGAAGCAGGCCGTGGAGGCCGCCTGGGCGGCCTTCCCGCGCTGGGAGGCCACGCCGGTCGAGGAGCGCGCGCAGATTCTCGAACGCTTTGCCGACCTGATGGAGGCCAACCTCGCCGAGCTGATGACGCTGTGTTCCCGCGAGGGGGGCAAGCTGCTCACCGACGGCGTCGACGAGATCCGCGAGGCGGTGGATTTCTGTCGCTACTACGCCAACCGGGCCCGCGAGCTGTTCGCCGAACCCATGGCGCTGCCCGGCCCCACCGGCGAATCCAACCAGCTGATCATGGGCGGCAAGGGGGTCTTCGCCTGCATCAGCCCGTGGAACTTTCCGGTGGCGATCTTCTGCGGCCAGATGGTCGCCGCGGCGGTTTCCGGCAACAGTGTGCTGGCCAAGCCCGCCGAACAGACCTCGCTGGTCGCCCACCGCGTCGTCGAGCTGCTGTACGAAGCCGGCATGCCGCGCGACGTGGTGCAGCTGCTCCCCGGCGACGGTCCCACCGTGGGCAGCGTGCTGACCTCGGATGCCCGCATCACCGGCGTGGCCTTCACCGGCGGCACCGATACCGCGCAGCTCATCAACCGCTCGCTGGCCGACCGTGAAGGCGCGCCGCTGCCCACGCTGATCGCCGAGACCGGGGGCCTCAACGCCATGATCGTCGACTCCACCGCTCTGCCCGAACAGGTGGTGGCCGACGTCATCCGCTCGGCGTTCCAGAGCGCCGGTCAGCGCTGCTCGGCGCTCCGCGTGCTCTACCTCCAGGAAGATATCGCCGACCGGGTGATCCAGATCCTCAAGGGCGCGATGGCCGAGCTGCACGTCGGCGACCCCCGCCACCTGGGCACCGATGTCGGCCCGGTGATCGACGACGACGCCCGCCAGGGGCTGCAGGCCCACATCGAGCGGCTCAAGGGCGAGAACCGGCTGATCGCCGAGACCGAGCTGGACCCGGCGAAGACCGCCGAGGGCACCTTCGTCGCGCCGACCGCCTTCGAGATCGACGGCATCGACGCGCTGGAGCGCGAGCAGTTCGGCCCGATCCTGCACATCGTGCGCTACCGGGCCAGCGACATCGAAGGGGTCATCGAATCGATCAACGCCAAGCAGTACGGCCTGACATTCGGGGTGCACAGCCGCAACGAATCCTTCGCCGAAGCCATCGCGCAGAAGGTTCGGGTAGGCAATGTGTACGTGAACCGTAATATCATCGGGGCCGTGGTCGGCGTCCAGCCCTTCGGGGGGCAGGGGCTGTCCGGAACCGGCCCCAAGGCCGGCGGGCCGCATTACCTGCTGCGCTTCGCCACCGAAAAGGCGCTGACCATCAATACCGCCGCCCTGGGCGGCAATGCGTCCCTGCTCGCGCTGGGTGATGACTGACCCGAGCGACAGGCCGTCGGGCGGGGCCCCGTGCCTCGCCCGCTGGACGGGGGCGTGCGAAAAGGTCTTGCCGATCGCCTTCCCGAAACGCAGGATCCTTTCGGCGCTTGACAACAATAACGGAAGAAGGACGACTCACCATGGTTAAAAAAAAGCTGACTACCGACACTACCTCCATGCGCCTCCCGGCGGTGAAACCGGACCGGCGTCATCGCCTGTCTTGAATCGCAAAAGGCTTAAAGAAACAATGCTTGCCACTGCCGGATTCTGCACGGGAAACCCGCTGACCGGTCGACGCTAGTCCGTCCTGATTAACTGGAGACGCTCCATGGCTATTGGTGTTTGGATCAGTCTAATTGCTTACTTTGTGCTCATGATTGCCATCGGCATCTATGCAATGCGCAAGGCGACCTCTTCATCGGAAGATTACATGCTCGGGGGCCGCGGCCTGAGTCCCAAGGTGGCGGCCCTGTCGGCCGGCGCCTCGGACATGAGCGGCTGGCTGCTGCTGGGCCTGCCCGGGGCGCTGTTCGTGTCCGGTCTGGGATCGGCCTGGATCGGCATCGGCCTGCTCGTGGGGGCCTTCTTCAACTGGACCCTGGTGGCCCCCCGCCTTCGCGAGCAGACGGTTCACTACGGTAATGCCATTACCATTCCGGAATTCCTCGCCAACCGGTTCCCGACCCGGGCGCTATCGCTGCGCACGGTATCCGCCATCGTCATCGTGGTGTTCTTCGCGGTGTACACGGCTTCTGGGCTGGTAGCGGGCGGCAAGCTGTTCGAAAGCGCGTTCGCGGGGGTCATCAACATCGGCGGCCTGAGCGACTATGCGACGGGCGTCATCCTCACCCTCGGCGTGGTGCTGGCCTATACCGTGGTCGGCGGCTTCCTGGCCGTGAGCATGACGGACTTCGTGCAGGGCTGCATCATGATGCTGGCCCTGGTGATCATGCCGCTGGTCGTCCTCTTCGGCGAAGGCGGCGGCGGGTTCTCCCAGGCCTCGCAGACCCTGAACGAGGTCGATCCCAACCTGCTCTCGTGGACCTCGGGACTGACCTTTATCGGCTGGCTCTCGGCGGTCACCTGGGGGCTGGGCTATTTCGGGCAACCGCACATCATCGTGCGCTTCATGGCCATCCGCACCCTGAAGGAGGTGCCGGTTGCCCGTAACATCGGCATGAGCTGGATGCTCATTTCGCTGATCGGCGCAATCTCCCTGGGCATCTTCGGCCGGGCCTATGCGGTTCGCAACGGCATGAATGTCGAAGACCCCGAGACAATCTTCATCATCCTCGCGGACCTGCTGTTCAACCCGCTGATCACCGGCTTCCTCTATGCCGCCCTGCTGGCGGCCATCATGAGCACCATCTCCAGCCAGCTGCTGGTCTCCTCCTCCTCGCTGACCGAGGATTTCTACCGGCTGTTCCTGCGCAAGGACGCCACGGACAAGGAAACCGTCACCGTGGGCCGGATCAGCGTCGTGCTGGTGGGCGTGGTCGCCGTCATCATCGCCTCCGACCCGAACTCTCAGGTCCTGGGGCTGGTCAGTCACGCCTGGGCCGGCTTCGGCGCCGCCTTCGGCCCGCTGATCATCCTGTCGCTGATGTGGTCACGCACCAACGGCACGGGCGCCATCGCCGGCATGATCGCGGGCGCCGTCACCGTCATGATCTGGATTTCCCTGGGCTGGGACGCTTCCTTCCTGGGCGGCCCCGGCATCTACGAGATCATCCCCGGCTTCATCGCTTCCTTCCTCGCCATTCTGGTGGTGAGCAGCGTGACGGCCGACGCGGGAGAATATCAGCAGATTCCTCGCTGAAGGCAGCGTCTGACGACGCCACGCGGTCTGAAAGGGCTCCTCCGGGAGCCCTTTTCCGTTGTGATACGCCTGACGACACGAAAACCGCTTGCAGGCCGCCCTAGAGCCGCCACAGCACCAGCAGCGAGAACACGGCGAGCAGTACCCAGCAGCCGCGACTTGCCAGGTACCGTGGCCCGCGTGCGCGCCCGGCCGTGAGCCCGGCCCCATGGGCGAAGCCGATGCCCAGCGCCGCCACGCCCAGCAGCCACAGCGGCAGCCGCCACGGCATCTCGATGCCCCGGATGACCTCCGGATGCCACAACAGCACCAGTGCCATCAGCGTGGCCCAGCCCAGCGCCAGCAATCGCGGCAGCTGACGATACATCGCCCTGTCCATGCGGTTCTCCCCCCAGTCCTCCCCCTCCAGTTAAGCCTTCCAGGGCGATTTTTGCCAAGCAGCCCGCGGCACTGTAGTGACTCGCGGCGCTGTTAAATCACTCGCTCAAAAATATACATTTTTTTACATGACAATTTCGAACAGCGTTTCCTATACTGCGACCCACAGTTAGGAAACAGCGTTTCCTTACGAACCGACAGCGACTCGGACACCGGACGTCGCCTACCCAGCAAAGAAGGAGATTCCCATGACTCAGCTGAAATCGCTTTCCGCCATCCTGCTCGCCGGTGGTCTCGTTGCCGCGTCCCAGGCCGCCCTGGCCTATGAAGCCGGTGATGTGCTGATTCGCGGCGGCTACGCCAAGAGCAATGTCGACAGTGACAATGGCAGCGTCGAGATCGGTGACGACAGCGCCTTCGTGGGCAGCGTCGGTTACATGCTGCACGACAAGGTCGGCGTCACCCTCGGCGGCAGCGACAAGTTCGAGCACTCGCTGACCGGCCCGGGCGTCGATGCCAATGTCGACAGCCAGCCGATCGACCTGATGGTCGAGTACTACCCGCTGGGCGGCCTGGATTCCCGCATCCAGCCCTATGCCGGGGTGGGCGCCAACTACACGCGCTTCTCCGGGGAAAGCAGCGGCCTCAATGTCGACAACACCTGGGCACCGAAGGGCGAAGTGGGTGTCGACCTGGTGGTCACCAAGAACCTGTCGCTCAACGGTTTCGCGTCCTACGCCAACGTCGACCCGGACTACAGCTACGCCGGCAACAGCGGTGAACTCGACACCGACCCGGTCATCGTGGGCGGCGGTGTGACGCTCAACTTCTGAACCTGCCCCGGCAGCTACAGAGCGCCGCAACGACAACGCCGGCCCCCTGCGGGGCCGGCGTTCTGCGTTGTCGGGGGGCGACTCAGCGCGGCGAGCGTCGGGACAGCCCGAGTACCGCCAGCGTGGCCTCGCACAGCCCGTCGACGGCCTCCACCGCGGCCAGCCGGTCATGGTAGTCGCGGGACAGGAACGGTCTGCCGGCCAGCAGGTGGTCGAGGTATTCCCGGGCCGGCTTGAGTGACGGCCTGGTGCGTTCCGGCCGGGCGATATAGACCCACGCCTCGATCGGCCCTTCGGCGGTCTGCACGATGCAGCGCTCGCGACAATAGTCGTGCGGCACCCCTTCGAAGGGATCCATGCGCTCGATCTGCTCCGGCTCGCAGAGTTCGAACAGCGCCCCCTCGACCCGTTCTTCCGGTGACGGCGCCACGTTGGCATGGGCGATGCCGGGAATCCGCGAGGCCTTGTCGAAGCGCAGGGCATACGCCTCGAGCACCGCGGGCAAGGCCCGGCGCGTCTCGCCGATCCGGGCGGCCACCCGCGCCACGTTCATGTTGCTGCCGTACGCGAAGTAGTACGCCATCTCAGCCCTCCGTGACCACGCGATCCACCTCGGCGATCGCCGAGACGACCAGCACGCGGGTACTGGTCCGCGAGTCCTTCAGGTAGGCCTCGGCGGCCGGCGCCACCTGGCAGGTCGCCGGCATGGCGGCCCGGGCGTCGACCAGCGCCTGCAGGCGCGGAATGAACACGTAGCGCAGCCACTGGGGCAGCACCATGGTATCCACGCAGAACGGCTCGCGGCTGTCGAAGGCCTCGGGGTCGGGGCGGGCGGTGTTCCAGAGGTCGACACTGCGCAGGGTCGATTCGAGATTCTCGAGCGCCTGCTCGAGTTCCTGATGAGTGGTCATGACAACTCCGTGGTGAAACCTGACTTCATTATCGCCCGCGTACCCCCGAGGGGCCAACCGAACCCCGCCATCGCGATAATGCACAGAAGCCCTGAAAGACCCTGTGGACAACCGCGGGAAAAGTCGCGCCGATGCCCGATTCATGCTGTTTCCGGCGCATCGTTCAAAGAATGATCAACCGCACGGCGCAAGGCTGGAAAGCCGGGCCGCGACGCGCTACAGTGCGCCGCCAACCACGAGGACGCCATGCAGCCGATACATACGCTTAGCGACTTCTTCACCCGCACCGGCGCGCGTACGCATTTCTACACGCTGGGACGCCGTGTCGCCCCCTGCCCGGCCGAAACCCTGGTTGCCTTCGAGAGCGGCGAACAGGGCTGGCCGCAGCCCTGGCTCGGCCAGGCGCAGCTGGCCTGCGTGTTTCAGCTGAGTCCGGAAAGCGACCCCCTGGTATGGTTCCTGGCTCTCCCGCTCGACGAGCAGGGACATATCGACCCGGTGCCGAGAGACGCCTTCCTGCAACGTCTCCTCGAGACCCTGGGGCGTACCGCCGAGCGGCTCGCCGAAGGGAGCGAGACGGGGGATGGCGAACGCATCGACAACCTGATGCAGGACAACCCGCTGGCCTTCACGCCGGAGATCACCCAGCGCGCCGTGCTGCACGCCCGCGCCAGTGCCGATCTCGACCGGAGCGCCAGCGAGCATCTTGAATTGGCTGAAGCCTATCTGACCGGCCAGTTGGCGGCCGACGGCTGGCAGGCGCTGGGCCTCCAGGGCATCGCCGACTTCTGCGTGCGCCACGATGCCGAGCAGGCGGCCCAGCTCGCCCGGCAGCTGCCCGCCCTGCCGGTGGCGGTACTGCGCCCGCTGTGCCACGCTCTGGAGCATGTCGTGCCCGCCCCCGCGCTGACCGACGCCCTGATCGCCAGGGGCGAGACCGCCGCCGCGCAGGGCGACCTGGAAACCTTCTGCGCCTGCGTGCGCGCCGTGGGTCAGGGCGAGACGCAACGGGTCGGCCGCTGGTACGATGGCCTGCTGGGCGATGCGGCCGCCGCCGGGCCGGACCTGCTCGCCGCGATCGCTGCGCGCGGCTGGGCGCATCTGGAAGACGCCCAGCGTCTGCCACGCTTTCTCGACGTGCTCGCCGGCCAGGGCGAGGGCCCTTTCATGAAGGTGGTCCGCGATCTGGCCCTGATCCCGCGACTGCGGTTACCGTTGCTGATGACGCTGCGCCAGGCCGACCCCGAGTCGCCGGTCGGGCGCCGTCTGCATGCCTTCAATCGCTGAAACCCGGTGTTCGCCCATGAAAGCGTTGCCCTATCATGCCAAGGCCGTGATCGGCCGCCGCGAGATGGTCACCCTGCCGGAGATTGGCCTGACGCTGTGCTGCAAGGCCGATACGGGAGCGCGTACCTCCGCCCTGCATGCCGAGGAGATCGAGACCTTCGAGGAACACGGCCATGTCTGGATCAGCTTTCTGACCCGTGGCAGCGGCCCCGACAGTCCGCCGCACGCGGTACGCCTGCACCTGCATGATCGCCGTCGCGTGACCAGCTCCAACGGCCAGGCCGAATGGCGCTATGTGATTCGCACGCTCATGCGGCTCGGCGACCTCGAATACCCGGTCGAACTGAGCCTGACCGACCGCAGCGACATGCGCCACCCCATGCTGCTGGGTCGGCGCGCCATGCGACGCCTGCTCGTCGCGCCCGGTGCCGCCTTTCTCCACGGCGAGCCCTGAACTCGTCACGCTTGCCCTTTCGTCCGCTCCGGAGTCACAACATGCATATCGCCCTGCTTTCTCGCAATCGCAACTTGTACTCCTCGCGCCGACTGATCGAGGCGGCGCAGGCACGGGGGCATTCGGTGCGGGTGATCGACACCCTGCGCTGCTACATGAACATCGCCTCGCATCGGCCCTCGATCCACTACAAGGGCGGTGAGCTGGAACGCTTCGACGCCGTGATCCCGCGCATCGGCGCGTCGGTCACCTTCTACGGCTGCGCGGTACTGCGCCAGTTCGAGATGATGAGCACCTACGTGCTCAACGACTCCGTGGCCATCACCCGCTCCCGCGACAAGCTGCGTTCGCTGCAGCTGCTGTCACGCAAGGGCATCGGCCTGCCGGTGACCGGCTTCGCCCACTCTCCCGACGACATCCCCGACCTGATCACCATGGTCAAGGGCGCCCCGCTGGTCATCAAGCTACTGGAAGGCACCCAGGGTATCGGCGTGGTGCTGGCCGAAACCAACCAGGCGGCGGAAAGCGTGATCCAGGCCTTCATGGGCATGAAGGCCAACATCATGGTTCAGGAATACATCAAGGAAGCCAACGGCGCCGACATTCGCTGTCTGGTGATCGGCGACAAGGTCGTGGCGTCCATGAAGCGCCAGGCCGCCGACGGCGAGTTCCGCTCCAACCTGCATCGCGGCGGCAGCGCCAGCGTGATCCGCATCACCCCGGAGGAACGCTCCACGGCGATCCGCGCCGCCAAGGCGATGGGCCTGCGGGTGGCCGGCGTCGACCTGCTGCGCTCCAACCACGGGCCGGTGATCATGGAAGTCAACTCGTCGCCGGGGCTGCAGGGGATCGAGACGGCCACCGGACGCGACATCGCCGGCCTGATCATCGAGCACCTCGAGAAGCACGCCGCCACGCCGCGCAAGGCACCGCCCAAGCCCAAGGGCTGACACGGAATTAAAGCCGCGCCGCAGTCGGCCGATACCCCTGTCACGCCCCCGGAATGGAAACACACAATTTCTTCGTCCCGGGGGTAGCAAAACACTGTTTCGAGCCGCACAATCTGCGTCACCGGAGGAGGTGACCGCCCATGTTTCTCGATAATCGCCAGGTGGCGATGGACAACGTACTGGAAGCGCTGGCCGACAGCCTGGATTACTTCCAGGACAACCTCGAGCGCCTGCGCCCCACGCTGCGCGATGCTCTGAAGCCCCATTACGAGGAGCGGGGCGAGGCGATGCGTGAGCTGCAGAAGCTCGCCAAGCAGCACCTCAACCTCCTGCCGCGCGACGCCGATGTCGAGCGCGATGACTATCTCTGGCTATGGAGCCGCCTGAAGAGTTTCGTCGGCGACGACAGCCAGGTGCTGGTCGGCGAGCTGCTCGAGCAGGAGCGCGTGGTCATGCAGTCGCTGTCGACGCTCTACACCCACCCGCTGCCCGACGAGATGGAGCCGGTCATCGAGCGCTGCTGGAAGGGTTGCCGGGCGCTGATCCGCGAACTCTACAAGCTGCAGAAGCCCCGCTCGCGGCGCTGAGCCTCAGCCGCCGCCGACGAGGCGAATCGGCTCGCGAGGGCCGAGAAAGTGCGGCTTGCGGTGCCAGAGGTAGAGATCGCCCAGCATCGCCACCCGCGCCAGCCACTCCCGGATTCGCAGCCGCCACTCGCCCGCCACCGGGGACGAGGGCGCCACGCACCCTTGAGCCTCGATGCCCGCCGCCAGCGCCAGATACAGCGCCCGCGGCAGATGCCAGTCCTGAGTGATCAGCAACGCCCGGTCGACGCCGAAGACCTCGTGGGCCCGCACGAGGGTATCGAAGGTACTGAACCCTGCATAGTCGAGCGTCATGGCCGCGTCGGGAATATTGGCACGGCGCAGGTCGCGCCACATGGTCACGGGCTCGTTGTAGTAGCGCGTGCGGTTGTCGCCCGACAGCAGCAGGTGCCGAACGCGATGCAGGCGCATCAGCCGGGCCGCGGCATGCAGCCGGGCGGCATAATGCGGGTTGCGCTCTCCATCGCGGGACCAGTAGGACGTCCCGAAGACGATGCCGATGGGTGCCGTGCGGCACAGCAGCAGGTCATCCTGAATACGGTCGCGCGTGCGGGCGAGCACCCACAGATTGGCGGCCAGCACCACGCCGGCCGCCAGCAGCAGCAGCACTCCACCCAGCAGCGTCACGCGTTTCAGCCAGCCCATTGCACGCCTCGGCGCCATCGTCTCTCCATCCGCAGGAGTCATCAGCGCACGAATCCTACCCGGGGGCCCTCCCCGTCACAAGCATGCACGACGCCGGCGTCCGGGACGCACCTCAGAAGAGCCCCAGCTCGAGCCGGGCTTCCTCGGTCATCATCTCGCGGCTCCACGGCAGGTCGAAGACAATCTCGATATGCACCCGTGATATCTGCGGCGCGCCGAGGATCTTGCGACGGGCGTCCTCGGCGATGACATCTCCCATGCCGCAACCGGGGGCGGTCAGGGTCATGCGCACGGTGACCACCCGCTCGCCGGTGAGCAGGTGCTCGATGCGACACCCGTAGACCAGGCCAAGATCGACGATGTTGACGGGGATCTCGGGGTCAAAGCAGGTCCGTAGCTGGTCCCAGACGAACTGCTCGAGCGCGGCATCGTCGGCGTCTTCGGGCAGGGTCGGCCGTGGCAGCGGCTCGAGGCCCAGCGCATCCAGGTCACTGCCCTCGATCAGGTACAGCCGCCCCTCGTAGGTGACACTGACGGTGCTGCCCTTGGCCTGCATCACCCCGACCACTGAATCCTCGACCAGAGTGACGCTCTTGCCGAAGGGAATCGAGATCGCGTTCACGTCCCGCTGCAGGGGCATTTCCTGCCCCTTGTAGAGACTCTCCAGTTGCTCCATCGACACGCGTTCTCCCTCCCCTAGCGAACCATCTCGATGGCGCGTTTGAGTGCCGCGACGAAGATGTCGATCTCCTCGGGCGTGTTGTAGGCGGCGAACGAGGCTCGGCAGGTAGCGTCGACACCGAACTGCTGGAGCAGCGGCTGCGCGCAATGGTTGCCGGTACGGATCGCCACGCCCAGCTGGTCGATCAGCAGCGCGATATCCTGGGCGTGCGCGTCCTCCACCACGAACGAGACCACCCCGGCCTTGTGCGGCGCGGTACCCAGCAGGCGCAGTCCGTCGATCGCGGTCAACTCGTGGTGAGCGTGCTCGAGCAGCCGGTGCTCCCAGGCGCGGATCAGGCCGATGCCGATCTCGCCGACCCACTCCAGGGCGCGCCCCAGCGCGATCACTTCGGCGATGGCCGGCGTGCCCGCCTCGAACTTGTGGGGGATATCGGCATAGGTGGTGCCGGCCTCGAAGGACACCGTACGGATCATCTCGCCGCCACCCTGCCAGGGCGGCATGGCCTCGAGCAGCGCCGCCTTGCCGTAGAGCACGCCGACGCCCGTCGGGCCATAGACCTTGTGCCCCGAGAAGGCATAAAAATCGGCATCGAGGGCGGTGACATCGACGATCTCGTGCGGCGCGGCCTGGGCGCCATCGACCAGGATCAGCGCACCCTGCGCATGGGCGATGCGTGCCATCTCGGCCACCGGGTTGATGGTGCCGAAGGCGTTGGAGACGTGATTGACGGCCACCAGCCGGGTGCGCTCGCCAACCAGCTCGCGATAGGCGGCCATGTCCAGCGCACCACGCTCGTCGACCGGAATCACCCGGATGGTGAAGCCGCACTCCGCGGCGAGCAGCTGCCAAGGCACGATATTGGAGTGGTGTTCGAGTCGCGAGATCAGCACCTCGTCCCCCGGCCCCAGGTTGGCCCGCCCCCAGCTGTTGGCGACCAGGTTGATCGCCTCGGTGGTGCCGCGGGTGAAGACGATCTCGCGGGTCTCGCGGGCGCCGATGAAGCCGCGCACGGTCTCGCGCGTGGCCTCGTAGGCCGCCGTCGCCTCGTCCGCCAGGGTGTGAAGCCCGCGATGGATGTTGGCGTTGTAGTGCCGATAGTAATGATCGAGCGTCTCGATCACCTGCCGCGGCGTCTGGCTGGTGGCCGCGTTGTCCAGGTAGATCAGCGGATGGCCGTGAACCCGGCGCTCGAGGATCGGGAAGTCGCGACGTACCTTGACGACATCCAGGGTCAGGTCAGTCATTGCGGTCATGGCCCGGCTCCTCCTCGAATGCCTGCTCGTCGAGCAGCGCCGCCTCGACCAGCCCGCCGAGGTTGAAGCGTTCCGGCAGCTTGCCGGCCACCGTGAGCTCGACCCGCTCGGCCACGGCGTCCAGCCCCACCAGCTCCATCACCTCACCGGCGAAGGCCAGGGTCAGCAGGCCCCGCGCGGTCTGTTCGTCGATGCCGCGCGTGCGCAGCGCGAACACGGCATCCTCGTCAAGCTGTCCGGTGGTCGCTCCATGGGAGCACTTGACGTCGTCGGCGTAGATTTCCAGCTCCGGCTTGGTGTCGATCTCGGCGCGATCGGACAGCAACAGGTTGGCGTTGCTCTGGTGCGCCTCGATCTTCTGGCTGTCGCGCTTGACCACCACCTTGCCGTTGAACACGCCACGAGCACGATCACCCAGCACCCCCTTGTAGTTCTCGTTGGAGAACGTCAGCGGCGCGTTGTGGTTGACCAGGGTGTGGTTGTCGACATGCTGGCGCCCCTGGGCGAAGAACAGTCCGTAGTAGTTGGCCTCTGCCCCCTGGGCGTTGAGGTCGGCCACCAGGTCGTTGCGCACCAGTGCGCCACCCAGGTTGACGGTGAACGAGGTGAAGCGGCTGTCGCGCCCCTGCTCGACCTGCAGGCTGCGCACCAGCAGGTCGTCGAGCGGGGATTCCTGCAGAGTGTAGTGGGTCAGCAGGGCGCCACGCTCGAGGATGGCCTCGGCCACCACGTTGGTGAAGTTGGCGGCCGCCGGCTCGCCGACATAATGCTCGAGCACCGTGGCCTGGCTGCGCGCCCCGGCCTGAACCAGCACCCGCGGGTGGCTCATCACCGGCTGCTCGCCGGCCCGGGAGAGGAACTGCAGAAGGATCGGGGTCTCGACCACGGTGCCCGGCGCCAGGCGGATGACGGCGCCTTCCTCGGCGAAGGCGGTGTTGAGCGCGGCGAACGGCGAGAACTCGACGCCGGTCAGGCGGCCCAGCACGGCGCCCACGGCCTCGTGGTTATCGGCCAGCGCCCGGGTCAGCGGCTCGACGCTGGCACCTGCGGGCAGCGCGCCAGTATCGGAGAGCTCGGGCGCGAACACGCCATCGACGAAGCTCAAACGGATCGCCGCGATCGGCAGGGTCAGGGCGGCGGCCTGCGCCGGCGAGAAGTCGGCGTCATCGGCCAGTGCAAACTCGCCGTCACGAATGCGCCGTACATCAGTGTACTTCCACTGCTCGACCCGCTTGTCGGGAAAGCCGATCGCCTCGAAGCGTGCCGCCGCGGCCTGGCGCCGCGCGGCGATCCAGGTCGGCTCGGCGCCGCGAGTCGCCTCGCGCGCCTTCAGGCTCTCGAGAAAGCGCTGTTCTGCACTCGGTTGGGTGTTGTCGCTCACGCCGCAGACTCCTCCTGCACCCATTCATAGCCCCGCGACTCGAGCTCGAGCGCGAGGTTCTTGTCCCCGGACTTGACGATGCGGCCGTCGAGCAGCACGTGAACCTTGTCGGGCACGATGTAGTCGAGCAGGCGCTGGTAGTGGGTCACCATCAGCACGGCACGCTCCTCGCTGCGCAGCGAGTTGACACCGTCGGCCACCACCTTGAGGGCGTCGATGTCGAGGCCGGAATCGATCTCGTCGAGCATCGCCAGCCGAGGCTCGAGCACCAGCATCTGCAGGATCTCGTTGCGCTTCTTCTCGCCGCCGGAGAACCCTTCGTTGACAGCGCGCTGCAGGAAGCTCGGGTCCATCTTCATGAACGCCAGCTTCTCCTTGACCCGCTTCATGAATTCCGGCGCCGGAATCTCACCCTCACCGCGCGCCGCCCGCTGGGCATTGAGCGCCGCCTTGAGCAGGTAGATGTTCTTGACGCCGGGGATCTCCACCGGGTACTGGAAGCCCAGCAGCAGCCCCGCCCGGGCGCGGTCCTCGATCTCCATCTCCAGCACATCGCGGCCCTCGAAGGTGATCGAGCCGGCCGTCACCTCGTAGCCGTCCTTGCCCGCGATCACCGAGGACAGCGTCGACTTGCCCGCGCCGTTGGGCCCCATGATGGCATGCACCTCACCGGCGTTGACCGTCAGGCTCAGCCCCTTGAGGATTTCCTTGCCGTCCACCGACACGTGCAGATCTTTGACTTCGAGCATGTGTTGCCACCTTCAATCTGGATTCGAGGACGCCATCGCGCCCTCCGACGAATACGTTGTCACCTTTCCACTGCGTCAGGCGCGTCATGAGCGAAGGTCAGTCAAGGCGGAAACCTGGCGAGTCAGCGGAGTTGACTGTTGCTCAATGAGCATGACGAGCCAGGTTTCCAACGCAGGATGACCGAGCGCAATAGCGCCTTACCCCACCGCGCCTTCGAGCGTCACGTTCAGCAGTGCCTCGGCCTCCACCGCGAACTCCATCGGCAGCTCCTGGAAGACGTCCTTGCAGAAGCCGTTGACGATCATGTTCACCGCATCCTCCTCGGCGATGCCGCGCTGCCGGCAGTAGAACAGCTGATCCTCGCCGATCTTCGAGGTGGTCGCCTCGTGCTCGACGGTCGCCGTGCTGTTGCCGATCTCCTGATACGGGAAGGTATGCGCGCCGCAGCGATCGCCGATCAGCAGCGAGTCGCACTGGGTGAAGTTGCGGGCGTTGCGCGCCCGCGGGCCGACCTTGACCAGCCCGCGGTAGGCCTGGTCGCTGCGCCCGGCGGCGATGCCCTTGGAGACGATGGTCGACTTGGTGTTCTCGCCGATATGGATCATCTTGGTGCCGGTATCGGCCTGCTGGCGGCCGTTGGTCACCGCCACGGAGTAGAACTCGCCGACGCTGTCCTTGCCGCGCAGCATGCACGACGGGTACTTCCAGGTGATCGCCGAGCCGGTCTCGACCTGGGTCCAGGACACCTTCGAGCGGTCACCGCGGCAGTCGGCGCGCTTGGTGACGAAGTTGTAGATGCCGCCCTTGCCGTCCTCGTCCCCCGGATACCAGTTCTGCACCGTGGAGTACTTGATGTAGGCGTCTTCCAGCGCCACCAGCTCGACCACCGCGGCGTGCAGCTGGTTCTCGTCGCGCTGGGGCGCCGTGCAGCCCTCCAGATAGGAGACCTGGGCGCGCTTGTCGCAGACGATCAGGGTGCGCTCGAACTGGCCGGTGTTGGCGGCGTTGATGCGGAAGTAGGTGGACAGCTCCATCGGGCAGGTCACGCCCTCGGGCACGTAGACGAAGGAGCCGTCGGTGAACACCGCCGAGTTGAGCGCGGCGAAGTAGTTGTCGCCCTGCGGAACCACGCTGCCCAGGTACTGCTTGACCAGCTCCGGGTAGTCGCGGATCGCCTCGGAGATCGAACAGAAGATCACGCCCGCCTCGGCCAGCTTCTCCTTGAAGGTGGTGGTCACCGACACCGAATCGAAGACCGCATCGACCGCGACACCGGCCAGTGCCGCCCGCTCGTGCAGCGGAATGCCCAGCTTCTCGTAGGTCTCGAGCAGCTTGGGGTCGACCTCGTCGAGGCTCTGGGGACGATCCTCGGGCTTCTTGGGCGCACTATAGTAGGAGATCGCCTGGTAGTCGATCGGCGGGTAGTCGAGGTGCGCCCAGGAGGGCGTCTTCATCTTCAGCCACTGGTGGTAGGCCTCGAGCCGCCAGTCGAGCATCCACTGCGGCTCGCCCTTCTTCTGCGAGATGAAGGCGATGACGCTCTCGTCGAGGCCCGGCGGCACCGTGTCGCTCTCGATGTCGGTCACGAAGCCCTGGGTGTACTCGCGACGAACGAGTCGCTCCATTTCCTCTGTTGCCATGATTCTCCCCTCCGGGCGCATCGCACTGCACCCTGTCATCAAGCCTTGGTCGACGTCAGCCCTCGGCCGTGGCGGCCAGGGTCACGCTCTGTATGGGTAACTGCACCGGTAACTTGAGCGGCTCGGCGCGCGCCAGATGCGCCAGGGTCACGCTGTCGAGCAGGGTGCGCACGCCCACGGTGACCCGTTGCCAGTTGTCGGCGACACCGCAGCTGCTGGCCAGGTCACAGTCCCCGTCGGCCTGGCTGCACTCCGTCATGGCGACCGGCCCCTCGATGGCGGCGATGATGTCGCTGGCGGTGATCTCGCCGGGGGCCCGCGACAGGCGATAGCCGCCCTGCGCGCCCCGCCGCGAGGTCAGCAGCCCGGCCCGCACCAGCATCTTCAGCGTCTTGCTCACGGTGGGATGCGGCAGCTGCACGGCACTGGCCAGGTCGGCCGCCGCATGCGCCCGCTCGGGGTGACGGGCGATCTGCGCCATCACCACGGCGGCGTAATCGGTCAGCTTTGACAGCTTGAGCATCACGAGTCTCCAGCCTGTCGGCAATTGGGGACCATTTTAGTCCTCTATGACGGCCCTGTGAAGCGCCCCGGCATGCCGGCACGGCCACCGAGTAAGAAAACAGTGTGCAAAAATTCACCCGGATCCATGTTGACCTTTGTCGATGGAGCCTCTACGCTATTTGACGTTACCCGGCGATTACAAAACTTAACCTTGCTAATTTAGAAAAGATCGCCAGGCCGCGGCAGTATGTCACCCCCCGGTAACGGTGCTGCCCGACAATGACACAATACCGGCGAGAGCCAGGCAGGCATGCCGTTCTCGCCCCGGGCCCAAGGAATGGATTTCAGTCGCAGCCCGGCACGCTCGCGTGGCATTTGGCCCAGCGGCCAGACGCATTGCAGATCGTGACACCAGACAACCACCATGGAGAGGTGCAAGATGCGAATTACCATCTTCGGGTCAGGCTATGTCGGCCTGGTCACCGGTACCTGTTTGGCCGATGTCGGCCATGACGTCGTCTGCGTCGATGTGGACGCCGACAAGATCGCGCGGTTGAACCGTGGCGAGATTCCCATCTACGAACCCGGCCTGGAGTCGATGATCGCGGAAAACCGCGACGCCGGGCGCCTGCGCTTCACCACCGACGCCGAGGAAGCGGTGCGCTTCGGCAAGCTGCAGTTCATCGCCGTGGGCACCCCGTCCGACGAGGACGGCAGCGCCGACCTCAAGTACGTCCTCAAGGTCGCCGAAACCATCGGCCAGCACATGGGCGAGTACAAGGTGGTGATCGACAAGTCCACCGTGCCGGTGGGCACCGCCGACAAGGTCCGCGACACCCTGCGGCGCACCCTCGAGGCCCGTGGCGCCGACATCGACTTCGATGTCTGCTCCAACCCGGAATTCCTCAAGGAAGGCGCGGCGATCGAGGACTTCTCGAAGGGCGCGCGCATCATCGTCGGCACCGATTCGGACGCCGTGCGCAAGGCGATGCGCGAGTGTTACGCCCCCTACAACCGCAACCATGAAAAGCTGATGTTCATGGATGTGAAGAGTGCCGAGCTGACCAAGTACGCGGCCAACGCCATGCTCGCCACCAAGATCAGCTTCATGAACGAGATCGCCAACCTGGCCGAGCGCCTGGGGGCCGATATCGAACATGTGCGCCACGGGATCGGCTCGGATCCGCGCATCGGCTATCACTTCATCTACCCCGGCTGCGGCTATGGCGGTTCCTGCTTCCCCAAGGACGTCAAGGCACTCGGCCAGACCGCCGCGGACATCGGCTACGATGCCCAGCTGCTGGGCGCGGTCGAATCCGTCAACCTGCGCCAGAAGACACGCCTCTTCGAAAAGCTCGACCAGGCCTTCGACGGCGACCTCAAGGGCAAGACCATCGCCGTGTGGGGCCTGGCCTTCAAGCCCAACACCGACGACATGCGCGAGGCCCCCAGCCGCGAGCTGATGGAAGCGCTGTGGGACAGCGGCGCCCGGGTCCAGGCCTTCGACCCCGAAGCCATCGACGAGTGCCGCCGCATCTACGGCGACCGCGATGACCTGACGCTGGTCGACCGGCGCGATGCTGCCCTGGAAGGTGCCGACGCCCTGGTGATCTGCACGGAATGGAAGATCTTCCGCGCGATCGACTTCGACAACCTGCGTCAGACCCTGCGTACCCCGGTGGTCGTCGACGGCCGCAACCTCTTCGATCCCGAGATCGTCAAGGACGCCGGCCTGCTCTACTACGCCATCGGTCGCGGCGAATCCCTGAACCGGCAACAGGCAAGACGCGCGGCCGCCTGAGCCGCCGTCCCCGGCGGGCCGCGCCTGGCGTGGCCCGCCGCTCCCGGTCTTCCCGCGATAGCCGACCTCTACGGCCGGCAGTCCAGCGCGGATGACCACATGTTGTCACGGCGCCGCCACGGCGGCGCCCCATCAGAAAACGGGGCCACGCGAGACCATCAGGCATCACGCGTCGCGCCACCGTTCGATGAGGAAGGTTCGTCATGTCGCTGAACGAGCTTACCGGCGGCTCACGTGCCAGCCGGATCACGGAATTGACGACGCTGCTGTTCCTGCTGGCGCTGATCGTCGTCCTCGTCTTCGAGCTGCCGCCGGAAGTCTTCTCGCCCGGCTCCAAGAGCTTCATTCTCGCCATCGGCGTCATCGGCGCCTGGCGTTATTCCTGGTGGTTCACCATCGCGATCCGCTCGGTGTGGTACAACCGCCGCGTGTTTCCCCGGCTGCGCCGGCAGGCGGATGCCGCCGACGCCCGCGAAAAGCCCGATGCGCTGTATGTGCTGTGTACCTCGTTCCGCATCGAGCCCGAGGTCAGCTTTGCCGTCTATGACGCGCTGATCCGCGACGCCGCCGACTACGGCGTACCCACCACCATCTTCGCGGCGATCTCCGATCGCAGCGATGTCGACGTGATCGACCACGTCATGGCGGAAAACGGCTGGCCCGCCAATGTCGAGATCAGCTACATGTTCCAGAAGGGCGACGGCAAGCGCTCGGCGATGGCCGAAGTGCTGCGCGCCATCTCGCGGCGCATGCCCAGCCATCGCTCGCTGCTGGTCTCCATGGACGGCGATATCCGCATCGAGCCCGGCACGCTGGCCCGCTCGCTGTCGTTCTTCTTCGTCAAGGACGACCTGGGCGCGCTGACCACCAACAACAGCGCCATCGTCAACGGCGGCGACGTCACCAAGGAGTGGTACGACCTGCGCTATGCCCAGCGTCACCTGGTGATGAGCTCGGGGTCGGTTTCCGAACGCCTGCTGGTGCTGACCGGGCGCTACAGCGCCTTCCGTGCCGAGCTGGCCACGGATCCCGGCTTCATCGAACTGGTCGAGAACGACCACATCGAGCACTGGCGCTTCGGCAACTTCAAGTTTCTCTCCGGCGACGACAAGTCGACCTGGTTCTGGCTGCTCAAGAACGGCTGGAAGATGCTCTACATTCCGGACGTCTATGTCTCGGGGTTCGAGGAACTGCCCGACAAGGATCGCTTCTTTGCGTCGAGCCTCGATCTGATGAAGCGCTGGTACGGCAACATGCTGCGTACCAGCGGACGTGCCATCGCCCTGGGTCCCAAGACGATGGGCCTCTTCACCTGGTGGAGCCTGGTCGACCAGCGGCTGTCGATGTGGACCACGCTGATCGGCCCCTCGGTGGCGATCATGCTGACGCTGTTCGTGCGTCCCTCGTTCATCTTCGCCTACCTGCTGTGGATCCTGTTCACGCGCAGCGTCACCGCCACCGTGCTGGCTCTGCAGCACGGCCGGTTCAGCCTGCTGTGGATTCCCATGCTGTACTACAACCAGGTCGGCGGTGCCCTGCTGAAGACCTATGTCAGCTTCCGCTTCAATCGCCAGTCCTGGTCGCGCCAGGGCATCTCGGCGGGCGAGCCCAGCGACCCCAGGGCCGCGCGTCGCCAGCGCCGCATGGGGCATTTCATGCACGCCGTGTATGTCGGCTCACTGATGCTCATCCTGGCCCTGGCGGTCGGCGTGGTGGCTCCGCCGGACCGGATGGCCTTTGCCGTGCTCGAGGACCAGAGCGCCATGCTGGCCGACGATGACGGCCCTGCTCCCGAGCGCGATGACGGCTACTGGCTCGCGCTGGCCCTGGCCGACGCGCCGGAAGGCGGCACCGTGCAGCTGCCGGCGGGCAACATGCGGGTCGGCAAGCGTTTCACCGAAAAGCTCTTCGAGGTCGGCGACGTGCGTGCCCGCACCTTCCGAGGCCACGGCGGCAAGCGGCCCACCACCTGGTATGTCAATGCCAGCCTGGCCGGCCGCCTTCACGACGCCCGGGGCCGCACCCTGAGCGACAACCGGACACTGACCTGCCGGGCCGACAATCCCTGCCGTCTGGACACCGCCTCCGGCACGGTCACCCTCGACGATATGGACGTCCGCCGCGCCTCTCCCGAGCGTCGCCAGTAACCGGACATGGATCTACAGGACAAGGAGGATCCCCGAATGACCCACGACGACAATCACGACCCGGGCCGGACCGAACCGACCCTCGCCGGTCACCCGCGCGACGAGCGACGCGACGATGCCTCGCGCCCCGCCACCGGCGACCAGCTTCACCACGAGCGCCGCGACGAACGCCGCCACGTGCGCGTCGACGTGCCCTTCGAGGTCCGCTTCGCCGACGGCGCCACCCTGGTCGGCCATGATCTCTCCATGGGCGGCTTCTCGGTGTACAGCGACACCCCGATGCCGGCCGATCAGGTGATCTCGGTGTCCCTGCTGCTTTCGGCCGGGACCGCCGAACTGATCGTGCCCGTCGATGCCAAGGTGCTGCGCGATCATGGCGAGCGCGGCGGCCAGCAGCACGAGGTGGCCTTCGAGATCACCCGCATCGAGCGGCGCCACCGTGAACTGCTGCGGCGGATCATCCGCGCCTACCTGAGCGGCAACCACGCCACGGTGGAAGGTCTGGTCAGCAGCGAGGATCCGCAGACGCCACGCAAGCGCCGGGCCGCCAGGACGGCTCCCCAGGCGGAAGGCAAGCCACGCCGCCCGTGGGGGCGCTACGCCGCCCTGGCGCTGGCCGCCGTCACCCTGCTGGCCGTGATCGCCGCCACCGCCTACCGCAACTTCATGCTCATCGAGCCCGACTTTGCCGCGGTGACGGCCCCGCGCATCGATATCCGCGCGCCCGGCTCCGGCATCCTCGCCGAACACGGCTTCCATGCCGGTGACCGCGTCGAGCGCGACCAGGAGCTGGTCCGTGTCAAGAACAGCGAGCTCAAGACCGACCTGATCCTGGCCAAGGCCTCACTGAACTACAACAGCCAGCTGATCAAGAACCTCAAGGAGCGCATCGAGGCGCCCGGCACCAAGGAAGTCTACATCCCGTCCGGCGACAGCGGCGCCAGCGGCACGCCGACCAACTTCGAGAGTGTGCCGCCGGAAGTCGCCCGGGTGCGCATGAAGCAGTTCGAGACCGCCAACGACTACCAGCGTTCGCGGATCGACGCGCTCGAAGCCAGGATGTCGGAAAACACCATCTACAGTCCCTGCAACTGCCTGGTCGCCTGGGCCCGCAGCAGCGCCGGCGAGACCTTCATCAACCAGAGTGAACGCATCATGACCCTCATACAGACCGGTGAGAACGACGTCATGGTGGAAGCCCTGGTCCACATGGACGACATCGATCGCATCGAGCCGCACCAGCGCGCCTACATCGCCCTGCCCAACGCCTCCGAGCCGATCGCCGCCCAGGTACGCAGCGTCTCGCTGGACGTCGAGCGTCAGCCGCGCGCCGGCTTCCCGAAGTGGGTGCGCCAGCAGCAGAACGTCGCCAGCGTGCTGTTGGTGCCGGAGTCGCCGCTGCCGGCCAGCGCCGTGGGGGTGCCCGTGGACGTGCGCTTCAGCGAGGCCCCGGTGATCGACACCACGGCGGAATGGATCTGGCAGGGGGGCCGCGCAGTCTACCAGGAGTTCGCGGACCTGTTCGCCGCGGTGACCGGCTCGGGCGACGACGCCGAGGCCGACAAGCCGGCCAGCAGCGTCGCCAACGGCCAGCCCGTCAAGCAGACATCGAGCTGAATCGAGCCATTGCCAACGCCCGGGCCGCCGCCACGGCGCGCCCGGGCCAGGAGAGCCTCTAATGCTGGAACGTCACAGCAGCAAGACCGCATTCCACTATCGGCAACGCATCGGCCTGAGCCTGGCGCTCGGCCTTTCCCTGAGCGTCTTCGCGGCCCAGGCCGTGGCCGGCAAGCCCGACCTGCCGATCCCCCAGCTGTCGCCCTGCTCCGAGCGCTACACCGAGGTCGCCGACCCGGCGCCGCCGCAGCTGGCCGATAGCAAGGAAGCCATCCGCCAGGCTTTCGGTACCCATGACGACTGGGCCACCGACAAGAACGTGACCATCCTCTCCCCCGCCCAGACCGGCATCGGCGAAACCGGCATGCGCGTCGCCTATCCCGCGGGCACCTCCTCGCCGGGCGACAAGGCGGAGGGGGGCGCCGGCTTCTATGCCACCATTCCCGCACTGCATGGCGCCGATCGGGCCTGCCTGAGCTACCAGGTTCGCTTCCCCGAGGGCTTCGATTTCGTCAAGGGCGGCAAACTGCCCGGCCTCTACGGCGGCAACGCGCCCAGCGGCGGCGATGCCGTCACCGGTGACGGCTACTCCATGCGCTTCATGTGGCGTCGCGACGGGAAGGGCGAGCTTTACGAATACATCGTCAACAAGAAGAAACACTACGGCAAGTCCGTGGGACGCGGTCTCTGGCACTTCCCCACCGGGAAGTGGGTCACTATCGAGCAGGAGATCGTGCTCAACGATCCGCAGCGTCGCAACGGCATCGCCCGTGTCTGGGTCGACGGCCGGCCGATTCTCGAACAGCGCGGCATCGTCTACCGCAAATTGCCGACGGTCTACGCCGACGGCCTGATGTTCTCGACCTTCTTCGGCGGGCACGGCAAGAGCTGGCGCACCCCGCGGGACCAGCACGTCGACTTCGCCGACTTCCGCTTCTACGCCGACCGGCCGTGACCGGCCGGCGCCCGACCGCCCCATTCCACGCGAACGAGTCGCCATGACCAACATCACCGCAATCCTCTCGGGCCTCATGCGGCGCCGCCTCGTCGGCCAGGTGCTCGCGGCACTGCTGATCGCGGCCCTGGCCCTGCCGGCCATGGGCATGTCGATCAAGGAACGCAATCAGCTCGACCTGTCGAAGTACACGGTCAACGACCCCAATGCTTCCTATTTCGACGTCCCGGCACGCATGAAGCTGCTGCAGCAGACCGAGAATCCCATGCTGCTGACCCAGGTGGAAGCCCTCTCCACCGGGCCCAGCTGCCAGCAGCTGCTGGCCATTCCCCCGCTGGACACCGAAATCCGCATCCCCGGGTTCTACCCCAGCCCCAAGGCCTGGCGGAAGATCTCGGGGCCGCTGTTCCAGTTCGAGAAGGCCGTCGCCAAGCTGGCCGGTGCCTACGTCACCAGCGGCGACGTCTACTATGGCCAGTGCCTGATCCGCTTTCTCGACAAGTGGGCACGCCACGATGCCCTGCTGAAGTTCTACTACGAGTCCTCCCAGCCCCAGGCGTGGTTCTCGACCGAGTCGATGATCTTCTC
This sequence comes from Modicisalibacter sp. 'Wilcox', assembly GCF_010993675.1. NCBI lineage: Bacteria > Pseudomonadati > Pseudomonadota > Gammaproteobacteria > Oceanospirillales > Halomonadaceae > Modicisalibacter > Modicisalibacter sp. 'Wilcox'. Next base: position 83,752 of record NZ_WNXF01000001.1, read on the forward strand.
GGCCGCCGAGGCCTACTCCGTGGTACGCCCGGCGGTAAAGGGCATGGAAGAGGAAAAGCAGCGCGTCAACCAGTGGCTCAGCAAGCTCGCCTACAAGCACAAGGCGATCCCGGGCCAGCCCAACAACAGCTGCTGCAACAACCACTTCTATCGACGTGCTCTCTACGCCTCGATGGTCGGCGTGCTGACCGACGACGATAAACTGTTTCGCTTCGGTGTCAGCGCCATCTACTCGGCCCTGCATGACATGACCGAGGAAGGCGCCCTGCCGCTGGAGATGAAGCGGGGTCGGCGCGCCAGCCACTACCAGAACTATGCCCTGCTCTACCTGATTCCCAACCTGCAGATCATCTCGCGGCAGGGCTACGACGTCTTCAACCTCGAGGTCGACGGCCATACCATCCAGGATGCCGTGAACTTCGACATCGAGATCCTCGAGGATCCCGACAAGCTCGGCGACCTGGCACCTCACGAGCAGTACAAGGGCTTCCTGAAGGACGACCAGTACCTGGCCTGGATGGAGATCTACCTGAGCCACTTCGACGAGCCGCGCCTGGAGCCGTTTCTGCGCACCATGCGCCCGATCGAGAATCGCGGCGCCGGCGGCTACGTGACCCTGTACTTCATGGATCCTGCGGCCCAGCAGCAGCCCTATACCGCCAGCCAGAAACGCCGGGCCCGCTCGTCCCGGGGGCAGGAATGACGTCTCGACGGACTCGCGACGCCCACCATCACGGAGGAATCTGACATGCTTGGACATCCGCTTCGCCGAGGCCGCCGGGCCACCCCATGGCAACGCCTGATGACCGTCTCGCCGCTGCTGCTCGCGATGGCCGGCTGTGCCACGCACGAGGTACAGAACGACGCCGCCGTGCCGCCGGTGCCGGACGCCTACGTCGACTGGTTCGACGGCGGTCGCCCCGTCGACATGGGCGGCATGGACTGGGGGCGCATGGATTTCGCTCGTCAGGCCGCCGAACAGGGCCAGTACGAGAAGGCCATCGCCAGCTTCAAGGCCCTGGGCCGCGAGGGCATGCTGCCCGCCTACTACGACCTGGGCAAGCTCTACGACAAGGGCCAGGGCGTTCCCCGGGATCCGGCACTGGCCGCCAAGTACTATGCCAAGGCCCTGCACCGCCCCAACTCGTCGCTGGGCAATGCCTCCGTGAAACTGGGTGATCTCTACCTGGACGGTGACGGCGTCGAACGCAACCCCACCCTCGCCTTCTATCTGTATCGCCAGGCCATCGAGGCCGGCGAAGCCGACCAGGCCGCCGCCAAGCTCGCCGGTATGCTGGCGCGGGGCGAGGGTATCAAGCGCAATCCCCAGCGGGCGATCGCGCTCTACCGCAAGGCCGTCGAGGCCGGCGACGGCAGCGCCCTGCGCGAGCTGGCCGACGCCTACCGCCCCGGCGGCTGGTACCAGACCGACTCGGCCAAGGCCAAGGACTACGCCCAGCGCTATGCCGAGCATGCCAGGACCCTGGCCCAACAGGGCGATGTCGGGGCGATGACCGACCTGGCCAGCCTGTATGCCCGGGACGGCCTGCTCGGCTATCGGCCCGAGGAGCAGCGCCGCTGGCTGATGAAGGCCGCCGACTCGGGCGACCCGGATGCCCTGGGCAAGGTCGGCCAGGCCCTGCTCGAGCAGGGCGAGACCCAGCGTGGCCTGGCCATGCTCGAGAAGGCCGCCAAGGCCGGCGATGTCGAATCCATGTACCACCTGGGCTCGGCGCTGCTCGACGGCAAGGGGGTCACGCTGCGCCCCAAGGAGGCCGAATCCTGGCTGGCCAAGGCCGCCGATCAGGGCTCGACCAATGCCGCCGTCGCCCTGGGGCGCGCCTACATCGCCGGTGACGCGCTGCCCCCGGCGCGTCGCCAGGGCATCCAGCTGCTGCAGGGTGCCGCACAAAAGGGCGACCCGCTGGCCCTGGCCGTGCTGGGGGACCTGTATCTGAACGGCAAGGAGGACTTCCCGGCACAGCCCGCCAAGGCGATCGACTACCTGCAGCGTGGCCAGCAGGCCGGCAGCAGCTACGCCACCGCGCAGCTCGGCGAAGCTTATCTCAAGGGCACCGGGGTGGCACCGGACGCCCGGAAGGCGGAAACCTTGCTGAAGCAGGCCGCCCGGCAGGGGCAGGACTATGCTGCCCGCCTGCTCGGCGAAGCCTATCTGGAAGGCAAGACCCTGCCCGCCGATCCCGACGCTGCCGAGCGGTGGCTGCGCAAGGCCGTCGAGGCCGGCGATACCACTGCCATGACCGCACTCGGCAAGGCCTATCTCGACGGTCCACTGGCGGATCGCGGGCAGAGCGAAAAGGCGGTCTCCCTGCTGACCCGGGCCGCCAGCCAGGGCGACGACTACGCCATGGTGGTGCTGGGGCGTGCCTACCGCGACGGCACCGGTGTGCCCCGCGACTTCCGCCAGGCCAAGCGCTGGCTGGAAAAGGCCCGCGATGCCGGTCATGACTCCGCGGAGCTGGCGCTGGCCCGGCTCTACCGCAAGCATGGCAAGGGTGCCGGCAACATCGATGCCATCATCCACGCCGCCCGGCTCGGCGATCCCGCGGCCATGGCCGATCTCGGGCGCGCCTATCTCGATGGCAGCAACGGCGTGCCCATGGATGCCCAGAAGGCCTACCGCTGGCTGACCAAGGCCAGCCGGGCCGGCCACGGCGGTGCCGCCGCCAGCCTGGGCCGCGCCTACATCGACGGCTCGCCCTTCCCGAAAAATACCGACAAGGGGCTCAAGTACCTGAAGATCGCCGTCGCCCGCGGCCACACCGGCGCCATGGCCGACCTCGGCACCATGCTGCTCAAGGGCGAGAATGTCAGCGCCGACCCGCAGCGGGGCGTCCAGTTGCTCCAGCGGGCCATCCGCGGCGGCAACCTGGGCGCCATGCAGACCCTGGGGCAGGCCTACCTGCAGGGCAACGGCGTGTCGCGTCAGCCGCAGAAAGGCATCGCGCTGCTCAAGCGCTCGGCGCGCCAGGGCAACGCCTATGCCGCTCAGGTGCTCGGCGAGGCCTACCTCAACGGCACCGGCGTCACCAAGGACCCGGCCGAGGCCAAGCAGTGGCTGACCCGCGCCGCCAATGCGGGCAGCCTCTCCTCACTGGCCAACCTGGGACGCGCGCTGCTCTACGGGCGTGACGGCATCACCCAGGATGAACAGAAAGGCATCAAGCTGCTGACCCGGGCCGCGGATCAAGGCCACGCCGGCGCCCAGGCCGCCCTGGGACGCGCCTACCTGCGCGGCGAAGGCGTCGAGAAGGATGCCGCCAAGGGCGCGGAATACCTGTTCCGCGCGGCACGCCAGGGCCACCCCACGGCGCGCCTGGCCCTGGCCAAGGCCTATCTCTGGCAGCAGGGGCTGGAAGACGCCAACCAGGATCAGGCGCTGCTGTGGCTCGACCAGACTCTGGAGAGCCGTGGCGAGGCCGCCCTGCGTACCATGCGCGACCTGCTGCAGAACGACCAGGCCGCCCAGGCCGCCGCCAGCAAGGTGGCCGGCGACACGGCGTCGCCCTGACGGCACGGGCGCCCCGCCTCGGCGGCGGTGCCCTCCGCCGCGCGGCATGCGCAAACGCAAGGACCCCGCCATCATGGCGGGGTCCTTTTCGTTCACTGCGGACTGGCCTGGCCAGCCCACGGCGGCGTCAGTCGGAGAACGGGTTGCGCAGCACGATGGTCTCGTTGCGATCCGGGCCGGTGGAGATGATGTCGATCGGCGTGCCGGTCTGCTCCTCGAGGAAGCTGATGTAGGCACGTGCATTGGCGGGCAGGTCCTCGACGCGCTTGATGCCCAGCGTCGACTCGCTCCAGCCCGGCAGGTCCTGGTAGATCGGCTCGACTGCCTCGTAGCCCTCGGAATCCACCGGGGTGTCGAGCTTCTCGCCGTCCTTGCTGCGATAGCCCACGCAGACGCGGATGTTCTCGAGGCCGTCGAGCACGTCCAGCTTGGTCAGGCAGATACCGGAGACCGAGTTGACCTGCACGGCGTGGCGCAGGGCCACGGCATCGAACCAGCCGCAGCGGCGCGGACGGCCGGTGGTGGCGCCGAACTCGTGGCCCTTCTCGGCCAGATGGCGGCCGAACTCGTCGAACAGCTCGGTGGGGAAGGGTCCGGAACCGACGCGGGTGGTGTAGGCCTTGGTGATGCCCAGCACGTAGTCCAGGTACAGCGGGCCGACACCGGAACCGGTCGCCGTGCCGCCGGCGGTGGTGTTGGAGCTGGTGACGTACGGGTAGGTACCGTGGTCGATGTCGAGCAGCGAGCCCTGGGCGCCCTCGAAGAGGATGTTGTCGCCGGCCTTGCGGATCTCGTGAACCAGGCTCACCGTGTCGCAGACCATCGGCCGCAGCTCCTCGGCCATGGTCATGGCCTCGTCGAGCACCTGCTGGAAGTCGACGGGGGCTTCACCGTGGTAGTGCTGCAGCACGAAGTTGTGATAGTCGAGCACCTCGCCGAGCTTGGAGGCGAAGCGCTCGCGGTGCAGCAGGTCGCCCAGGCGCAGGCCACGGCGCGCGACCTTGTCCTCGTAGGCCGGGCCGATGCCGCGGCCGGTGGTGCCGATCTTGGCCACGCCACGCGCCTTCTCGCGGGCCTGGTCGAGGCGCACGTGATACGACAGGATCAGCGGGCAGGCCGGCGACAGGCGCAGGCGCTCGCGGACCGGCACGCCCTTGGCCTCCAGCTCGCGAATCTCGCTGATCAGGGCCTCCGGGGACAGCACCACCCCGTTGCCGATCACACAGGTCTTGTCGTCACGCAGGATCCCCGAGGGGATCAGGTGCAGGACGGTCTTCTCGCCGTCGATGACCAGGGTGTGGCCGGCGTTATGACCGCCCTGGAAGCGCACCACCGCGGACGCCGACTCGGTGAGCAGGTCGACGACCTTGCCCTTGCCCTCGTCACCCCATTGGGTACCTAGTACGACTACGTTCTTGCCCATTGCTCTCGTCTCTTGATCGAAGAATCCGCTGGCCGTGGCGTGGCGATGCCCTCCCCGGCCCTCGTCACGCCAGGGGCGATACCTGCCAGTCGTCGCCCATGCGTACCAGCTGCCGGTTGCAGCGATGCTCGGCCGGACCCGTCGCCTGCCCCGGCAGGGCTCGCACCACGCGCTCGCCGTCGGCCCGCAGGCGGGCCACCACGGCATCGAGCCGGCTGCGCGCCACGGCATCGTCGATGGCCACCGCCGGCGCCCAGATGCCGTCCACCGCCGGCTCGTCGGTGACCAGCGTAGCCAGCAGCTTGAGGTCCATCGAGAAGCCGGTGGCCGGCCGCGCCCGACCGAAGGCCTGACCGGTGTCGTCGTAGCGCCCACCCTTGGCCAGGGCCTGGCCGTAACCGGGCACGTAGGCGGCGAACATCATGCCGGTGTGGTACTGGTAACCGCGCAGGTCGGCCAGGTCCAGGTACAGGGTGACATCCGGATGCGCATCGGCGACACCCCGGCACAGCGCCTCGAGCTGGTCGAGGGCGTCACCGACCGCCGCCGGCGACTCGGCGAAGACCCGGCGGGCCTCGCCGAGCATCTCGACGTCGCCGTGCAGCTGCGGCAGTGCCCGCAGCATGCGGGCGACCGCGCCATCGTGAATCTGGGCGGCGACCAGCGCCTCGGTTTCCGCGGGCGACTTGCGCTCGATCGCCTCGAACAGCGCCGCCTCGGCCTCGCGCGACAGGTCCGCCGCCTGCACCAGGGCGCGATAGATGCCGATATGCCCCAGTGCCAGGTGCACCTCGTCGGCGCCGGCCGTCGCCAGGCTGTCCAGCGCCAGGCGCAGGATCTCCAGATCCGCCTCGAGCCCGGCGTGGCCGAACAGCTCGACGCCGACCTGCACCGGACTGCGCCCGCCCTGATACGGGTCCGCCTTGGCGCGCAGCACATGGCTGCAGTAGCACAGCCGGGCGGGGCCGCGACGCTTCAGGGAGTGGGCGTCCATGCGCGCCACCTGGGGCGTGACGTCGGCGCTGGCGCCCATCATGCGGCCGGTGAGCTGATCGGTGAGCTTGAAGGTCTGCAGATCCAGGTCGGTGCCCGTGCCGGTCAGCAGCGAGTCGAGGAACTCGACGGGAGGCGGTACCACCAGGTCATAGCCCCAGCGGTGGTAGAGGTCGAGCAGCGCCCGGCGCAACTCCTCCATGCGACTCGCCTGCGGCGGGAGCACTTCGTCCATGCCGTCAGGTAGCAGCCAGCGATCTGCGATGGTCATTTGCCTGTCCTGCCAGAGATGAATGGCCACAAAAAAACCGGGCCACGCCCGGTTGATGGATTCTACCATGTTTGCCCCCCGGGTGTACCCCGGGGGGCGGCCGCGGCCTCAGGAACCGCCGGCCTGCCCGGCCCCGGACGGGGTCGGGCTGTTCAGGTAGCGGAAGAAGTCGCTGTTCGGATCGAGCACCAGCAGGTCCTGCTTGCCATCGAAGCTGTCCTTGTAGGCGTTGAGGCTGCGATAGAAGCGGAAGAACTCGGTGTCCTGCTGATAGGCCTTGGCGTAGATCGACGCCGCCTCGGCATCGCCCTGACCGCGCAGCGTCTCGGCCTTGGACTGTGCCTCGGCGAGCAACACCTGACGGCGACGCTCGGCATTGGCACGGATCTTCTCGGCCTGCTCCTGTCCCTGGGCGCGGTACTCGCGCGCCTCGCGGTGGCGCTCGGTACGCATCCGCTCGTAGACCGCCTGGGTCACCTCGTCGGGCAGGTCGATGCGCTTGATACGGATGTCGAGGATCGCCACCCCGAGCTCCTTGCGCATGATCTGGTCAAGCTCGTGGGTGGGCTCCGACATCAGCTGGTCGCGCTTCTCGGCGATAATCTCCTGGAGCTCGAGCTTGCCGAACTGGTTGCGCAGCGCCTCGTCGACCCGCGGCGAAATCAGCCGTTCGGCACTCTGCTCGTTGCCGGAGGTCGCCTCATAGTAGCGGGCCGGGTCGACGATCTTCCACTTGACGTAGGAGTCGACGATCACCGCCTTCTTCTCCAGCGTCAGGTAGCGGCTGGTGTCGGTGTCCAGCGTCAGCACCCGGGCGTCGAAGGTGCGCACCGTGTTGGTGACCGGCACCTTGAAATGCAGCCCCGGCTGGATGTTGGCCTCGACGATCTCGCCGAAGCGCAGCTTGATGGCCCGCTGGGTCTCGTCGACGATGTAGAGGCTGTTGCTGCCCACCCAGGCGAGTACGGCGACGCCGGCGACGATGAGCAGGGAACGGTTATTGATCATCAGCGGCCCTCCCTGCGGATACCCTGCGACTGCGTGGTGGTGCTGCGGCTCGAACGGCTGCCGGTGTCGTCATTGCGCATCTGCTCGAGCAGCGACGGCGAGACATCGACCTTGGCATCCGAGGATGCCGCCTTGTCGCCATTCAGCCCCAGCTTGTCCAGCGGCAGCACCATCAGCGGGCTGCCCTTGTCGATGTCCAACAGCACCTTGCTGGTCTTCGACAGCACCTCGGACATGGTGTCCAGATACATGCGGTCGCGCATGACCTGCGGTGCCTGGCGGTATTCGCCGAGCAGCGAGTTGAAGCGGTTGGTCTGACCCTGCGACTTGGCCACCACCGATTCGCGATACCCCTGGGCCTGCTCGATCATGCGCTGAGCCTGACCCTGGGCCTCGGGGATGATGGCGTTGGCGTAGCCGATGGCGTCGTTGATCATGCGCTGACGGTCCTCGCGCGCCTTGATCACATCGTCGAAGGCATCCTGCACAGCATCCGGCGCCGAGGTGGACTCGACGTTGATCGCCTGGATGCGCACACCGATGCCGTAGTTGTTGAGGTACGACTGCAGCCGGCTGGAGACGGTGTCCGCCAGCAGCTCGCGACCCGAGGTCAGGATGTCGTCCATCTCGGTGCCGCCGACCACATGGCGCAGCGCCGAATCGAGGGCGTTCTCGATGGACAGCTCCGGCGTGCGCACATTGAGGAGGTAGTCGCGCGGGTTGGCTACCTGGTACTGGGCGGAGATCTCGACCTGGACGATGTTCTCGTCCTTGGTGAGCATCGACTTGGTCTGGGAGATCGAGCGGACCCGGGTCACGTTGACCATGCGCACGTCATCGACGATCGGCGCGTTCCAGTGCAGGCCGGGATTGACCACGTCCTGGAACTTGCCGAAGCGCAGCACCACGCCACGTTCGGACTGGTCGACCAGATAGAAGCCGGAGGCCGCCCAGATCGCCAGTGCGACCACCGCCAGCAGGCCCGGCAGGGCGAAGGTGCTGCGCTTGCCGCCGCCCCCCCCGCCACTGCCACTGCCACCGCGCTTGCCGCGACCGCCGAGCATGCGGTTGAGCTTGTCCTGAAACTTCTTCAGCGCCTCGTCGAGGTCGGGCGGCCCCTGGTTGTTGCCGCCATTGCCGTTGCCGCCGCCGCCTCCGCGTCGGCCGCCACCGCTCCAGGGGTCATGCTGATTGCCGCCCCCACCTGGCTCGTTCCAAGCCATACGTCGTCTCCACTAAGCAAGGTTGCGATAGGCATCGATGGTCGGTCGGCTCCGGCCGCCCAATCGAATCAGTCCCGGATGCCGTCGGCCCAGGCCGGCGGCGCGAGCTCCTCCGGTGGCAGGTAATCCTCGGCGTTCTCGCCCTGGCGGGCGAGCAGCTGCAGGAACTCGCGCCGGGGCAGACGCACCGACAGCAGGGTGTGTCCCCGCTCGTCGAAGCGCTCTTCCCGGACCGCGTCCAGTGCGTGCAGCCCCGCCCGTAGCCTACCCTGTTCGGGCGCCAGCGTCAGGTCCAGCTCGAGCAGATCCTCGGCCAGGCGTTCGGACAGCGCCTGGGCAAACAGCTCGAGGCCCTGGCCGTCGCGGGCGGACAGCCAGACCTCCTCGGGCATGCCGTGGCCGTCGCGCTCGATGCGCGGCGCGCTGTCGAACAGGTCGACCTTGTTCATGACACGCAGGCAGGGCACCTGGTCGGCGCCGATCTCGGCGAGCACCTTGTTGACCTCGGCCACGTTCTGCTCGCGGTCGGGATCGGCACAGTCGATGACATGCACCAGCAGCGTCGCCTCGGCCGCCTCCTGCAGGGTGGCCTGGAAGGCCTCGACCAGCTTGTGCGGCAGATGACGGATGAAGCCCACGGTATCGGCCATCACCACCGGGCCCACGTCGGGAATCTCCAGCCGGCGCAGGGTCGGGTCCAGGGTCGCGAACAGCTGGTCGGCGGCATAGACCTCGGAGGCGGTCAGGGCGTTGAACAGCGTCGACTTCCCGGCGTTGGTGTAGCCCACCAGCGAGACACTGGGAATCTCGGCACGCGCGCGGGCACGACGGTTCTGCTCGCGCTGGCTGCGCACCTTGTCCAGGCGCTTGTGGATCGCCTTGATGCGACCGCGCAGCAGGCGGCGGTCGGTCTCGAGCTGGGTCTCGCCCGGCCCGCGCAGGCCGATGCCGCCCTTCTGGCGCTCGAGGTGGGTCCAGCCGCGCACCAGGCGGGTGGACATGTATTCCAGCTGGGCCAGTTCGACCTGCAGCTTGCCCTCGTGGGTGCGCGCCCGCTGGGCGAAGATATCCAGAATCAGCCCGGTTCGGTCGAGCACGCGACATTTCAGGGCGCGCTCGAGGTTGCGCTCCTGGGACGGACTCAGGCCATGATTGAAGATCACCAGCTCGGCGTGATGGATCGCGAGCAACTCGCGCAGCTCCTCCACCTTGCCGCTGCCGATGAAGGTACGTGGATCGGGACGCCGCCGGCTCCCCTGCATGAGGGTCGCCGGCTCGGCCCCGGCGGAACGCACAAGCTCCAGGAACTCACCCGGGTCTTCGCGCTCCTGTTCGTCCTGGAAGTCGATATGGACGAGTACCGCCGTTTCACCGGCGTCGGGACGTTCGAAAAACAATCAATGCCTCGCGATCAGCTTTCCTGGGCCGCGTTGGGATCCTGGGCCGGCAAGCGCACGTTGCGCGACGGCACCACGGTAGAGATGGCATGCTTGTAGACCATCTGGCTGACCGTGTTGCGCAGCAGGATGACGAACTGGTCGAAGGACTCGATCTGACCCTGCAGCTTGATGCCGTTGACCAGGAAGATGGACACCGGAATGCGCTCCTTGCGCAGGATGTTCAGGTACGGGTCCTGGAGGGACTGCCCTTTGGACATTTTGCTCTCCCTAACTGTCTCTCGTTAATGTCATTTTAATGGTTGGCCTTGCATGGCCCGCCCTCACGCCGGGCACGCCGCCAGCGTCAGAACAAGGCTCCATACTACGCTAAGTGCTGCACCGGCGCACGATTTTCAAGGTCTCGCCGAGCGGGTCGGCGGACAGGGCATCGACCCAGTGCAACCCCGCCCAGGAACGCAGCCAGGTCAGCTGTCGCTTGGCCAGCTGACGGGTGGCCACGACCCCGCGGTGATGCAGCTCCTCGGCGCTCAGGCGGCCGTCGAGATGCATCCATGCCTGACGATAGCCGACACTCTTGATCGCCGGAAGATCGGCATGCAGGTCACTGCGACATTTCAGCGCACGTACCTCGTCGAGGAACCCGGCCTCGAGCATCGCCTCGAAGCGTACGGCGATGCGGCGATGCAGCACCGCCCGCTCGGCCGGCGCCAGGCCGATGGGAATGACGCGCCAGGGCAATGGCTCGGCCTGCTGCTCACGCCACAGCACGCTCATCGGCCGCCCGCTCAGGCGCTGGACCTCGAGGGCGCGCAGCAGACGCTGCGGGTCGTTGGGGTGGATGCGCGCCGCCGACTCGGCATCGACACGCGCCAGCTCGGCGTGCAGCGCCCCGAGTCCGTCGCGCGCCGCCCATTCCTCCAGTTCGGCACGCACCGCCGGATCGGCGGCGGGCAGCTCACCCACCCCACCGAGCAAGCTGCGGAAATAGAGCATGGTTCCGCCGACCAGCAGCGGCAACCGGCCGGCGGCCAGGATCTCGTCGATGGCGCGACGGGCGTCATCGCGGAACTCGGCGGCCGAATAGGGTTCGGCCGGGTCGCGGATATCGATCAGCCGGTGCGGAGCGCGGGCCAGCTCGGCCGGCGACGGCTTGGCGGTGCCGATGTCCATGCCGCGATAGACCATCGCCGAGTCGACGCTGATCAACTCGGCATCGAGCCGCTCGCGCAGCGCCATCGCCAGGTCGGTCTTGCCGGAGGCGGTAGGGCCCATCAGCAGCAGGATGGTCGGGCGGCGCGCCGCCGCCGGGGGGTGCTCGTGCATGTGTGTCATTGTCCCCGCAAGAACAGTTTGTCCAGGTCGTGCATCGACATCTCGGTCCAGGTCGGCCGACCGTGATTGCACTGGCCGCTGCGCTCGGTGCGCTCCATGTCGCGCAGCAGCGCGTTCATCTCGGGGATCGTCAGCCGGCGGTTGGCGCGTACGCTGCCATGGCAGGCCATGGTCGCCAGCAGCTCGTTGATGTGGGCCTCGAGCCGGTCGGAACGGCCGTAGCGTTCCAGGTCGCCGAGCATGTCGCGAACCAGCGGCTCGACGTCGGCCTGGGCCAGCAGGGCCGGCACCTGGCGCACCAGCAGGGTCTCCGGTCCGGCCACATCGAGCTCCACGCCCAATCGCCGGAAGGCGTCGTGGCACTGCTCGGCGGTTTCCACCGCATTGGCGCTCACCGCCAGCGACACCGGCACCAGCAAGGGCTGGGCGTCGAGGGCCCCGCCATGCACCTGGGTCTTCATGTGCTCGTAGGTGATCCGCTCGTGGGCGGCGTGCATGTCGACCACCACCAGTCCGCGCGTGGTCTGCGAGAGGATATAGACCCCGTGCAGCTGGGCGACGGCATAGCCCAGCGGCGGCGTCCCGGTCGGATCGTCCTCGGGCAGTGCCTGCCGGGCATCCGCGGCCTGCCGCCGCTCGTCGAGCGCCACACCGGCCGCCGCCCCGCCCACTTCCGGCTCGGTCTGGGGGGTCAGCAACTGCGTCTCGTGATCGGGATGCAACGCCCGATAACCGGCCATGAACTCGCGCACCCGATCGGCCCCGGGGCGCGATTCCCGGGCATGCTCGCCAACGCCCCGCAGCGCCATGGGCTGCTGGCGCCAGGCCGGTGACACGGACGGCTGCTCGGCGGCCTCGGCCGCCGGATCCGGCGCGCCGGCTGCCGTCGATGACGGCTCGCCACCCGCCTCGTCCTGTGCCTCGGGACGCACCTCGCCCAGCGCCCGGTGCAGGCTCGAGAACAGGAAATCGTGAACCAGGCGGCCGTCGCGGAAGCGCACTTCATGCTTGGTCGGGTGGACATTGACGTCGACCACCGCGGGATCGAGCTCCAGATAGAGCACGAACACCGGGTGGCGACCATGAAAGAGCACGTCCCGATAGGCCTGGCGTATGGCATGGGCCACCAGCCGGTCGCGCACCACCCGACCGTTGACGAAGAAATACTGCTGATCGGCCTGGGCCCGCGAATGGGTGGGCAGGCCGACCCAGCCCCACAGCCGCATCCCCGAAGCCTCGATATCCAGGTGCAGGGCGTTGTCGAGAAACTTGCCGCCCAGCAGCGCCGACACCCGCCGCTCGCCGGCCTCGCCGCCAGCGGCGGGTCGCAGCTGATGCACGGTCTTCTGGTTGTGGCGCAGCACCCAGCCGATATCGTAGCGCGACAGCGCCAGGCGCCGGAACGCTTCCTCGAGATGGCCGAACTCGGTCTTCTCGGTACGCAGGAACTTGCGCCGTGCGGGGGTGTTGAAGAACAGGTCGCGGACCGTCACCGAGGTACCCCGGGGATGGGGCGCCGGCGACACTCGCGGCTCCATCTGCCGCCCTTCGGCGACTACACGCCAGCCGCCGCGCGGATCGTCGGTGGCATTGGACACCAGCTCGAGACGCGCCACCGAACTGATCGAGGCCAGCGCCTCGCCGCGAAAGCCGAGGCTGGCCACCCCCTCGAGCTCCTCGAGGGAGAGGATCTTGCTGGTGGCATGCCGCGACAGCGCCAGCGGCAGGTCATCCTCGGTAATGCCGCCGCCATCGTCGCGCACCTTGATCAGCCGCGCGCCGCCGGCCTCGAGCTCGATCTCGATGCGCCGGCTGCCGGCGTCGATGGCGTTCTCGACCAGCTCCTTGAGCACCGAGGCGGGCCGCTCGACCACCTCGCCGGCGGCGATCTGGTTGGCCAGACGCGGGTCGAGAACCCGTATGCGTCGCGGCGTTTCGACAGTCATCACGCTCATCACCCCCGGGGAATCCGCAGTACCTGCCCCACCCGGATCGCGTCGCCCTTCAGCGAGTTGGCCTCGCGCAGGGCGCTGAGCGACACCTGGTGGCGCGAGGCGATCTCGGAGAGGGTATCGCCGGGCTGAATGCGATACTCGTTGGCCTGTCGGCCACGCTGCTGATCACGCTGCCAGGCCAGCAGGCTGTTGGGCGGCGGATTCTGGTGGAAGTGCGCGTCGAGCCCGGCGAAGATCGCCTGCGCCAGCTTGCGCTGATAGGCGCTGCTGGTCAGCCGCCGCGCCTCGTTCGGATTGGAGATGAAGCCGGTCTCCACCAGCAGCGAGGGAATGTCCGGCGACTTGAGCACCACGAAGCCGGCCTGCTCGACCCGCGACTTGTGCAGGTCGTTGATGCGGTCGAGCCGGTCGAGCACCTGGCTGCCGGCAGCCAGCGAGTCGTTGAGCGTGGCGGTCATCGTCAGGTCCAGCAGCACCCCGCGCAGCACGCGATCCTTGTCGGCCAGGTTGAGGTTGCCGTCGACCCCGCCAATCAGGTCGGAACGGTTCTCGCTGGCGGCCAGCCACTTGGCGGTCTCGGAGGTCGCGCCGCTTTGCGATAGGGCGAAGACCGAGCTGCCGTGGGGGCGCGGGCTCTTGAAGGCATCGGCGTGAATCGAGACGAAGAAATCCGCCTTCTGGTCGCGGGCCAGCAGGGTGCGCTGGCGCAGCCCCACGTAATAGTCGCCGTCACGAATCAGTACCGCCTTGAAGCCCGGCGCGGCATCGATGATCTGCTTGAGCCGACGGGCGATGGCCAGCGTGACGGTCTTCTCGCGCACGCCCCCTGAACCGATGGCCCCCGGGTCCTCGCCGCCGTGACCGGCATCCACGGCGATGATGATATCGCGCTTGGGATGCGGCTTGGCCTTCTCCCGGGCGCCGACCGTGGCCGGTTCGGCCTTGCCGCCCGCCTTCGCCTGGGTCTTGGCCAGCCCGGCGGAGATTTCCTGGTCACGGATCATCGCCTCGATGGGGTCGATCGGATCCTTGACCGCGCTCTCGCCGGGATACTCGAGATCCACCACCAGACGGTGGCCGTACTGCTCGTTGGGCGGCAGGGTGAAGTGACGCTGCTCGACCCGACGATTGAGATCCAGCACGACCCGCAGGTCCTTGCCATGGCGTACGCCGGTACGGATGTCGTCGATGGCGCTGTCGCTGACGTCGGGCGTGCCCGCCCCCGAGGCCAGCCGGGTGTCATCCAGATCGACGACCAGTCGCCGCGGGTTGTCGAGCGAGAAGATGTTGGCGTCGGGCGCCGCACTGAGGTCGAACACCAGACGCACGTGGTCGGGCGCCGCCCACAAACGCAGGTTGTCGAGCGTGTTGGCCTCGGCGGGCATGGCACCCAGCACCACGGCGCCGACGAGCAGCGTCATGGCCAGACGAGACAGGCGGGCACGGAATGTGGCGACACGCTCCCTCATGGCGATTGCCGGCCCTCGACCTCGTCATCCCCAAGCCGGGCAAGCACCGCTCGCCCACGCTCGGTACCCGCCTGCAACCGGGCACTGCGCCCCGTCGCGGCCACCCGCAGGGTGACGATGAGATCCGCCGCGGGCAGGAAACCCTCGCCACGGCTCGGCCACTCGACCACGCTCACCCCCTCGTCGTCGAGCAGCTCGCGCCCGCCGATGAACTCCAGCTCCTCGGGATCGCCCAGGCGATAGAGGTCGAAGTGATTCACCCGGGCCGTGGGCAGGGTGTAGGGCTCCACCAGGGTATAGGTGGGGCTCTTGACCGCTCCCTGATGACCGTAGGCCCGCAGGATACCGCGCGTCAGGGTGGTCTTGCCGGCGCCCAGCTCGCCCTCCAGGTAGAGGCGCCCCCGGCCGGCCAGGGCCCGCCCCAGGGCCTCGCCGAAGGCTACCTGGGCGGCTTCGTCGGGCAGTGAGATATCCATCGTCGTCACGGGATCAGCCATTCGCCAAGATTCGCGCATAGGATGCCAGATCACCCGCCAGCAGGCCACGCTCACCCCGCTCGGCCACCGCCCGGTCGGCGGCGCGGGCATGCAGCACCACGCCGACCCGCCCTGCTACCTCCAGCGTCAGTCCCTGGGCGACCAGCGCCCCCAGCAACCCCGAGAGCACATCGCCCATGCCGCCGCTGGCCATGCCGGGGTTGCCGAAAGGGCAGAGCCCGACCCCCTCCGGGCCGGCCACCAGGCTGCCGGCGCCCTTGAGGATCACCGTGCCGCCGCGCTCGGCCTGCAGGCGCTTCACCGCCGCCAGCCGGTCGATCTGGATTTCACGCCCCGAGCAGCCCAGCAGTCGCCCGGCCTCGCCCGGGTGCGGCGTGAGCAGCCAGTCGTCGCGGCGCGTGCCGGGCCAGCACGTCACCAGCAGATTGAGGGCATCGGCATCCACCACCAGCGGCTTGCCCGCCTCCAGCGCCGCCTGCAGCAGCCCCTGCCCCCAGGCGCCCTGCCCCAGCCCGGGGCCGACGACGATCACATCCGCGCCGTCGAGCAGTGCCGTCGCGTCTCCGACGCCGCGCACGCCGCGAGCCATCACCTCCGGCGTGCGCGTCAGGCTGGCGCTGACATGCTCGGGCGCGGTGGCCAGGCTGACCTTGCCGGCCCCCAGCCGGGCCGCGGCCTGGCTGGCCAGCAGGGCGGCACCGCCGAAGCCCGGCGCCCCGCCGACGACCAGCACATGGCCGAAATCGCCCTTGTGGCTGCCTCGCGCGCGCGGCGGCAGCGCCTCGCCGACGATCCCGGCGCCCAGATACTCGGCGGCCGGCGTCAGATTCTCGTGGGCCTCGGCCGGCACGCCCAGATCGCGGAAGGCCAGCTCGCCGACCTGATCCGCGGCCTGGCCGGTGTGCAGCCCCAGCTTGTCGGCGATGAAGGTGACCGTGAGATCGGCCCGCACCGCGCAGCCCAGCACCGCCCCGCTATCCGCCGCCAGCCCCGAGGGGATGTCGACGGCCATCACCGCCCGGCCGCTGGCGTTGATGGCTTCGATCACCCCGGCATAGGGCTCGCGCACCTCGCCGCCCAGCCCGGTGCCGAGCAGGGCATCGACCACCACCTCGCCGTCCAGCGAGGTATCGGCCTGCCACGGCTCGGCGCGCAGCCCGGCCAGCACCGCCATCTCGTGGGCGCGGGCCGCCTCGCCCTTGAGCGCCTCGGGCTCGCGCACCGCGAGCAGCTGCACCGAAAGCCCCTCGCAGGCGGCGAGCGCGGCGATCACGTAGCCGTCGCCGGCGTTGTTGCCGGAACCACAGAGGACGCTCAACCGTCGCGCCTCGGGCCAGCGGCGACGCAGCTCGGCATAGGCGGCCTGCCCCGCCCGGCGCATCAACGCGAAGCCCGCCGCGTCATCACCGGGCTCGGCGCTGGCAGCGATCACCCGCCGATCGATTTCACGCACCTGATCGGCCAGATAGAGCGAACGACAGGAATGGCTCGACATTGTCTCCTCCGCGGTAGGACCATGGTTTGGCGAATCTGGCGAATAGTGTAGGCTGCGGCTCTTTCTTCCTGCACCTGCAGCCTTCCTGCAGCACCAGCGACCCGACGTGGACTCATGACCGTCAGCCATCCCCGACAGCCCGACGCCCGCGACCTGGCCGACCCGAGCGATCTGGCCGCACGCATCAAGCAATGGGGCCGCGAACTGGGTTTCCAGCAGGTCGGTATCACCGACACCGACCTGGAAAGCCACGAGCACCATCTCGAGCGCTGGCTGGCCGCCGGCCATCACGGCGAGATGGACTACATGGCCCGGCACGGCACCAAGCGCACTCGCCCGGCCGAACTGGTGCCCGGCACGCTGCGGGTGATCAGCGCGCGCATGGACTACCTGCCGCCCGAGGTCGAGACGACGAAGATGCTCGGCCGACCCGAGAAGGCCTATGTCTCGCGCTATGCGCTGGGTCGCGACTACCACAAGCTGATTCGCAAGCGCCTGGCCGAGCTGGCAAGACGCATCGAGGCCGAGGTCGGCGCCTTCGGCTACCGTGCCTTCGTCGACTCGGCGCCGGTAATGGAGCGCGCCCTGGCCCAGAAGGCCGGGCTGGGCTGGTTCGGCAAGAACGCCATGCTGCTCAACCCCCGGGCCGGCTCACTGTTCTTCCTCGGCGAGCTCTACACCGACCTGCCGCTGCCGGTGGATGCGCCCTTCGAGGGCGAGCACTGCGGCAGTTGCAGCGCCTGCCGTACGGCCTGCCCCACCGGGGCGATCGTCGACGACAAGGTGGTCGACTCGCGGCGCTGCATCTCGTACCTGACCATCGAACTGCATGGCAGCATTCCCGAGCAGTACCGCGAGGCGATCGGCAATCGCGTCTACGGCTGCGACGACTGCCAGCTGGTCTGCCCCTTCACCCGCTTCACCCGGGTCAGCCGCGAGGGCGACTTCGCCCCCCGCCACGACCTGGACCGCGCCGACCTGCTGACCCTGTTCGCCTGGAGCGAGGCGGAGTTCCTCGACAGGACCGCGGGCAGCGCGATTCGCCGCATCGGCTATGAACGCTGGCTGCGCAACCTCGCCGTGGGGCTGGGCAACGCGCCCTGGAGCCGCGCCGTCGAGGCCGCGCTGCGCGCCCGGCTCGCCTACCCCTCGGAGCTGGTTCGCGAGCATGTGCGCTGGGCCCTCGCGCGCCAGCGCGACAAGCGGCAGGCACGGATCGCCAGCGGCTGATTCCACTCAGTCGCGACTGAAGTCGCTCCCACACAAGGATCGACTCTCCGAGACAGCCAGTAGCCACCTTGCCCTTGTGGGAGGGGATTCATTCCCGACAACGGCGTTTCCGCCGTCGACTCATCGCGAATAAACGCACTCCCGCGACACCTGAGCCCTCACTCCTCCTCGTCGTGCCTCGGCGCCTCGAGGTTGAGGAAGGTGCGCCGATAGTGGCGCAGCTCGGCGACCGACTCGCGAATGTCGTCCATAGCCTGATGGCTGGCGCGCTTCTCGAAGCCCTTGAGCGCCGCCGGATTCCAGCGCTTGGCCAGTTCCTTGAGGGTCGAGACGTCGAGGTTGCGATAGTGGAAGAACGCCAGCAGTTCGGGCATCTCCCGCTCCAGGAAGCGCCGGTCCTGATGGATGCTGTTGCCGCACATCGGCGAGGAGCTGGCTTCCACGTGCTGCTTGAGAAAGGCCAGCGTCTGGCGTTCGGCCTCGGCGGTATCCACCGTGCTGGCCTTGACCCGGTCGATCAGCCCCGAGTCGCCGTGGGTCTTGGTATTCCAGTCATCCATGCCCGCCAGCAGGGCATCGGACTGCCTGACGGCGATCACCGGCCCCTCGGCGATCGGGTTCAGCTCGTTGTCGGTGATCAGGGTGGCGATCTCGATGATGCGCTCCCGATCGGGGTCGAGCCCGGTCATCTCGAGATCGATCCATACCAGGCAATCGTTGCGCGGGGCGGCGGCGTCGGCCATCGGGGACTCCTTGATCGGTGGCGGCGCTGCCCGATCCGGCGAAGGGGTCGGACAGCGGCGGCGTGGCTGGTTACAATGCCTGCCATTGTACGCTTCGCCGAGGCCCCATGAGCAAACGCAAGCTATCCCGTCAGCAGCGCTGGCGCGTCGAGAAGATCCAGGCCGAACGCGCGGCCCGTGCCGAGCGCCAGGCCGAGCGCGAGACCCGGTCGCTGGAGGCCGGCGAATACGGTCCGGAACAGCCCGGGCGCGTGATCGCCCACTTCGGCCGCACGCTGGACGTTCGCGGCGACACCGGGGCGAGCCTGCATCGCTGTCACCTGCGCGCCAACCTCGAGGGCCTGGTCACCGGCGACCGGGTGGTCTGGCGCCGGGCCGCCGACGACAGCGGCGTGGTGGTGGCCCGCGACTCACGCGACAACGTCCTCGAGCGCCCCGACGCCCGCGGCCTGCTCAAGCCGGTGGCGGCCAACATCGACCAGATCCTGATCGTCTTCGCGGTCGAGCCCGCGCCCTTCGCCAACCTGATCGACCGCTACCTGGTGGCCGCCGAGGCCACCGGCATCACGCCGGTGCTGGTGCTCAACAAGACCGACCTGCTGCCCGAGGACGGCGGCGCCCTCGCGCACCTGCTCGAGCGCTACCGCAGCCTCGGCTACACGGTGGTACGCGCCACTACCCGGGGCGACACCGGCCTCGACGCCCTGCACGCTCAGCTCACCGGACGCACCTCGGTGTTCGTCGGCCAGAGCGGCGTGGGCAAGTCCTCGCTCATCGACCGCCTGCTGCCGGACCAGGCGCTGCGCATCGGCGCGCTCTCCGAGGACTCGCGCAAGGGCACCCATACCACCACCACCGCCCGGCTCTACGCCCTGCCCGCCGGCGGCGAGCTGATCGACTCGCCGGGCATCCGCGAGTTCGGTCTCGGCCACCTCGACGCCGCACAGATCACCGACGGCTTCGTCGAGTTTCGCGACTACCTGGGCCGCTGCCGGTTCCGCGACTGCCGCCATCGCGACGAACCCGGCTGCGCCCTGCAGGCGGCGATCGACGCCGGCGAGATCAGCGCCGAGCGCTTCGCCAGCTACCGCCGCATCCTCGACGAACAGGCCGGTCGCTGAGCCGCGACGGCACGCCGCGCCACGGCGGTCGCCAGCCGCCGGCGGCTGTGACATCATCCGGACATCCGCTGACCGAAAGGAGTCGCCGATGAGCTCTGAAGACAACCTGCTGCCGCTGATCGTGGAGCCTGCCCGGCTCGCCGAGCAGCTCGACGCCCCCCAGCTGCTGATCATCGACGTGCCGCTCAAGGCCGAGAGCTACGACGAGGGACACGTGCCCGGCGCGGTCTTCCTCGATCACCGCCGGCTGATGGCCGGCAGCGGCGACGTGCCCAACGACGTGCCCGACGAGGCCGCGCTGTCCGAGCTGTTCGCGTCGCTGGGCCTGACCCGCGACACCCATGTCGTGGCCTACGACGACGAGGGCGGCGGCTGGGCCGGACGCCTGCTGTGGACCCTCGAGCTGATCGGCCACACCCGCTACTCCTACCTCAACGGCGGCATCCGGGCCTGGCGCGCCGACGGGCTCGAGACCAGCCGCGAACCGAGCCTGCCGCACCCCAGCGACTATCAGGCCGAGATCCGCCACCCCGAGGCACTGATCACCCGCGACGAGCTGCTCGAGCGCTTCGACGACCGGACGCTGGCCGTCTGGGACGCCCGCTCTCCCGAGGAGTACCGTGGCGAGAAGGGCCAGAACCGCCGCCTCGGGCATATCCCCGGCGCCGTCAACCTGGAGTGGACCCGCGCCATGGACCCCGAGCGTGGTCTGCGCATCCGCGACTACGCCGAGCTGGTCACCGAGCTCGAGGCCCTGGGGCTGACCCCGGACATGGAAGTGGCGACCCACTGCCAGAGCCATCACCGCAGCGGCTTCACCTGGCTGGTCGGCAAGGCGCTGGGCTTCGAGCACATGCGCGGCTACGCCGGCTCCTGGAAGGAATGGGGGAACCGCGACGACACCCCGGTCGAGACACCCTGAGCCCGAAGCCCGCATATTGCGCTCCCCGGCCGCCACGACTATCGTGGCGGCTTCGTTTTCCAGCCGTGGATGCCTGCCGTGGATCGCGCCCAGCTGTTCGCCCTGAGCCAGTACCCTCTGCCCCATCACGGGCTGTCGCGCCTGATCGGCCGCGTCGCCGAATGCCGCACGCCGTGGCTGAAGGACCGGCTGATCCGGCGCTTCATCCGCACCTTCGACGTCGACATGAGCCAGGCCCGCGAACCCGATCCGCGCGCCTACCCGTGCTTCAACGACTTCTTCACCCGTGCGCTGCGCGACGATGCCCGGCCGCTCGGCGAGGGGCTGGTCTCGCCCGCCGACGGCCTGCTCTCGCAGTCCGGGCGCCTCGAGGACGGCACCCTGGTCCAGGCCAAGGGACGGCACTACTCGCTGACCACGCTGCTCGGCGGCGACGCCGACCGGGCGGCGGCCTTCCGCGGCGGCAGCTTCGCCACCATCTACCTCTCGCCGCGCGACTACCACCGCGTGCACATGCCGCTGGACGCCACCCTGCGCGAGATGGTCTACGTCCCCGGCCGGCTGTTCTCGGTCAATCTGGCCACCGCCGAGCATGTCCCCGACCTGTTCGCCCGCAACGAGCGCCTGGTGTGCTTCTTCGACACGCCCCAGGGGCCGCTGGCGATGGTGCTGGTCGGGGCGATGATCGTGGCGGCGATCGAGACCGTGTGGGCCGGGCAGATCACGCCCCTGGCCGGACGCATCCAGAGCACCCGCTTCGACACCCCGGTGGAGCTGGCCCGCGGCGCGGAGATGGGCCGCTTCAAGCTGGGCTCGACGGTCATCCTGTGCACCGCCGAGCCGGTGGCATTCCGCCAGGACCTGCAGGCCAATGCCAGCCTGGTGCGCATGGGCCAGTCGCTGGGCGAGCTGCCGGGCACGCCGGCCGCCGCCGATCAAGCCGAGCGCCTGCCCGGCACCGCGGACTGAGAGCCTGTACCAGGCCAGGGGCGGCACGAGAAGTCAGCGCGTAGATCCCTCGGGGCTTGACGCCGGGAAAGCCCGCCCCGTCTTCCGGTCGGCCGCATCGGCACCCCGCAGGACGTCGCCGAGGGGATCGCCTGCCTGCTGTCAGGCTGGACAGGTTGAACCGCCGAAGCTACCTGAAACGTGGATGGCGGCGTCATGGCCGCCGCCACCAAAAGCCAGTGGTACTGCGACCGGCTTCCCGAATCGCCGGGGGCCGCCCCTCTTCCCATGCCTGGAGGAACGATCATGCTCGTCAATGCCGACTTCACGCGTCGCGTCAACGTGACTCCGGACCAGCACCGGTGGGTCACCTCGCCCCAGGGCGGTGTCGAGCGGGTGATGCTCGACCGCATCGGGGCCGAACAGGCCCGTGCCACCAGCCTCGTGCGTTACGCCGCCAGCTCCCACTTCCCGGCTCACCGGCACCCCGGTGGCGAAGAAATCCTGGTGCTTTCCGGCATCTTCTCCGATGAGGGTGGCGACTATCCATCCGGCTGGTATATACGCAATCCGCCAGGCTCATCCCACCAGCCCTTCAGCCACGAGGGAGCCACTATCTTCGTCAAGCTGCGGCAGATGTCGCCGGATGATGACAGCCAGGTGCGCATCGATACTGGCGATTCGACGAACTGGCACCGTCAAGAGGGTCGCGACGTCTGCCCTCTGTTCTCCCGTGGCACCGAGCGCGTCAGCCTGCAGCGCCTGGCGCCGAACGCTGCCTTTCCCGACGAGACAGCGGGCGGCGCCGAACTGCTGGTACTGAAAGGTGAACTGGTCATCGGGGGGCAAGGCCATCCGCCGGATAGCTGGATCCGCCTGCCCGTCGGCGATCAGCCACGGCTAATTGCCGGCCCGGAGGGTGCCACCTTCTATCTGAAGACCGGTCATCTGAGCCGGATAACAGCAGAGGCCTCTGAATGCGCACCACGCGTATAGCCATCGTCGGGGCGGGACTGGCGGGCCTGTATGCCGCTTTCCTGCTCGAGAAATCAGGCATTCGAGACTACCTGCTCCTCGAGGCCCGTGACCGCCTCGGAGGCCGCATTGAATCGGCGTCCGCATCAGGGACATCGCCGGAAACGGTCGACCACTTCGATCTCGGACCGACCTGGTTCTGGCCCGGCTTCCAGCATCGGCTGGGCTGTCTCGTCGAGGAGCTGGGCCTGGAGCGTTTCGCGCAGTTCGAGACCGGAGACATGCTGATGGAGCGCTCGCCCGACGAGCCTCCCACGCGGCTGCAAGGCTTCGCGAACTCACCCCCCTCGATGCGCCTGATCGGTGGGATGGGCGCGCTGGCCGATGCCCTCCACCGGCGACTGGATACGGCACGTATCCTCACCGGCCAGAGGGTTCATCACCTGCGCGCGACAGCATCGCACATCGAGCTGGACAGCGAAGACGCATCCGGGCGAACCATGATCCAGCGTGCCGAGAGGGTGCTGCTGGCAGTGCCGCCGCGACTGGCCGAGGACAGCATCACCTTCTCCCCCTCCCTGCCGCGGGCACTTGCCCGGCAGTGGCGCGGGACGCCCACCTGGATGGCGCCCCACGCCAAATACATCGCCCTCTACGATGATCAGCCGTTCTGGCGCGAACAGGGACTCTCCGGCGAGGCCCGCAGCGCCCTCGGCCCGCTGGGCGAGATCCACGACGCATCCGTGCCAGGCGGCCATGCGGCGCTGTTCGGCTTCCTTGGCGTGCCTGCACAGACCCGAAAAAGCGTTCCCGATGATCAACTCCGCCTGCACTGTCGCGTTCAGATGGCGCGCCTGTTCGGCCCTCGGGCCGCGACACCGGCAGTCGACTTCATCAAGGACTGGGCTCAGGATTCCTGCACGGCCACCGTCGCCGACCGGCAACCGACCGCCCAGCACGCCGCAGCACCCGACGCCACGGCCACGACCGGGCCCTGGCATGAACGCCTGACCGGTATCGCCAGCGAGTGGTCACCCCGGTTCCCGGGCTACCTCGCCGGCGCCATTGAGGCTGCCGATCTGGGCGTACAGGCATTGCCCGAGTTCCGCAAGTGAGCCAACCCGGCAGTCTCGGGCTAAAGCACTTCCTTCCATTCCGGCACGTCCACCCTTCATGGCGGTCAGATGGCAAGGGTAGCGCCCAGGCCGCGCCAGGTCTTGTTGCCGGAGCGAGAAGCGTTCTGAATCAGACTCAGCAGCGCGACGCGGGAAAAGCCAGCACCTCGGCCAGCTCGCGGTGGCCCAGCACCAGCTGGATCAGCCGATCGATGCCCAGTGCCACCCCGCTGCCTTCGGGCATGCCCGCCTCGAGCGCGGCGATCAGGCGCTGGTCGACGTCCACCGCGGGCTTGCCGGCGGCCTCACGGGCGGCGTTGTCGGCGGCGAAGCGGGCGGCCTGCTCGTCGGCATCAACGAGTTCATCGTAACCGTTGGCCAGCTCCAGGCCGTCGACGTAGAGCTCGAAGCGCGCGGCCACAGCGTCGCCCTCGTCATCGACGCCGTGGCGCGCCAGCGCCGCCTGGCTGGCCGGGTAGTCCACCACCACGTCGATACCCTCGCGCCCCAGATACGGCTCGATGCAGAAGCTCATCAGCAGGTCCAGACAGCCGTCGCGATCGGCGTCACGCATGTCCAGACCGCCCCGCTCCCCGGCCAACTGGCGCAGGTCTTCGAGTGGCGTGGTGAATGGATCGACAGTCAGCATCTCGCGAAACAGCGAGCGGTAGCGATGCCGGCGACAGGCGCCGCGCCCGGGCAGCAGGGCTCTCACCAACGCCTCGGTCTCGTCGATCAGCGCCGCCAGCGAGAAGCCCGGCCGGTACCACTCGAGCATGGTGAACTCGAGATTGTGCCGCGCTCCCGTCTCGCCGTCGCGGAAGCAGCGCGCCAGCTGGAAGATCGGCCCGCTGCCCGCCGCCAGCAGGCGCTTCATGGCGAACTCCGGTGAGGTCTGCAGCCACAGTCGCTCACGCCCCGCCGGCGTCCTCGCCTCGGTGCACAGCGAATCCAGATGCACTTCGGTGCTGCCGCCGTGGCCCAGCACCGGCGTCTCCACCTCCAGCACGTCGCGCTCGGCGAAGAACGCCCGTACCCGAGCCAGCAGCCGCGCCCGCTCGCGCAGCGTCGCGATCTCTGCCGTGGGCTGCCAATCGCTTGCCATACTCTTCCTCTAACGCAAAAGCCACGCCCGTAAGCGTGGCAATAACTGTTCATGACCGGGAGAACTCATCCCAGAGAAGAGCCCCTGGGCAGGCGCGTCATGAGCGACGATGAGACAAGGCGAAGCCGGGCGAGTCGGCGGAATTTACTCCAGTAAATGAGCAAGCCGATCGGACTCGCGCCCGAGCCCGGCTTCAACGCCGTATCATCGAGCGCAATAGCGCCGATTACGCTCTAGAGACATACTCGCCGGAGCGCGTATCCACCTTCAGCACCTCGCCCTCGTTGATGAACAGCGGCACCCGCACCACCGCGCCGGAGGACAGCGTCGCCGGCTTGGAGCCGCCCTGGGCGGTGTCGCCCTTCAGGCCGGGGTCGGTCTCGGTGACTTCCAGCTCGATGAAGTTCGGCGCCGAGACGCTGATCGGGTTGTCGTTCCACAGCGTCACCGTGTAGGCCACCTGTTCCTTGAGCCACTTCTCGGTGTCGCCCAGCGCCCGCTTGTCGACCGCATACTGCTCGAAGGAGCCGTCGGTCTTCATGAAGTGCCACATCTCGCCGTCGTTGTAGAGGTACTCCATCTCCAGCTCGAGGACGTCGGCGGCTTCCAGCGATTCCCCGGACTTGAAGGTGCGCTCCCAGACACGGCCGGTCATCAGGTTGCGCAGCTTGACGCGGTTGAAGGCCTGGCCCTTGCCCGGCTTGACGAATTCATTGTCGACGATGGCACAGGGATCGCCGTCCAGCATCACCTTCAGACCGCCCTTGAATTCGTTGGTAGAATAGCTCGCCATGATTCCTCGCTGATGATCTCGGCGCGCCGCCTGGCGGCCACGCACGTAATGTTTTCGGCCAGGCCGCACGGCCTCGCCCCATCGAATGGTGCCCCGAATGATAACCCGAAGCCCGCGTCTTTTGCAGCGCACGGACGCCGTGCCCGCCGCCCCGATTCACCGGACCGGATCCTGGCAGACCCAGTTGAGCCATGCCGTGCGCGACCCGCGCGAACTGCTCGCGCGTCTCGGCCTCGAGGCCGGCTGGCTGCCCGGCGCCGAGGCCGGTGACGAGCTGTTCGCGGTGCGCGTGCCCGAGGCCTACCTGCGGCGCATCCGGCCCAATGACCCCACCGATCCGCTGCTGCGCCAGGTGCTGCCGGTGACGGACGAGACCCGCACACCACCGGGCTTCGTCACCGACCCGCTGGCCGAGGCCGAGCACACCCCGCGGCGCGGGCTGATCCACAAGTATGCCGGGCGCGTGCTGCTGATCACCAGCCCGACCTGCGCGATCAACTGCCGCTACTGCTTCCGCCGCCACTTCCCGTATGCCGAGAATTCGCCGTCCCGCGCGCAGTGGCAGGAAAGCCTCGACTACCTGCGTGCGGACCCGAGCATTCGCGAGGCGATCCTCTCGGGTGGCGATCCGCTCGCCTCCAGCGATGCCCGCCTGGCGTGGCTGGTCGATCAGCTGGCGGCGATCCCGCACCTGCAGCGGCTGCGCCTCCATACCCGGCTGCCGGTGGTGATTCCCGACCGGATCGACGACGCCCTGCTGGACTGGCTGGCCGCCACGCGCCTGCAGACGGTGATGGTGCTGCACATCAACCACCCCGCCGAGATCGACGACGCGGTGATCGCCGCCTGCGCACGGCTGAAGGACGCCGGCGTGACCCTGCTCAACCAGAGCGTGCTGCTGCGTGGCGTCAACGATGACGTGGCCGTGCTTGCCGAGCTGTCGGAGGCGCTGTTCGCCGCCGGCATCCTGCCCTACTACCTGCACGTGCTGGACCCGGTGGCCGGCGCGGCACACTTCGACGTGCCCGACGCCGAGGCGCGCGCCCTGCACCGGGCCCTGCGCGATCGCCTGGCCGGCTTCCTGCTGCCGCGGCTGGTGCGCGAGATCCCCGGCGAGGCAAGCAAGACGCCCCTGTAAGCCGTGAGCGACAAGAAAACCCCCAGGCAAGGCCTTGGGGGTCATTACTTTCAGCTTACCGCTTACCGCTTACCGCTGCCTGAACTCGGCTCAGGCCAGCGTCTCGGCGGTGACGTTGGGGGCCACGGCCCGGTCGGCGGTCAGGTGGCGGTTGATCGCCCCCAGCACGGCCTTCATCGAGGCGCTGGTGATGCTCTCGTCGATGCCCACGCCGAACACCGACTGGTCCGCGATGCGCACTTCCACGTAGGCGATCGCCTCGGCGTCGGAGCCCTGGCCGCGGGCGTGCTCGTGGTAGTCGATGATCTCGATGTCGCGGCCGTCGGCGGCCAGCGCCTTGACGAAGGCATCCAGCGGCCCGTTGGCGATGCCCCGCACCTCGCGGGGGGCGCCGTCGACGGCCAGCGTCGCCTCGAGCTGCAGGCGCGGCCCGTCGTCCTCGGAGCTCAGGCGATGATGCAGCAGGCGGTAGTGGGAATCCGCCGCCAGGTACTCGTCGGCGAAGGCCTGGTGGATCATCTCCGCGGTGATCTCGCGGCCGGTACGCTCGGCCACCGCCTGCACCACCTGGCTGAACTCGATGGACAGCCGGCGCGGCAGCTCGATGCCGTACTCCTCCTCGAGCAGATAGGCCACGCCGCCCTTGCCCGACTGGCTGTTGACGCGGATCACCGCCTCGTAGGTGCGGCCCACGTCGAGCGGGTCGATGGGCAGATAGGGCACGGCCCAGATGCCCTCGGGGTTGTCGCGGCGCTCGGCCATGCCCTTCTTGATGGCGTCCTGGTGCGAACCGGAGAACGCGGTGAACACCAGATCGCCCACATAGGGGTGACGCGGGTGTACCGGCAGCTGGTTGCAGTGCTCCACCTCACGCATGATCGGCGTGATATTCGAGAAGTCGAGCTCCGGGTGTACGCCCTGGGTGTAGAGGTTCATCGCCAGGGTGACGATGTCGACGTTGCCGGTCCGCTCGCCATTGCCGAACAGCGTACCCTCGACCCGATCGGCGCCGGCCATCACCCCCAGCTCCGCCGCGGCGACGCCGGTGCCGCGGTCGTTGTGCGGGTGCAGGCTGACGATCAGGCTGTCGCGCCGCGCCACATGCCGGCAGAACCACTCGATCTGGTCGGCGTAATGGTTGGGCGTGGCGATCTCCACGGTGGCCGGCAGGTTGACGATCATCGGCGTCTCGGGGGTCGGGCCGTAGGTGGCACTGACCGCGTCGACGATCTGCACGGCGAAGTCCAGCTCCGTGGAAGTGAACAGTTCCGGCGAGTACTGGAAGGTCCACTCGGTCTCCGGATGCTCGGCCATGCGCTGCTTGATCAGTGTGGTGGCGTCGGTGGCGATCTGGATGCACTCGGCCTTGTCGACGCCGAACACCACCCGCCGGAACACCGGGTCGGTGGCGTTGTAGACGTGGACGATGGCCCGCCTGGCGCCCTTGAGCGCCTCGAAGGTGCGATCGATCAGGTGCGGACGCGCCTGGGTCAGCACCTGGATGGTCACGTCGTCAGGCACCCGGTCGTTCTCGATCAGCTCGCGCACGTAGTCGAAGTCGATCTGCGAGGCCGACGGGAAGCCCACCTCGATCTGCTTGAAGCCGACATCCACCAGCAGCTCGAAGAAGCGCCGCTTGCGTTCCAGGTCCATGGGATCGATCAGTGCCTGATTGCCGTCGCGCATGTCGACGCTGCACCACTGCGGCGGCTGCGTCAGCCGGCGATTGGGCCACTGGCGATCGGGCAGATCGACGGCCTCGAAGGGACGGTACTTGACGGACGGATCGGGCAACATCATGGCGTAGTCTCCTCGGCGTGACGACGACGGGACGCGCGAGCCGGGCCACAACGGCAACGCCCCGCCGACGGCATCGTCGGCGGGGCGTGGCTGGCGGGCTCGACACGTTCCGCGCACCGGCCGGCGACGCGCGCGACAGGGGCCGCGCTCGGCGTCGGGGTGACGGTCGTCATGGGGTATCGGAAAGGATGGAGCGGCATGGGGCTTTCTCGTGATTGGCTGAACGTCCGGACGGCAACACGCCTCGCTTCGGCTTCAGAGGCCGGCGCGCAGGCGTAGTCGTGACGCTAGTGAGAAAGTCGCAATACCGTGTGTCATGGCCTCAAGAAATCAATTCCCGCGGGGCTTGTCAACTCCACCCCGCCCAGCCAAGGCAATCGCGGCCGGCCCTGACGAGGGCGTCGGGGGGCAGCCCGGCCTCACCCCGTGGTCACCGGCTCTGCCACCAGCAACCGCCACAGCGCCTGCGCCTGTTCCGCCGCCTCGCGCCCTCTCTCGGTCAGGTAACCGCCGTCGGCCTGGGTCACCAGCCCCTGATCGTACAGGCGACACGCCGCCGCCACCCGGTCCGGATCCGCCGAGCCGTGGACCTTGAGGCCCTCCTGGCGCGTGTCGAGATTGAACAGGCAGAGCAGATTGAGCGCATCGAGAACATCGGGCGAATAGGTCATGGCAGCCTCTTGGAAAGTCTGTGGCGATGCCTTCACTGTAGCCTGCTCGTCCCCGGTTCGCCCATCGCGACCGCGCCTTAGCAGGGGGTCAAGCCTTCGCCCTCCGGGTCGAGCAGCTGCTCGAAGCGCCCCAGGCGCTCGATCTCGCGCCCCCGGGCCCACTGGTCCAGGCGCCGGTCAGGCGTGAAGCGGTTGCGCACCACGTGCACCAGCGCCGGGTTGCCCTTCTCGTCGAGCCGATGGACCCAGCCGACCGCGCCGCTGGTATAGGCCACCAGGCTGCCGATCGGCTGCAGGCCGAAGCGGCGGATATAGCGCTGCGCCCACTGGGAATCGAACTGCTCGCCGTGGGTCAGCAGGTGGCGATAGATGGCCTCGATGCCCCGGGCGGGGCGGTCCGGGCGGCGCCGCGCCATGGCATCCATGACGTCGACCACCGCGGCGGCCCGGCCCAGCGTCGACAGCGCCTCGCCCGACAGCCCCCGCGGATAGCCGCTGCCGTCGAGGCGCTCGTTGATCTCGACGACCACGCTCCTGATGACGTCCGGCGCCAGCCAGCGACACTCGCCGAGGCGCTCGCGCAGCGTCTCGACGTGTTCCGTCAGCTGCCGGTACTGCGCCTCGTCGAGCTGCCGGGCGGCCAGCAGCGCATCGGGCAGCAGCGCCTTGCCCAGGTCGTGCACCAGCGCCGTGGCCACGACCGCCTTGAGCAGCTCGCGCGGGACCTGGCGGCTGGCCACCAGGTCGGCCAGTCGCGCGGCCACGGCGATGCCGTGCTGCACGATCACCGGCTCGCGATGCAGGCAGCCGGTCGCGAACAGTACCGCCTCGCGGTCCTGCTCCAGCAGGCTCAGCAGCAGGTCGCTGGCCTTCGACAGCCGGGCGCTGTCCACGCGCTGGCCCTGCTTGAGCTCGAGCACCTGGGCATTGATCAGGTCGGCCACCTTGGCCAGACGGCGCGCCATGGGCGTGGCATAGCGTGTCTCGGTGGCGGTCTGGGCCGCCAGCGACGCCTTGTCGGCGGGCGCCTGGAACAGCGGCGACGGCGCCAGGTTGCGGCCGTTGACGGCGTCCCGGGCGCTCTCGCGCTCGATCTCCTTGACCAGATACCACACCAGACGCTCGAAACGCGGCGCCGTGTCGTCGAAGGCAAAGCCGACCAGCGCCCGCTGCCAGCGATCATCCGAGGTGACGTGACGCACCTCGCCGCGTGCCTCGAGGCGCTGGCCGCTGGGGAAGATCGCCACGACCTGATCGAGCGTCTGGCCCTGCTCCAGGTGCACCGCCTCGCCGAGGGGCAGCTGCAGCAGGCAGCCGCCCAGCGAGAGATTCAGCAGTTCACCGCGGATCGTGCGCGTCGTCTCGCCGGTGTCGAGCGTGATCTCCACGGACACCTGCATGCCCGACCTGAGTTCGGCCCGGAAGGCATGGCGGCGGTGCCAGACGTCGAGCGTTCCGGGGTACGGGCACCAGAAGCGCAGGCGTCCGGGCGTGCCGTTCATGGGGCTTGCCGTCATCGGGTGGGTCGAGACCATCGCCCCGCTTGCCTGCCCCGACAACCGGAACGGACGCTCCGCCACCAGACCGCTGGCCACCTCCGGCACCGCCGTCACGTCGAGTATCAGGTGCTCGCCTTCCTGGTACTCGACCAGCAGAACGGAGTGCGGCACCGACGCCCGGTCCTCGAAGATCAGCGAGATATCGCCGGGCTGCGTCAGCCCCTCGAGCATGTCGGCGATTTCCCGCGGATGATCGACCACCTGGGTCGGTGTCTCGCTGAGTGTCTCCATGGATGTGTTTCCCGTCGGGACGGAGCGGCCCGGCCTCCCTGACGCGGCCGCTCCCGATGAGTGGGTGATCAGGCCACGAAATCAGGCTTCCAGGTCCCCGTGGCGATAGCCGATCAGATAGAGCACGGCATCGATGCCCAGCGTGGAGATCGACTGCCGGGCCTGCTGGCGCACCAGCGGCTTGGCCCGAAAGGCGATGCCCAGCCCGGCGGTGGCCAGCATCTTGAGGTCGTTGGCGCCATCGCCCACGGCGATGGTCTGCTCGAGGCGCAGCCCCTCGCGCTCGGCGATCTCGGCGAGCAGCGCCGCCTTGCGATCGGCATCGACGATCGGCTCGCGCACCTCGCCGGTCACCTTGCCGTTCTCGATCACCAGCTCGTTGGCATGAATCTCGTCGAACCCCAGGCGTTGCTGGAGGTGGCGGGCGAAATACGTGAAGCCGCCGGAGAGGATCACCGTGCGATAGCCCAGCCGCTTGAGGTGGGCCATCAACCGCTCGAGGCCGTCCATCAGCGGCAGGCTCTCGGCGATCTCGGCCAGCACCGACTCGTCGAGCCCCCGGAGCCTGGCCATGCGCTCGCGAAAGCTCTGCTGGAAATCCAGCTCGCCGCGCATGGCGCGTTCGGTGACCGCGGCCACCTCCTCGAAGACGCCGTGGCGTCGCGCCAGCTCGTCGATCACCTCGGTCTGGATCAGCGTCGAATCCATGTCGAAGCAGATCAGCCGACGATGCCGCCGCCAGATCGAGTCCTCCTGGATGGCGATGTCCACGCCGTGCATGGCGCCCAGCGCCAGCGCCCGCTCTCGCAGAGCCTCGAGATCGACTTCCTCGCCGCGCAGCCAGCACTCCACGCAGGCACCGTGCTCGGGCGCCTCGCCGTCCAGCGGGGTGCCGCCCAGCGGCTCACGCCCCGACAGGCGGTGGATCAGTTCCACGGTCAGGCCGTGCTCGGCGGTCAGCGCGCCGACCTCGGCGAGAATCCCCGCCGGCAGACGCGGCGCCAGCAGGGTGAGAATCAACCGCGGCCGGCTGGCCTGGGCGCTCCAGCGATGGTAGTCCTCGGCGGCGACCTGGATGGCCTGGACATCGAGCCCCAGGTGGTCGCCGGCCTCGGCCAGCGTGGCCTCGAGGCTGGCATCGTGGTCGAGGCCCACCAGCGCCTCGAAGTCGACGATGCCGAAGGTCACGCTCTGGTTGATGTCCAGCAGCCGCGCGCCGCAGGTGGCCAGCGCCTTGCCCAGGCCGGCCAGCTGGCCGGGCTGGGCGCTGCCCGTGGCACGGATCAGAAATCGTTGTGTCATTGCATCCTCACGTCATGAGTCGCGACGAACTCGGGCCAGGCGCCGCAAGCGGCCACCCCGGCTCGAAGCCCGAAGCCCGAAGCCCGAAGCTCAGGAGCCTGCCTCGAGCCGGTCGACCTTCTGGAACCCGCGGGGCAGCTTGCTGCCGCGCCGGCCACGCTCACCGGCATAATACGCCAGATCGTCGGGCTTCAGGGTCAGCTTGCGCTTGCCGGCCTGCACCACCAGCGGCTCGCCCGAGGCCAGCACGACCCAGTCGCGGACGAACTCCTCGCGCCGGGCGGCACGCGCACCGGGGATGTCGAGCATCTTGTTGCCCTTGCCCTTGGCCATCTCCGGCAGTTGATCGAGCTCGAAGACCAGCAACCGCCCCTCGTTGGACACCACCGCGACCCGGGCGCCCTCGGTCGAGTCCGGCACCCGGCGCGGCGGCAGGACGTTGCAGCCCTTGGGCACGCTGAGCACCGACTTGCCGGCCTTGTTCTTGCCGGTCAGCGCCTCGAGCGAGGACCGGAACCCGTAGCCGCCGTCGGAGGCCAGCAGGTAGCGGGTCTCGGGCGGCGCCAGCAGCACCCCCACCATGTGCGCGCCGGCGGCGGGGTTGATGCGCCCGGTGATCGGCTCGCCCTGGCTGCGGGCGCTGGGCAGGTTGTGTGCACTCAGCGTATAGGCACGCCCGCTGTCGTCGAGCAGCACCAGCGGCTGGTTGGTCTTGCCGCGCGCCGCCAGATGAAAGCGGTCACCGGCCTTGTAGGAAAGCCCCGCCGGGTCGATCTCGTGGCCCTTGGCGCTGCGGATCCAGCCCTTCTCGGAGAGCACCACGGTGACCGGGTCGGCGCCCATCAGCTCGACCTCGGACAGCGCGCGGGCCTCCTCGCGCTCGACGATCGGCGAGCGGCGCGGGTCACCGTACTCGCGATCGGCCTCGCGCAGTTCCTCCTCGATCAGGTCGGTGAGCGCCGCGTCGTTGCCGAGCAGCTCCTTGAGTCGCTCGCGCTCGGCCTGGAGGTCATCCTGCTCGCCGCGGATCTTCATCTCCTCGAGACGCGCCAGGTGGCGCAGGCGCAGCTCGAGGATCGCCTCGGCCTGGCGCTCGGAGAGGCCGAAGGCGTTGATCAGCGCCGGCTTGGGCTCGTCCTCCTCGCGGATGATGCGGATCACCTCGTCGATGTTGAGGTAGGCGACGAGCAGGCCCTCGAGGAGATGCAGGCGATCCTCGACCTTGCCCAGCCGATGCTCGAGCCGCCGGCGCACCGTGGCCCGCCGGTAGCGCAGCCACTCGCCGAGCATCTCGGCCAGCGACAGCACCCGCGGGCGACCGTCGAGGCCGATGACGTTGAGATTGACGCGGACGTTCTTCTCGAGGTCGGTGGTGGCGAACAGATGCGCCATCAGCGACTCGATGTCGACGCGGCTGGAGCGTGGCTCGATCACCAGCCGCGTGGGCGTCTCGTGGGTCGACTCGTCACGCAGATCGGCGACCATCGGCAGCTTCTTCTTCTGCATCTGGTCGGCGATCTGCTCGAGCACCCTGGACCCGCTCACCTGGTAGGGCAGCGCGGTGACCACCACGCTGCCCTCCTCCAGGCTGTAGCGGGCACGCAGCTTCACCGAGCCGCGCCCGCTCTCGTAGAGCCTGGCGAGATCGGCCCGCGAGGAAATGATCTCCGCCTCGGTGGGAAAGTCCGGAGCCGGCACATGGGCGACGAGATCCCCGACCGTGGCCTCGGGGTGGCGCAGCAGATGACAGGTCGCCTCGACCACCTCGTGCACGTTGTGCGGCGGGATGTCGGTGGCCATGCCCACCGCGATGCCGGTGGCGCCGTTGAGCAGCACGTGCGGCAGGCGTGCCGGCAGCACCGCCGGCTCGTTCAGGGTGCCGTCGAAGTTGGGCATCCAGTCGACGGTGCCCTGACCGAGCTCGCCGAGCAGCACCTCGGAGAACTTCGACAGCCGCGCCTCGGTGTAGCGCATCGCCGCGAACGACTTGGGATCGTCGGGGCTGCCCCAGTTACCCTGGCCGTCGACCAGCGGGTAGCGGTAGCTGAACGGCTGGGCCATCAGCACCATCGCCTCGTAGCAGGCGCTGTCGCCGTGCGGGTGGAACTTGCCCAGCACGTCGCCGACGGTACGCGCCGACTTCTTGTACTTGGCGTTGGCGGTCAGCGACAGCTCGCGCATCGCGTAGATGATGCGCCGCTGGACCGGCTTCATGCCGTCGCCGACGTGCGGCAACGCGCGATCGAGAATCACGTACATCGAATAGTCGAGGTACGCCTTCTCGGTGTATTCCTTCAGGGAAAGGCGTTCGACGTCGCCCTCCTCCACGTGGATATCCATGGTCATGGGTACGGGGCCCTGTCTGCCATCATGGAAACTTCGCGGGCGGTGCCCGCACGATACGTCCGGGAAGAGCGGTAAGCCGTAAGCTTGAAGCGGCAAGCCACTCCATGATCGACGGATTTTTCTTACAGCTTACGGCTTAACGCTTGCAGCTCCCCGAAGGGACTAGACCTCGATATCGGCCAGGTTGCCGTAGTCTTCCAGCCAGCTCTTCCTGTCCGCGGCCCGCTTCTTGGCCAGCAGCATGTCGAGCATCTCGCCGGTGCCGTCGCCGTCGGCCCGGGTCAGCTGCACCAGCCGCCGGGTGTCGGCCGCCATGGTGGTCTCGCGCAGCTGCAGCGGACTCATCTCGCCGAGGCCCTTGAAGCGCTGGACGTTTAGCGTGCCGCGCTTGCCCTCCAGGCGCTTGAGGATCGCCGCCTTCTCGCTCTCGTCGAGGGCATAGTGGACCTCCTTGCCGAGGTCGATGCGGTACAGCGGCGGCATCGCCACGTAGACGTGACCGGCATCGACCAGCGCCGGGAAGTGGCGCACGAACAGCGCGCACAGCAGGGTGGCGATATGCAGGCCGTCGGAGTCGGCGTCGGCGAGGATGCAGATCTTGTGGTAGCGCAGCTTGGTCAGGTCACCGCTGCCCGGGTCGGCACCGATCGCCACGGCGATGTCGTGGACCTCCTGGGAGTTGTAGATGTCGTGGGAATCCACCTCCCAGGTGTTGAGGATCTTGCCGCGCAGCGGCAGGATCGCCTGGGTCTCGCGATGCCGGGCCTGCTTGGCGCTGCCGCCGGCGGAGTCGCCCTCGACCAGGAACAGCTCGCTGGCCGCCGGGTCCTGCCCCGAGCAGTCGGCCAGCTTGCCGGGCAGGGCCGGTCCCGCGGTGACCTTCTTGCGGGCCACCTTCTTCGCGCTCTTCTGGCGGCGCTGGGCGGCGCTGATCACCAGTTCGGCGAGCGCTTCGGCCTGGTCGACGTGGTGGTTGAGCCACAGCGAGAAGGCATCCTTGACCACCCCGGAGACGAAGCCGGCCACGGTGCGCGACGACAGCCGCTCCTTGGTCTGGCCGGCGAACTGCGGGTCGAGCATCTTCACCGAGAGCACGAAGGACACCCGCTCCCACAGGTCGTCCGGCGTGAGCTTGACGCCGCGCGGCAGCAGGCTGCGGTAGTCGCAGAACTCGCGCAGCGCCTCGAGCAGCCCCGAGCGCAGGCCGTTGACGTGGGTGCCGCCGAGCGGCGTGGGGATCAGGTTGACGTAGGACTCCATCAGCGGCTCGCCCCCCTCCGGCAGCCACTGGATCGCCCAGTCGACGCCCTGCTCGTCGTCGGCGAAATGGCCGACGAAGGGCGATTCCGGAAGCACCGTGAAGCCGTCGTTGGTCTGCGCCAGGTAGTCGCGCAGGCCGTCCTCGTACTGCCACTCGCTGGTGGCGCCATCGGCCTCGGTGAGCACCACCTTGAGGCCGGGGCACAGCACCGCCTTGGCGCGCAGCAGGTGCTTGAGCCGCGGCAGCGACAATTTGGGCGAATCGAAGTAGGCGGTCTCGGGCCAGAAGCGCACCACCGTGCCGGTGGCGCGCTTGGCACAGCTGCCGATCACGCTGAGTTCCTCGACCTTCTCGCCCTTGGCGAAGGCGATGGCATGGCGACTGCCGTCGCGGCAGACCTCGACCTCGAGGCGCTCGGAGAGCGCATTGACCACCGAGACCCCGACGCCGTGCAGGCCGCCCGAGAAGCGGTAGCTGGACTGCGAGAACTTGCCGCCGGCGTGGAGCTTGGTGAGGATCAGTTCGACCCCCGACAGGCCGTGCTCGGGATGAATGTCGATGGGCATGCCGCGGCCATCGTCGCTGACCTCGATGCCGCCGTCATCGAGCAGCCGGACGCGAATCTCCCGAGCGTAGCCGGCCAGCGCCTCGTCGACGCTGTTGTCGATGACTTCCTGCGCCAGGTGGTTGGGCCGCGTGGTGTCGGTGTACATGCCGGGGCGCTTGCGCACCGGCTCGAGGCCCGAGAGGACCTCGATGGAAGAGGCACTGTATTGCGTCATGCGGTATCCATGAAGCTGTCGATGATGTCGCTGACTCAGGGCGCCGCCACGGCGTCGACCGGGCCGACGAAGGTGTGCCCGCCATGCGCCAGCACCGCGGGCAGGTAGGCCGCCAGATGGCCGAAGCCGTGATCGCCGCCCGGCTCGATCAGCATGCGGCAGCCGCGATAGGCGCGAAACGCGTCGCGACAGTCGAGGGTCTCGTCGGCGGTGCCCAGCAGCAGCAGGTAGCGCTCGGGCGTCAGGCGCGCCGGCGTCATGGCCGCCAGCGCCTCCCGGTGCGCCGCCTCGACGGTAAAACGTTCGCCGTTGTAGGGATTGACGAACGCCTGCCCCTGCCAGGCCTCGACCAGCCGGGCCGGGGCCACCGCCGGGTTGATCACCACCGCCGGCAGGGCGTGGCGCTCGGCCAGCACGCTGGCCAGGAAGCCGCCCATCGAGCTGCCCACCAGCAGCACGTTGTCGCCGAGTTCGGCCAGTTCGGCCTCGGCCCGCGCCAGGGCGGCGTCCGGACGATGCGACAATTGCGGCGTGCGACAGGCCAGCGAGTCGGCACCGTGACGCAGGCGCTTGCAGGCGGCGCGCATCAACTGCGCCTTGGGCGAGGCGCTGCCGCTGTTGAAGCCGTGAAGGTAGAGCACGCCGTCGACCGGCGCCGTGGTCAGGCGGTCATTCAGCATACCCAAAACCTGGATGGATAAACAGCATCAATTGCGCGACTCCGCCTCCCAGACCGCCTCGATCAGGCCACGACTGGATTCGTCGAGGGCCTCGACGCCCTCGCGGGAGGCCAGCACACGCTCGGTCTGGGTGGCGATCTTCTTGCCCAGTTCCACCCCCCACTGGTCGAAGGGGTTGATGTCCCAGATCGTCGCCTGGACGAAGACCTTGTGCTCGTAGAGCGCGATCAGCGACCCCAGGGTCTCGGGAGTCAGCCGCTCGAGCAGTACCGTGGTCGACGGCTGGTTGCCCCGGTAACGCTTGTGGCTCGGCCGCGGGCCGTCGTCGTCGATTGCCTCGTCGCCCAGCATCAGCACCCGCGACTGGGCGAAGCAGTTGGCCAGGGTCAGACGATGCTGGTTCTTGAGATGCCGGCGGGTCGCCTCGTCCTCGACGCGGTCGTAGCGGCGCATCGGCGCGATGAAGTCGCACTCCACCGCCTGGGTACCCTGGTGCAGCAGCTGGTAGAAGGCGTGCTGGGCATTGGGACCCAGCTGCCCCCAGAGCACCGGGCAGGTCGAATAGCGGGTAAGTTCGCCGTGGTTGGTCACCGACTTGCCGTTGGATTCCATCTCCAGCTGTTCGAGGTAGCTGGCAAAGAACTCCAGCCGACCGTCGTAGGGCAGGATCGAATGCGCGCGGATATCGAGGAAGTTGTTGTTCCAGATACCCGCCAGCGCCAGCAGCACCGGCAGGTTGGCCTCGAGCTCGGCCTCGGCGAAATGGCGGTCCATCGAATGGGCGCCGGCGAGCAGGGCGCGAAAGTTGTCCATGCCCACCGCCAGGGCGATCGGCAGGCCGATGGCGCCCCACAGCGAATAGCGCCCGCCGACCCACTCCCAGAATTCCAGCTGGTGATCTTCGGCTATGCCCCACTCGCTCATCTTCTCGGGGCTCGCCGAGACGCCGATGAAGTGCTGGCGCTGGACCAGCTCGCGGTCGCCGTCGCCGTTGACCAGGTGGCTCATCAGCCAGTCCTGGGCGGTGCGCGCGTTGGACAGGGTATCGACGGTGGTAAACGACTTCGACGACAGCACGAACAGCGTCGTCTCCGGATTGAAGCGAGTCAGATAGTCGGCGAGCTGGGAGCCGTCCATGGTCGAGGCGAAGTGCACCTCGACCGGATGGATGTCGCGGGGGCGATAGTCGGCCAGGGCGTGGGAGACCATCAGCGGTCCCAGGTCGGACCCGCCGACCCCGAGGTTGACCACGTCGGTCACCGCCTTGCCGGTGGCGCCCCGCCACTGCCCGGCATGACACTGCTCGACGATGCGCGCCATCTTGTCGAGGGTGGCGTGCACGGCCGGCACCACGTCCTCGCCGTCGACCACCAGACGGGCATCCGCCGGCAGGCGCAGCGCGGTATGCAGCGCCGGGCGATCCTCGCTGACGTTGACCCGCTCGCCGGCCAGCAGACGGCCGATCGCCTCGGGCACACCGGCGGCCCGGGCCAGGTCAAGCAGCTTGTCGAGCGTCTCGTGGCGCCAGCGCTGCTTGGAAAGATCGAGCATCAGCCCGGCGGCCCGGCGGCTGAAATCGGGATAGCGCCCCGGCTCCTGGAACAGGGTGGCCAGGTGAATGTCGCGCATCGTGTCGGCATGCTCGCGCAGTGCCTGCCAGGCGGGGTGCTGATCGATCATCGTGGTGCTCATCGGCATCTCCTTGAACCGTCCTTGTTACACTCGTGCAACCTTGCCCTGGACCGCCGCGGGCGGGTGCAAGTCGTCGGGGCGATGCGTAAACTAGTGCCCCGTCGCGGGCGACGGCCGCCTTCCCGGCCCCGACCACGCCCTGTCATGCCACCCTAGCACCCACGGCGAATGTCCATGAGTGATGCATCTTACCGTGACGCGATCTTCACGACACCCCTGGATCGGGTCGCGTCCTTCTCCTTCGACGAACAGGTCGTGGCCTGCTTTCCCGACATGGTCCGTCGTTCGATTCCCGGTTACGGGCAGATCCTGGGCATGCTGGGCGTGATCGCCGAGCGCCACCTGCGCCACGGCGGCCACGTCTATGACCTGGGCTGTTCGCTGGGCGCGGTGGGGCTGGCATTGGCCGGACGCCTGCCGCCGGAGGCCTTCACCCTGACCGGGATCGACCTGTCCCCGGCCATGGTCGAGCGGGCCCGGGCGACCCTGACCACCGAATGCCCCGAACACCGGATCACCATCGAGCAGGGCGACATCCGCGAGATCGACTACCGCCCAGCCAGCCTGATCGTGCTCAATTTCACCCTGCAGTTTCTCGACCCCGCCGATCGCGATGCCCTGCTCGAGCGGCTCTACGCGACCCTGGAGCCGGGCGGCGTGCTGATTCTCTCGGAAAAGGTCGTCGCCGAGGACGAGGCGGAGAACGCCTGGCTGGTGGAGCGCTATCACGACTTCAAGCGGGCCAACGGCTACAGCGACCTGGAGATCAGCCAGAAGCGCACCGCGCTGGAGAACGTGCTGCGCCCGGACAGCCTGACGACCCATCATGCCCGGCTGGAACGGCTCGGCTTCGAGCGCGTCACCACCTGGTTCCAGTATCTCAATTTCGCCTCGATGATCGCCTTCAAGGCCCGCCCCGGAGGCCGCCCTCATGACGCCTGACGCGCGTGCCCGCAGGGCCCTCTATCACGCCTTCGTCGACCAGGGGCTGGACAGCTGGCTGGCGCGCCTGCCCGAGCAACTCGCCCGAGGCCTCGACCGCCGGCGCCACGGCGACCTGCCCGGCTGGGAAAAGGCGGTGGCCAAGCTGCCCGAGCTGCCCGCCGAACGGCAGGTCACCCTGGACCGGGATACGGTGAGCGTCGACGTCGCGCTGTCCGATGCCGACCGGCGGCGCTGCCATAACCTGCTCAAGGCGTTGATGCCCTGGCGCAAGGGCCCCTACCGCCTGGGCGGTACCACCATCGACACCGAATGGCGCTCGGACTGGAAGTGGCAGCGTGTGGCGCCGCACCTCGCGCCGCTGACCGGCCGCCGGGTGCTCGACGTGGGCGGCGGCAATGGCTATCACGCCTGGCGCATGGCCGGCGCCGGGGCCGCCTTCGTGCTGGTGATCGACCCTTCGCCACGCTTCTACTGGCAGTTTCAGGCGGTCCGGCATTTCGTCGGTGACGCCGATGGCGGGCGCACGCACTTCCTGCCCGCGGGCATCGAGGATGTGCCGCCGAATCTCGCCGCCTTCGACACGGTGTTCTCGATGGGCGTGCTCTACCATCGCGCCTCGCCCCTCGAGCATCTGCAGCAACTGCGCGCCGCCCTGCGTCCGGGCGGCGAGCTGGTCCTCGAGACCCTGGTGGTCGAGGGCGACGCGACCACCGTGCTGATGCCCGGCGAGCGCTATGCCTGCATGCCCAACGTCTATTTCCTGCCCTCGTCCCGGGCGCTAGCCGGCTGGCTCGCGCGCTGCGGCTTCGAGAACATACGGGTGGTCGACGAGGCGCCGACCAGCCTCGACGAGCAGCGCGCGACCGAGTGGATGACCTTCCAGTCGCTGGCCGACTTCCTCGACCCCGCGGACCATTCGCGCACCGCCGAAGGCTATCCGGCGCCGCGCCGCGCCGTCTTGATCGCCCGCAAGCCGCAGTAGCCCAAGGTCCGCTACGCCTGCGCCGCTTGACCGAGGTCATTGGCGACAAAAAAGCCCCGCCGATCTTCTCGGCGGAGCCAGCAACGTTCGAACCCGGTGCGTCAATCAGTGCGGCAATCAGCCCCGGAACAACTCGCGGACGTCCTTGGCTTCCCAGTGCGGGAAATGCTTGCGGATCAGAGTATTGAACTCGATCTCGAAGGCCTGCCAGTCGACCTGGCGGGGATCGCCCCCCTCGCCTTCGGCCACGTCCCGGATCATCCCCGCGCCGACGGTGACGTTGCTCAGCCGGTCGATGACGATGAAGCTCCCGGTCCCCGGGCTCTGCCGGTAGTCGTCCACCGGCACCGGCGCGGTCAGTTCCACCCAGCAGCGGCCGATGGCGTTGAGCGCGAGCCGCTCGGCACGCTGGTGCTCGAGGGTGTTGACGTCGATCTGGTAGTCGATGCCGCGGATCTGCCCGGCCAGGTCGCGGGTGGCGAGCTTCAGGTCGTAGAGCTTGCCGGGCTCCAGCGGGGTGTCGTGCATCCACACGATGTCGGCCTCGAAGGCGTTCGACAGCGGCACCTCGGCGTCGGCGGCGACCAGCCAGTCGCCCCGCGAGACGTCGATCTCGTCATCGAGGGTGACGGTGATCGCCTGACCGGGATAGGCGGCGTCAAGATCGCCATCGAAGGTGACCAGCCGCTCGACCGTGGCGGTCTTGCCGGAGGGCAGTGCCTTGACGGCCTGACCGGGGCGCAGGATGCCGGCGGCCAGCGTGCCGCAGTAGCCGCGGAAGTCGAGGTTGGGGCGGTTGACGTACTGCACCGGCAGGCGCAGGTCAGAGAGGTTGCTGTCGCGGGCGATCTCGACGGTCTCGAGCAGCTCGAGCAGCGGTTCGCCGACGTAGTCGCCCTGGAAGTACCAGGCCATCGCCTCGCTCGGGTTGACGACGTTGTCGCCGTCCAGCGCGGAGATCGGCACGAAGCGGATGTCGCGGGCGTTGAGCTTCTCGGCGAAGGCCCGGTAGTCGGCGACGATCTCGTCGAAGCGCGCCTGCGAGTAGTCGACCAGGTCCATCTTGTTGACGGCGATCACCAGGTGCTGGATGCCCAGCAGGTCGGCGATGAAGCTGTGCCGGCGGGTCTGGGTCTGCACCCCGTGGCGGGCGTCGATGAGGATCACCGCGAGGCTCGCGGTGGAGGCGCCGGTGGCCATGTTGCGGGTGTACTGCTCGTGGCCGGGGGTGTCGGCGATGATGAACTTGCGCCGGTCGGTGGAGAAGTAGCGATAGGCGACGTCGATGGTGATGCCCTGCTCGCGCTCGGACTGCAACCCGTCGACGAGCAGCGCCAGATCGACCTTCTCGCCGGTGGTGCCGCTGGTCTTGGAGGCCTGGGTGATGGCGGCGAGCTGGTCCTCGTAGATCATCTTCGAGTCGTGCAGCAGCCGGCCGATCAGCGTCGACTTGCCGTCGTCGACGCTGCCGCAGGTGATGAAGCGCAGCAGGTCTTTCTGCTCGTGCTCCTGAAGATAGGCTTCGATGTTTTCCGCGATCTTCGGCGAGGCGTGGGACACAGTCATTTCTCC
The DNA here is from genome assembly GCF_010993675.1 of Modicisalibacter sp. 'Wilcox'. Taxonomy (NCBI): domain Bacteria; kingdom Pseudomonadati; phylum Pseudomonadota; class Gammaproteobacteria; order Oceanospirillales; family Halomonadaceae; genus Modicisalibacter; species Modicisalibacter sp. 'Wilcox'. The sequence goes on from NZ_WNXF01000001.1 coordinate 126,263, forward strand.
ATCTGGTGGGGGCACGCGCGCTACGCGCATCGAGCCACGAGCTGCGAGCAGGCGCTTCGCGCCGGTCACGAGCTGCGAGCCACGAGCTACGGGCAGGCCCACCCCCTTCATGTTTAGCGGCTGGCTCCTGAAGGACTGGCCAGGATTTTGAGTAGAGAGCCGAGCATGCGAGACAGCGCCATTGCTTCACTTCGCCATTGCTGCCCCACGTCTTCCGGAATGTAGCCGACCTCAATACCGATCAACGTCTGCGTGGCAAACTCGCCACAGGAACCTTTGGCGATGGAAACGAAGCGAAATTTTTCCCGCTCGGTAAACCGCTCGAAGCCTTCCGCAATGTTGCTGGGGATGGAGAGCGCCGAGCGCGTGATTTGATCTTTGAAGCCAAAATCCCTAAGGCCACCGAGCTCGCGATAGACAGCGACACTGAGCTGCTTGCTACGTTGCCAGACTTCCATCTGTTCGTGTCGCATGAGGCCTCCTTGGGCCAGCTTCGAGCTTCGAGCTTCGAGCTTCGAGCTTCGAGCTTCGAGCTTCGAGCTTCGAGCTTCGAGCTTCGAGCTTCGAGTTTCGAGCTTCGAGCTTCGAGTTTCGAGCTTCGAGCTTCGAGCTTCGAGTTTCGAGCTTCGAGCTTCGAGCTTCGAGCTTCGAGCTTCGAGCTTCGAGCTTCGAGCTTCGAGCAGCATGATGACAGCCCGTAGCCCGTAGCCCGTAGCCCGTAGCCCGTAGCCCGTAGCCCGTAGCCCGTAGCCCGTAGCCCGTAGCTCAAAAGTAGCCTTCTCGTTTTTTCCGTTCCATCGACCCGGCCTGGTCATGATCGATGGCCCGCCCGGAGCGCTCGCTGGTCCGGGTGAGCAGCATCTCCTGAATGATCTCGGGCAGGGTGGCGGCGCGTGACTCCACCGCGCCGGTCAGCGGGTAGCAGCCCAGGGTGCGGAAACGCACCCACTTCTCCTCGGGAACCTCGCCCTCTTCCAGCGGCATCCGTTCGTCGTCGACCATGATCTGCATGCCGTCGCGCTCGACCACCGGCCGCGGCGCGGCATAATACAGCGGCACGATGGGGATCGATTCGAGGTAGATGTACTGCCAGATATCCAGCTCGGTCCAGTTGGAGAGCGGAAACACGCGGATCGACTCGCCCTTGTTGACCTTGCCGTTGTAGAGATTCCACAGCTCGGGACGCTGGTTCCTGGGATCCCAGCGGTGGTACTTGTCACGGAACGAGTAGACCCGCTCCTTGGCCCGCGAGGCCTCCTCGTCGCGGCGCGCCCCGCCGAAGGCGGCGTCGAAGCCGTACTTGTCCAGCGCCATCTTCAGCGACTGGGTCTTCATGATGTCGGTGTACTTGGCGCTGCCGTGGTCGAAGGGGTTGATGCCGGCGGCTCGGCCTTCCTCGTTGATGTGCTCGATCAGCTCCATGCCCACCGCATCCGCCATGCGATCGCGGAACTCGATCATCTCGCGGAACTTCCAGGTGGTGTTGACGTGCATCAGCGGGAACGGCGGCGTGCCCGGGTAGAAGGCCTTGCGCGCCAGGTGCAGCATCACCGAGGAGTCCTTGCCGATGGAGTAGAGCATCACCGGGTTGCGGAACTCGGCGGCTACCTCACGGATGATATGGATCGACTCGGCTTCGAGCTGCTTCAGGTGGGTCTGTCGCTCGGGAGAAAGCATCTCGGCTTGCAACCTCTCATGACCGGTGGCGTTCCCGCCGAACCGGGGGAACAGGGATGAGAGTACGTTACCGAGCGACCTTGGATAACGTCCAAGAATTAAGAAACATTCTTTAATTTCCCTATAGCATAACGCTCAGGGTGTCACCCGCTCGATCCAGGTCGTCAGTGCCTCGTCCTCCAGGTCCACCACCCGACACCCCGGCCGCGAGGCCTCGTCGACGGCGAAGGTGGGCGAGCTGGGCAGGAACTGGTCCGCCGTGGCCGGACAACCGTAGATGGCGATCTCGCCACCGGTGCCGGCGTGGCGCGCCGCGAAGGGCTGATGGGCGTGGCCGAACAGCACCGCACGCACCTGGGCATAGGCCGCCAGGGTCTGCCAGAAGGCCTCGCGGTCCAGCAGGCCGATCGCATCCATCCAGGCCGAGCCCAGTTCGACCGGCGGATGGTGCAGCGCCAGCAGCGTCGGCCGGTCGTCCATCTCGAGTCGCAGGGCCAGCTCCTGCAGCTGTGTCTGCCCCAGCTCGCCGTGCACCTGACCGCTGACTCGCGAATCCAGCAGCAGCAGGCGCCAGTCGCCCAGATCCACCTCGTCGAGCAGTGCGTGCGCCTCGGCCATGTACTGGGGCCGATCATGATTGCCGGCCAGCCAGAACCAGGGGCAGTCCACGCCGGCGAAGGCCCGCGCGGCCAGTTCATAGGAGGCGGGCGTCTCGTCCTGGCTGACGTCGCCGGTCACCAGCAGCACATCCGGGCGCAGCGCGCGTACCCGCTCGAGCACCGCCTCGAGCTGGCGGAACGGCACCCCCGCCCGCGAGCGGGCTTCGGGGTCGGCGTGCAAATGGCAATCGGTGACCTGGATCAGCCGCATCGGACAATCAACTCCTGGAAGGACGGGCGGCACGGCGTGCCGAGGGGAACCACCGGCCGGGGCTTGCCGGCAGACGGAGAGGGGCTCAGCGCAGCGGGGTCAGATCGGCGGCGTGGCCGTGGGCCAGGCCGTGTTCCAGCCACTCGCCGAGGAAGCGGTTGAGCTGGAGCTTCTCGTCGGGCTGATGCATGCGCGGATTGGGATAACGGTAGCGGTAACGACCATGGAAATGGCGCTGACGCTGGAAGTCGGTGACCTCGGCCATGCGCACGTCATGGTAGAGGTGCACGGTCATGCGCGGCGAGTCGATGATGCCGTCGAGCACGCCGGTCTGGGCGACCCGCAGGATAGTGGTGTACGGGGCGCACTCGGCCACCTCGAGCCACAGCGTGCCGAAGCGCCCGGCGTGGCCGGACAGCGGCACCTCGCGCACCGCCCCGGCCTCCAGGTCGTCGACCAGCCGCGTCAGCCGCAGGTAGTTGGCCGAGCACTCGGCCTGGAGTGACTTCAGGTCGGTGACATAAGCGGTCCTGGCCACGGATTACCTCCTTGCTCGCAGTGAGGCGCGTTCACGGGACAGCCAGAGAAAGGCGATCAGGCACATGGCGTTGTCGAGTCGCCCTGTCTGCAGCAGTTCCCAGGCGCGGGCAAAGGGTAGCACATGCACCAGGATATCCTCGTGCTCCTCGGCCAGGCCGTGCACGCCGCCCACGCCTTCGCTGTCGACCAGGCCGCAGTACAGCGTGACCTGCTCGTCGCAGGCCCCCGGGCTCGGGTAGTAGCGATACAGCTCGATCAGCTCGTCGATCGAGCAGCCCGCCTCCTCGACCGCCTCGCGCCGGGCCACCTCGGCCGGACTCTCGCCGGGCTCGACCAGCCCGGCGACGGGCTCGAGCTTCCACGGGCTGACCGGGTCGTTCAGGGCACCGGCTCGCACCTGCTCCACCAGCACCACATGGTCGCGCTCGACATCGTAGAGCAGCACCCCCACGGCATCGCGGCGCACATGCACCTCGCGGGTCACGATGTCGCTCCATCCGCCCTCGAAGAGGCGGTGGCGCAGGCGGCGTCGCTCCAGGCTGAAGAAGCCCTGGTACAGCGACTCGGTCGCCACGCGCTCGACATCCTCGCTGCCGAATTGCGCGCGCCCTGCTTCGATCTCGTCGGTCATGATTCCTCCGCTGGCCGGCTGGGCGCCCCGTTCAGGCACAATGCGCCTCATTATCCCGGGCCGCCCCGCCCTTGCCAAGCCGCTCCGGCAGCGTCCGGATCAGCGCAGTTCGGCGACGAGACGCCCGATCGCCTCGCGCAGCCCCTTGTCGGATGCCTCGCGCCCCGGCCGGTCCGGCGCCTGCTGCGCCTTGAGCGCCTGGTCGAGAGCCGCCGGATCGCGCCCCTGACCATGCAGAAAGGCGGCATAGAAATAGCGCGTATCGATGCCCTCGGGGCGGATGGCGACGGCTTTCTTCAACAGGCGCTCCGCCCGCTCGTCGTCGCCGAAGCTGATCGGCCACCCCGGCACCCGGGCATAGAGCGTGCCCAGCGTCACATAGGCCGACCCATTATCGCCCTGCGGATCGATGTCGATCGCGCGCTCGAGCACATCCCGAGCCTGCTTGGCCAGATCGAGCGCTCCCAACCCTCCCCTCGCGCCGGCCTCGGAGGCGAGGATGATACCCTGCCAGGTCAGCACCTCGGCGTTGCGTGGATGCGTCTCGGCCAGGCCGGCAGCGTCATCGGCCAGAGCGGCGAAAGCCGTCTCCTGGGCCTCGCCGTGCATACGATAGTTGATGTGCGCCCAGCGATGCATCAGGGGAAATACCGAAGCCTCCCCGGCCATGGCCGGCAGGGCCAGCAGCAATACGAAGGCACCCGACAGAGTGCGCCATGGAAAGGACAGTCGCATGAACGGCTCCCGACAGTGAATGGATGACCCCTGCAATGTAACGAACGTTTGAATGATTCGCCAGACAGCCTCGCTCGCATGTCACAAGTGCTTGGCCGCTCGCACGCGGTTGCGTAGGGTACTCAGGTTGTCACCATCGCCACCGTTGTCCCCATAGAGAGTGCCGCCATGAAAGGTCGCAACATGACGCGCTGGCGGGATCCGGCCAAGGACCCGCGCCAGGAGAAGAAGAGCAACCTCATCACCCCCGAGGGGTTCGCCCGGCTCAAGGGTATTCACGAGCATCTCTCGCGGGTACGCCGTCCCGAGCTGTCGACCAAGGTCGGCGAGGCCGCCGCGCTGGGCGATCGCAGCGAAAACGCCGACTACACCTACAACAAGAAGGAGCTCAACCGGGTCATCGCGCGCATTCGCTACCTGGGCAAGCGGCTCGACGAGCTGCAGGTGGTCGACCGTCTGCCGGCCGATACCGGGCGCGTCTACTTCGGCGCCTTCGTCACCCTCGAGGACGAGGACGGCGAAGAGATGGCCATCCGCCTCGTCGGCCACGACGAGACCGACACCGGCAAGCACTGGATCAGCGTCGATGCGCCGCTGGCCCGGGCCCTGCTGGGCAAGGCGCTCGACGACGAGGTGACAGTGGCCGCCCCCGGCGGCGAGACCACCTATATCATCACTGCCATCGACTATCGCGACCCGTCGCGCTGAGGTATCACCCTGACTCGGCGACTCAGCGCCGCACGGCGCGGTAGACCCGAAAGCGCCCGTCGTCGGTGATGATACTGAAGCCACCGAAGGCGGCTTCGAGCCGATCCGCATAGGGCAGGAAGGCGTTGGCCACCAGCCACAAACTGCCGCCCGGCTCGAGATGGCGTGGCGCCTGCTCGATCAGCCGGGCAGTCGGCCCGTAATCGATGCGCCGCTCCTGATGAAACGGCGGGTTGCTGACGATGGCGGCGAAGCGCTCCTGCGCGTCGAGCGCCGCGTAGACATCGCTGGCCAGCACCCGCCCGTCCAGGTCATTGGCCGACAAGGTGCGTCGTGTGGCCTCGACGGCGAAGGCGTTGACGTCGAGCGCGGTGACCGCCCCGCCCCGGCGGGCCAGATACGCTGCAATCACGCCGTCGCCGCAGCCCACGTCGAGCAGCCGCTCGCCGTCCTGCCCCAGCCCGGCGGGCAGGTGGTCGAGCAGCAGGCGAGTGCCGTCATCCAGCTTGCCGTGGCCGAACACCCCGGGATGACTCGCAAGGGTCAGGCCGGCCGCCTCGAACTGCGTCCAGACAGCGTCGGGGTCGAGCGGCACCGCCCCCACCCGGGTTTCGAAGAGGGTGCAGCGCCGTGCACTGTCGCGCTTGCGACAGCCCAGCCCCAGCGCCGCCAGCACCTTCAGTACCCGCCGGATGCCGCCCTGGTTCTCGCCCACCACCTGCAGCGGCGTGCCGGCCGGCAGCGCACGGCACAGCGCCAGCAACCACCACTCCCCCAGCGCATGGGCCTTGGGCCAGAACAGCACCGCCCCCGGCGGCACGCCCGGATCGGCATTCAGGTCGTCATGCACCGTCACCCCGCGCGCCCGCCAGGTCGCGGCGATCGCGGCATCGGTACTCCATACCGTGCCGCCGGCGTCGCCCAGCCAGGGGTCATCCGGTGGCGCGACCCATAGCCAGCCGCGATAGTCGAGGGCCTGGCGATCCAGCAGCTGGCATGTCGGGGTGACGGGACTCATGGCATGGCTCCAGGGAAATTCATGCTTCCTCCATGATCTGAATCAGACTCAAGTATTGAAACGCCGAGTAACGTGGTGAAATATCTCGCAAACAACAGCATGGCGACGAAGAGCCGGCGCCCATGACAACAAACCGGCCAGCGAACGGCCAGGATTCTATCGCAAGGAACCGTGAACGTGACCGACCCAGGCCCGGCGTCTCTCGACTCCCCTCTTGTTTCCGGCAGCCCTGAAGACGACACCCTCCGCCCCTGGCTGATGCGGGCGATATTCGAGCATTGCCAGGAGGGTATCCTGATCACGGATGCCCGCAAGATCATCATCGACGTCAATCCGGCCTTCACGCGGATCACCGGCTACCCGCGCGAGGAGATTCTCGGCAAGAAACCGCACATCCTCTCCTCGGGCAAGCACAGTGCGGGCTTTTACCAGAACCTCTTCTTCGATGTCGCCGAGAAGGGGTTCTGGAGCGGCAACATCAAGAATCGCCACAGGAGCGGCAATCACTTCATCGCCCAGACCACCATCAGCGCGGTCCACACCGCTTCGGGCCAGCTCAGCCATTACTTCAGCATCTTTCGGGGGGTATCCGGATTATCTGGTTGCTATGCGAAATTGAAAGGTGGGCGACAAGCAAAACTCACAACGGATTAACTGGTTGATAGGCCCTACATAACCACACTTGAAGCCATAGCCGCTTACTTGGCCGCCGTTGATAAAGCGAAGGAGAACCGGACTACCTGGTTCATGCTCGGGAAGCTGTGGAATTGGCCAGGACAAGAGGGACTACGCTGGGTGATGGCTCGACCAGGCTACCCTGATCACGTAGCTTCTCGGCTAGGCGTTGACTTTCAGATCACGCATTGAGGCCCGTGTTACAGGAACACGGGCCGATTTTATTATTCGGGGAATCTGTCCCGTGTGTTGTTGGCGATTCTGACCAGCATGAGCATGATTGGCACCTCCACCAGCACCCCTACCACAGTGGCTAACGCCGCGCCGGAATGCAGGCCAAATAGGGCGATGGCAGCGGCCACGGCCAGCTCGAAGAAGTTGCTGGCACCGATCATCGCCCCGGGGGCCGCCACGTTGTGGGGCACCTTCCACGCCTTGGCCCAGCCGTAGGCGATGAAGAAGATCAGGAAGGTCTGGATGATCAGCGGGATGGCGATCAGCACGATATGCAGCGGGTTAGCCAAGATCACGTCGCCCTGGAAGGCGAACAACAGCACCAGAGTAATGATCAGCCCGATGGGGGTGATCGGCCCCACCTTCTTCATGAAGACGTTGTCATACCACTCGCTGCCGCGGCGGGCGATCAGGGTACGCCGGGTCAGGTAGCCGGCCGCCAGCGGAATCACGATATAGAGAAAGACCGATAGCGCCACGGTGTCCCAGGGCACCTGGATGTTCGACACGCCGAGCAGGAAGACCACGATGGGCGCGAAGGCGAATAGCATGATCAGGTCGTTGAGGGCCACCTGCACCAGGGTGTAGGCGGCGTCGCCGCGGGTCAGGTAGCTCCACACGAAGACCATGGCGGTGCAGGGGGCGGCCCCCAGCAGAATGGCGCCGGCCAGGTATTGGCTCGCCAAGTGCTCCGGAATCAGCGGACGGAACACCACCATCAGGAAGAACCAGGCGATGGCGAACATGGTGAAAGGCTTGATCAGCCAGTTCACCGAGGTGGTAATGACCAGCCCCTTGGGCTGGCGGCGCACACCGAGTACGGCGGCGAAGTCGATTTGCGCCATCATAGGAAAGATCATCGCCCAGATCAGGATCGCCACCGGGATCGATACCTGGGCATATTCGAAGCGTGACAGCGTCTCAGGTACCGCCGGGGCAAACTGGCCGAGCAGCACCCCGACGACGATAGCCAACGCCACCCACACCGAGAGATAGCGCTCGAAGAGACCCATGCCCTCGGAGGCGCTGGGGGCCTGGGATTCCTGGAGTACGGTCATAGTGTGACTCCTGTCAGATGGCACATTGGTTCACGCGCCGGGAAACGTCTTCTGCGCTTTCCACTCGCTCAGAGTAGCGGTCTGTCAAGTAGTCGCTTCGTCCCCGGATCATCAGGGTGAACTTGGTCAGCTCCTCGCAAACATCCACTATGCGAAGGTACAGGGGGGAGGGCTTCATGCGCCCATCGTCGTCGAATTCGGTAAAAGCTTTCGGCACCGAAGATTGATTGGGGATCGTCACCATGCGCATCCAGCGACCGAGGATGCGCATCTGGTTGACTGCATTGAAGCTCTGGCTACCACCTGAAACTTGCATCACGGCCAGGGTCTTGCCTTGGGTCGGGCGAATACCGCCCAGCGACAACGGAATCCAGTCGATCTGGGCCTTCATGATGGCCGTCATGGCACCATGGCGTTCGGGACTGACCCACAGCATGCCTTCCGACCACTCGGCCAACTCGCGTAACTCCTGAACCTTGGAGTGGTCGGCCCCCGCATCATCCGGCAAGGGCAGGCCGCTGGGGTTGAAAGTTCGCACCTCGCATCCGAACCAACGCAGCAGCCGCCCGGCTTCTTCGGCAACCAAACGTGAGTAGGAGCGTTCACGCAGGGATCCGTAGAGCACTAAAATACGTGGCGCATGCTGGGGGGCCTCGGGGCCTGCTAACAGTGTCGTGTCGATGGAACGCAACTGCGAAGGATCAATATGGGGGAGGTCTGCCAACATCTTGATGTCGCTCATGGCGCGATTCCTGGGTAATGGATGACTTCACCATCTTCCTTGACGAAGTGCGCTACTGGATGGTCAAGGAGATCCAGCACCGTCTCCGAGGGTCGGCATAACCTGGTGCCCTTCCGTGTCACCACGATCGGCCGGTTGATCAGAATTGGTTCCGCCAGCATGGCATCGATCAGCTGCTCATCCGTCAAAGCCGGGTCGTCCAGCCCCAATGACTCGTAGGGGGTTCCCTTGCGCCGCAGCAGATCCCGAGGGCAGATACCCATCATCGCCAGCAGCTCCACAAGCCGTTCCCGGCTTGGAGGCGTCTTGAGGTATTCGATGATCTCGGGGGATTCACCAGAGGCCTTCATCATCGCTAAGGTATTGCGCGATGTGCCACAGTTCGGGTTGTGATAGATCTGGGGGAGCATACCGTCTCACTTCCTATCTTGATTCGGAGTGCAACCGATTAGGGACTCCGCCAAGGGGCCACACACCTCCGGATGCCCCGCGCAGCAGTCGCGCACCAAGAAGCGGATGGCTTCCTGCATGTGGTTTAGATTCGCACGATAGATGATCGAGCGCCCCTGGCGACGGGATACCACCAGACCTGCCCGCGACAGAACAGCTAGGTGCGCCGACATCGTGGCATGGGGCACCGATAGCTGCCGTGCGAGCTCACCGGCGGCGAGCCCATCCGGTTCCTGGCGTACCAGCAGGCGAAAGATCGCCAGGCGTGTCTCCTGGGCCAGAGCGGAAAAGCTCTCGATTACGTTTGATGTTTCCATATTTCTAAAAATATGGAATTATTGGGGGTGCGTCAAGTCCTGCACTCAAGGTAGAAGCGTAGAACGTCCTAGCAGCACACAACATCTCTCTATCCGCATATATGCAAAACCGCATTAATGAGGGCCCACTGATGAGACAGCGACGTGTTCTGTTCCTGTGCAATGCCAACTCGGCCAGGTCCCTGATGGGCGAAGCCCTGTTACGTCACCTGGCGGGAGACCGCTTTGAGGCGTTCAGCGCTGGTTCCGAGCCGGATCGCCCCCATGAGATCACCTTGGCTACCTTGAGCAAGCTAGGTATCGACACTCAGGGGCTCGCCAGCAAGTCCCTGGGCGATTTCGCCGGTGAGCATTTCGATTCGGTGATCGTGCTTTGTGACAAGGCCCAGCAGGCATGCCGTGACTGGCAGGGCAGCAGTGATGAGTATCTCTACTGGGATATCCGCGATCCTCGCCTTATCGAGCGGTGGGATGCCTACGAGCAGGCGCTGGCCGAAATCCGTCATCGGCTATTGCTCTGGCTGGAGATCCAGGAGCGCGACGACATCGAGCGCTGAACCTCGATCCATCGAGACCCACGACTAAATTCAAAGCGAGGTAACTATGACTCTGCGTATTGGTATCAATGGCTTCGGACGCATTGGCAGATTGACGCTGCGCAGCCTCTGGCGCTCCGTCGAATCGGGCGAGGTCGAGATCGGCTTGATCAACGATCCGGGCGGTGACGCTGCCACCTTCGCCCACCTGCTGGAGTTCGACTCGGTGCATGGCCACTGGGCACCGGGAAAGGGAATCGACGCCACCGAGGCGGACATCCTCATCGACGGTCGGCGCCTGGCTTTTACCTCCAAGGTCGCCACGGCCGACAGCGACTGGTCGGGCTGCGACGTTGTCATCGAGTGTTCGGGCAAGATCAAGACCCGCGAGAAACTGCAGGCCTACCTGGACCAGGGCGTCGGTCGGGTGGTGGTAAGCGCGCCGGTGAAGGAAGAGGGCGTGCTGAACGTGGTGATGGGGGTCAATGACGACCGCTACGATCCTGAGACACACCGCATCGTCACCGCGGCGAGCTGCACCACCAACTGCCTGGCGCCGGTGGTCAAGGTTATCCACGAGACCTATGGCATCCGCCACGGCTCCATGACCACCGTCCACGATATCACCAATACCCAGACCATCCTCGACGCCCCCCACAAGGACTTGCGCCGAGCCCGTGCCTGCGGCATGAGCCTGATTCCCACCACCACCGGCTCGGCCAAGGCGATCACCGCCATCTTTCCCGAGCTCGAGGGCAAGCTGAACGGCCACGCCGTGCGGGTGCCCCTGGCCAACGCCTCGCTCACCGACATGGTCTTCGAACTCGAACGCGAGGTGACGGTGGACGAGGTCAATGCTGCTCTGAAGGCCGCCGCCGAGGGCCCGCTAGCCGGCATCCTGGGCTACGAGGAGCGCCCGCTGGTCTCCATCGACTACCGTACCGATCCGCGCAGCTCGATCATCGACGCGCTTTCGACCATGGTGGTCAACGGCACCCAGCTCAAGCTCTACGCCTGGTATGACAACGAGTGGGGCTACGCCAACCGGACCGCCGAGCTGGCGATGAAGGTGGGGAGTGAGCAGGTGGGCCATGTCTGAGGCAGGGAAGCTCGGGATCCGCTTGAAGGGGCTGCCCTTCGAGGTGCGCCAGTACCTGCTGATCACCGGCAACTACTGGGCCTTCACCCTCACCGACGGTGCCCTGCGCATGTTGGTGGTGCTCTACTTCCATCAGTTGGGCTACTCACCGCTGGAGGTGGCGCTGCTGTTCCTCTTCTACGAGGCCTTCGGCGTAGTCACCAACCTGGTGGGGGGCTGGCTGGGGGCACGCCTGGGCCTCAACCGCACCATGAACGTGGGCCTCGGCCTGCAGATCGTCGCGCTGGTCATGCTGATGGTGCCCGCCGCGGCGCTAACCGTGCCCTGGGTGATGGCCGCCCAAGCGCTCTCGGGCATCGCCAAGGACCTCAACAAGATGAGCGCCAAGAGCGCGGTCAAGGTGCTGGTGCCCAAGGACAGCCCTAGTGCCGGCAGTGCCCTCTACCGCTGGGTAGCGATCCTCACCGGTTCCAAGAACGCGCTGAAGGGGGCCGGTTTCTTCCTCGGCGGCCTGCTGCTGACTCTGATCGGCTTCCGCGGTGCGGTCATCGCCATGGCATTGATGCTCGTCGCGGTGTTGACGCTGTCGCTGATAAGGCTCAAGGCTGACCTGGGTCGCCAGAAGCGCAAGCCCAAGTTCACCGAGGTGTTCTCCAAGTCCCGGGCCATCAACGTGCTCTCGGCGGCGCGGCTGTGCCTGTTCGCCTCCCGGGACGTGTGGTTCGTGGTGGCGTTGCCGGTGTTCCTCTACGACCAGCACGGCTGGAGCCATTGGACGGTGGGCGGCCTGCTGGCTATCTGGGTGATCGGCTATGGTGGGGTGCAGACCCAGGCGCCGCGCCTCACCGGCCTGGTCAAGGGCGGGGCGCGGGCCGTCACCGTGTTCTGGGCGTTGGCCCTGGCCGGCTTGCCAGCGCTGCTGGCCCTGCTGCCCCTGGCCGAAGTGGGCTGGTTGGTGACGGGGCTTTTGGCCTTCGGCGTGCTCTTCGCCGTCAACTCCAGCTGGCACAGCTACCTGATCGTGCACTATGCCCGCGCCGATGGCGTCTCCATGGACGTGGGCTTCTATTACATGGCCAACGCCATGGGCCGCCTCGCCGGCACACTACTCTCCGGTTGGGTGTACCAGGTGTATGGCCTGGCCGCCTGTCTGTGGATCTCGGCCGCTCTGGTGGCGGCCAGCGCCCTGATGGCTCTTGCGCTGCCACAGGAGGCGTCTGGGGAATGATGTGGGGCTACCCGACGCTGACCTTGCCCCACGGCTATCGACTGAGCCCCAGGACCCTCTACCCCATGCTGCATTCGATGGAGCGCAAGGGGGCCTGCCCTCCGTGATTAGTACAAGGGAAGCACACGACGCAGGCTCTACCGTCGCTGTTCGCGCTGGGCGCCGCCGTGCTCAACGGTCCCCTCAACCAGGGGATCATCCACGGCCTCAAGGTCAGTGGCGGCATTCTCGTCACCATGTAGCTGGCATCGTCCTCAATGCCAAACAGGCACTATCCCGATAAACATACTTGCCACGAAAACGCCCAAGATATGACGTACTTTTCTGACAACATTCTCCACCTGCCGGAATACCACGTCCTGGGCACCAAGGTGGAAGAGCATGATCTCCACTACCAGATCGAAGCTCCTGAGCCTCTAGCTTGCGAGGAATGCGGCGTTGAGAATGAGTTTGTCAGGTTCGGCAAGCGCGATGTGGCCTATCGTGACCTACCCATCCACGGCAAGCGGGTCACCCTCTGGGTGGTCCGTCGCCGGTACACATGTCGAGCCTGCGGAAAGACATTCCGTCCGACGCTCCCCGAGATGGTGGACACTCATCGCATGACGCGGAGGCTTTACAGCCATGTTGAAAAGGAGGCCTTCAACCACCCCTACGCCTATGTAGCCGATACCACGGGCCTCGATGAGAAGACCATACGCGAAATCTTCAAGAAAAAGGCTGAGTTCCTGGCGATTTGGCACCGCTTCGAGACTCCTCGTTGCCTGGGCATCGACGAGCTGTACCTGAATCGCCGCTACCGCTGCATCCTGACCAACTTGGAGGAGCGTACTCTGTTAGACCTGCTGCCCGGTCGTCAGCAGGACGCGGTGACGAAGCGGCTCATGAGCATGACTGAGCGCGACAAGGTCGAGATCGTCAGCATGGACATGTGGAAGCCCTACCGCCGTGCCGTTCAGGCGGTGCTGCCACAGGCCCGCATTGTGGTCGATAAGTTCCATGTGGTGCGTATGGCCAACGAAGCCCTGGAGAAGGTCCGCAAGGGGCTCAGGAAGGAGTTGACGGCCAACCAGCGACGAACCCTTAAGGGCGACCGGAAGATCCTGCTGAAGCGGGCTCACGACGTCTCAGACCGCGAGCGTCTCATCATGGAAACCTGGACAGGGGCCTTCCCCCAGCTCCTGGCAGCCTATGAGCACAAGGAGCGGTTCTACCACATCTGGGGCTGTGCCACCCGGCGGGATGCTGAGAAGGCGTTGGCTGCCTGGGTTGACGGCATCCCGCAGGGGCAGAAGGAGGTCTGGAAGGATCTCGTTAGCGCCGTCAGTGGCTGGCGTGAGGAGGTGCTGACCTACTTCGAGACCGACATCCCAATCACCAACGCCTTCACGGAGTCGATCAACCGGCTGGCCAAGGACAAGAACCGCGATGGCCGGGGCTATTCATTCGAGGTGATGCGGGCCCGGATGCTCTACACCACCAAGCACAAGAAGAAGACGCCACAGACCAAGGAATCTCCGTTCCTGGGCAAGGCCACCATGACCTACAGCATGGGTCTCCCCGAGGCCGAGAAGAACTACGGCGTCGATCTATCAACCTTCTGGGAGGATTAAGGTTTTGGTGGATCAGAGGGGATCATCAACCACTTAATCCGGATACCCCTTTCGGGATGTCACCCAGACCCGGCTCAGCCAGGCGCGCCTCGAACGCCTGGCCATCCACGACCCGCTGACCCGGCTGTTCAATCGCGAGCACTTCACCAACGCCCTGAACAGCCTGCTGGACGGCCTGCGTTACACGGAGACCGGCCTGGCGGTGCTCTTCACGGATCTCGATGACTTCAAGCCGATCAACGACTGCCATGGCCACGCGGCCGGCGACGAGCTGCTGGTGGAAATCAGCCACCGCCTCAAGCACATGATGCGGGCCACCGACCTGGTGGCCCGCTTCGGCGGCGACGAGTTCATGGTGGCCCTGTCCGGCATCGCCTCCCTCGAGATGGCGGAGTCCATCGCCGGACGGATGCTCAAGGAGGTCATGCGGCCGCACCAGCTGAGCAACGGCCAACACGTGCAGGTCTCGGCCTCGATCGGCCTCGTCGTCACGGTCGACCCCGAGACGACCGCCGAGACCCTGATCGATACGGCGGACGCCGCCATGTACGATGCCAAGCAGCAGGGCAAGAATCGCATCGCCACCGCCCATGATCGCCACGTCTCCCGGTCCAGCGAAACCTTCATGCGGATACGCAACGCCTTCGAGCAGGGCGAGATCCGGCTGCATTACCAGCCCATCATCCGGCTCACCGACATGAAGACGATCGGCTTCGAGGGCCTGGCGCGCTGGCATCATCCCACGCTGGGCGTCCTGGGCCCCGCCCACTTCATCGACATACTGACCTGTTCCTCGCTGTGTCATCCCTTCGCCCAGTGGCTGATCCGCCAGGCCGGCGAGCTGGCCCGGCGGCTGCAGGAAGCCCGGATCCAGGCCGTCATCGGCGTCAACCTGACGCAGGAGCAGATCGAGGGCGGCGATTTCCTGTACACCCTGGGCGAGATACGCGAAGAGCTCGGGCTGTCCTCGCCGCACATCAACCTCGAGATCCACGAGACCAGCCAGTTCCACGATCTCGACCTGACCGCCAACCAGCTCCATGAAGCCCGCCTGCTGGGCGCCAGGGTGTCACTCGACGATTTCGGCACCGGAGTCTCCTCGGTGACCTATGCCTCCGTACTGCCCATCGACACGCTCAAGATCGACCGCAGCATGATCAAGAGCCTGGAGAACCGACCCGACCAGCGCGAGTTCGTCCGCGGCGTCACGCTGATGGCCCAGGCCATGCAGCGCCAGGTGGTCGTCGAGGGCGTGGAGACCGAAGGCCAGCTCCGGCTGCTGCGCGAGCTGGGCTGTGACCTGGCCCAGGGCTTCTTCCTGGGCCGCCCCATGACGGAAGAGGCCCTGTTCCAACAGTATGTGACGCCGGACGCCCGGCCCGCCTATCCGCTGGTCCGCACCTGACCGCGTCCCCGGGGCGGGTGTCACTCGCTCACCCGCCCGCGCCGCTCTCCGGCTTCGTCACGCTGTAGAGCAGATAGCGGCCGAGCCGCCAGTGCGGCTCGACGTCGCAGTAGCGATGCTCGAGCTCGGTGAGCCGTGCCAGTGTCGTCGCGTCGGGCTCGCGTTCGCGCAGGTAGTCATGGAAGAGCCGGACACCGGCGACATGCTCGACGACCAGCCCGGCCTCGGCGAGCCACGCCGCTACCTGGGCATGCGTCAGCGGCGAGATCGGCGTCAGCCGCTGACGCCTGCCGGTGCCCGCCAGCCGATCCTCCAGCGCCTTGGTCAGGTTGCCCTTGACGATATTGGAAAAGCGCAGTGCATCACGATTGAAGACCATCAGCGACAGCTGGCCCCCCGGCGCCAGCAGCTCGGCCAGGAGATGGACCGCCTCGCGGGGATCGGCCAGCCACTCGAGTACCGCGTGGCAGACGATCAACGGCCAGGGTCCCGGCGCCCGCGTCGGCAGGGCCTGCAGCGGCGCCTGCAGCAGCGTGACCGGTCGGCCCGCCAGCGCGTCCCGGGCCCGCGACAGCATGTCCGCCGACGGCTCGGCCAATGTCACCGGATGGCCACGTTCGGCCAGCCAGGCACTCATCTGCCCCAGCCCGCCGCCGACATCCAGCGCCGGCTGGCCCGCCAGCCGCAGCGTACGCGGCAGCAGGGCGTCCAGCAGCGCCAGGCGCAACGCGCCGCGCGGCT
Organism: Modicisalibacter sp. 'Wilcox'; assembly: GCF_010993675.1. Lineage (NCBI taxonomy): Bacteria > Pseudomonadati > Pseudomonadota > Gammaproteobacteria > Oceanospirillales > Halomonadaceae > Modicisalibacter > Modicisalibacter sp. 'Wilcox'. The sequence continues at coordinate 142,540 of NZ_WNXF01000001.1, forward strand.
TGCCATAGAGGCTGTCGGCGAACTTGTCGGCCAGCCCGTCGAAGATACGGTCCTCGGCGCTCACCCTTCCCCCCGCTGCACAAAAGCGCCCAGTCTAGCCGCCTCGCGACACCGGCTCCAGCGCCGTCGCCACGGCCGCTCATCATGCCGGACGCCGGCCCCCGGGCCGAGATTAAAGATTGACGATGACTCGCCGATATTCTCTTGATTGTTGATTGAATTGTTGATTGATTGCATCGTGTCTGCTGCCACAGGAGTCTTGCCTTGGATTCGCTGCCGCCCTTGATTGCCTCGCTCGCCCGGGGGCTGGACCTGCCCGGCACGGCGATGGCCATTGTCGACGGTGAACGTACCGGCCTGCCGCTCCTCTTCGTCAATCCCGGCTTTCAGCGCCTGCTCGGGCACTCCGGCGCGGCACTGCGCCTGCTCGGGCACTCCGGCGCGGCACTGGCGGGAACGCCACTGCGCGATCTGATGGCCCTGGCGGGAGACACGGACCTGCCGGCCGTGATCGCGCGGGTGCTGCGTCACGGCGTGCCCACCACCGATACCGTCGCGTGTCATCGCCGCGACGGCTCGCGTCTGTGGACCGAGATGACGGTCACCCCGGTGGAGGACCACGACGGCCACCGCTACCTGATCTGCATGCAGCGCGACGCCGACGAACCCCGACGTTCCGGGCTGGCCCTGGCGGTCTTCGACAACACCCACGACGGCATCCTCGTCACCGACGCCGACAAGGTCATCATCGATACCAACCCCGCCTTCACGCGACTGACCGGCTACACGCGCGAGGAGGCCCTGGGGCACAAGCCGCACCTGCTGTCCTCGGGCAAGCACGATGACGCCTTCTACCACACCCTGTTCGCCACCATCGAGGCACAGGGCTTCTGGTCCGGCGACATCTGGAATACCCGCAAGGACGGCAGCCAGCTGATCGTCAACGCCACCATCTCGGCGGTGCACGACGCCGACGGCCGCCTGCTCAACTATGTCAGCGTGTTTCGCGACATCACCCAGCAGCGTCTCAATCAGGCCCGGCTCGAACGCATGGCCATCTACGATCCGCTGACCGGCCTGTACAACCGCGAACACTTCATCGCCACGCTCGAGACACACCTGGTCAGCCTGCAGTACACCGAGAGCGGCATCGCGGTGCTGTTCATGGACCTCGATGACTTCAAGCCGATCAACGACGGCTTCGGCCATGCCGCCGGCGACGAGCTGCTCGTCGAGATCGGCCGACGCCTCAAGCGGCTGATGCGCAGCACCGATATTGTCGCCCGTTTCGGCGGTGACGAGTTCGTCATCGCCCTGACCGGCATGGGCAATGGCGACAAGGCCGTCAAGGTGGCCCAGAAGATCGTCGACGCGCTGGTCCAGCCCTTCCGGCTCGACAACGGCGCGTCGGTCGGCATTGCGGTGTCCATCGGCGTGGCGTTCACCAACGACTATCGGCTCGACACGGCCACGTTGATCGACAGCGCCGACCAGGCCATGTACGACGCCAAGGTGGGCGGCAAGAACCGCATCGCCCGGGCCCGGCGCTTCGTCGAGTCCCGCTCCCGGGCCACCTTCCAGCGCGTCAGGCAGGCCTTCGAAACGGGCGAGCTGGAACTCTACTACCAGCCCATCGTCGACCTGGCTTCCGACCGGACGCTGTTCTTCGAGGCGCTGGCGCGCTGGCGCCATCCCCAGGCGGGGGTGCTGGCGCCGCAGCACTTCATCGACGTGATCATGCACTCGTCGCTGAGCCTGCCCTTCGGGCGCTGGCTGGTGCACGAGGCCAGCCAGATGGCCAAGCACCTTCAGGATCGGGGGTTCCGGGTCGGCATCAGCATCAACCTGTCCCAGGAACAGATCGAGACGGGGAGCTTCCTGCGCGCCATCAGCGACTCCCGCGACGCATTGCGCCTGTCCACGCCCTACCTGACGATCGAAGTGCTCGAGTCGAGCCAGTTCCACGATCTCGCCCTGACCTGCAGCCAGTTGCTCGAGGCCAAGCAGCTGGGCACCTCCGTCTCGCTGGATGACTTCGGCGCCGGCATTTCCTCGATCACCTATGCCAGCCAGCTGCCCATCGACACGCTCAAGATCGACCGCAGCGTGATCCACGGCATCGACACGCAAGCCAGCCAGCGCCAGTTCGTCGGCGGCATCATCGACATGGCCCACGCCATGCAACGCAAGGTGCTGGCCGAAGGCGTGGAGCGGCGAGCCCAGCTCGAGGAGCTGCGACGCTGCCACTGCGACCTGGCGCAGGGTTTCCTGCTGGGAGAGCCGATGCCCGCCGACGAGCTGGACCGGCGTTATCTCGACACCGCCGCCCGCCCGGAGTATCCCCTGCAACGCCGCTGTGCCGCTCCGGCCTGACGCCTCCCGGCACGTACGCTGGCTTCACGGGTTTATCTTGTCCGGACAGGCGCTTATAATGCAGCGCGTTGCCTCGCGCCCCCGTAGCTCAGCTGGATAGAGCAACCCCCTCCTAAGGGGTAGGTCATAGGTTCGAATCCTATCGGGGGCGCCAACGGCATCAATGACCGGCAGCGTCCCCATGTCTCCCGTTCGAGCCGGAATCGCGCATCGCTCCCGCCCTGCCTCGCCCCAGGCACAGTAGAACCCCAGACCCCACAGGGCGTTCAAGCCTATCCGCGTCAGACCGCTTTCGGTCCCCGAATTGCCGCCTTCGCTTCCTGCAGACCCGTCTCGAAACCCGAGAAAACACGGAAGCTGAAGTACCAAACGGGCTACCCGGGCCGTTCGAGGGCCCGGGTAAACGTCTTGCCAAAGGCGTATGCACGATGAGGCCATCCGGCTATGGCTGGAAGTGGATCACGGAGTCCTTGTTGTCGAGAAGATGAACCGTTGCCGACACCGCCGCCTCGGGGACCCGAATATCGACCATTGAGCCAAGGCGCAGCTTCATGACGCCATCGACCAGGCTTCCGGAGTGGTGGGCCCATGGCTCGAAGTGGCTCTTCAGGACGTCGATATCAGACGCACCGACGGTCTCCTTGCTGCCATCATCGAGCGTATACGTGATCGCAGTCACATAGGCAAAGGCTGAGGAAGGGCCGGCATCCACATAGAGACGTTCCTGACCGGAAGTCTGGGGACCTTCAACCACGGAAATGTGGTAGCTGCCGGTACTGGTACGCTTGCCGAAGTCGAAGATTCCAAAGTAGTAGCTGTAGAAACCCACGGTGAAAATCACGGAAATCACCGTAAGCCCAAGACAGAATGGACGTTTGAAAAGCCCTGCAAAATCGTCACGCTTCAAGGCATGATCGAGGGAATGAACGTCAGCGCCATGAATCATGACACTGACCGAAATGGCGAAGCCGAGGGCTGCCATCGTCCACTCATCAAGGCATTCGTAGCCCATCCAGCCGAAAATCAGCATCAGCGCCACATTCAGCAAGGCCGAACCAGCAGCTGCAAGGCGCGTCATCAGACCCAGGATCAGCCCCAGACCCACCAGCACTTCGGCAGTTGACATGGCATAAATCGACCACTCCGCCACAAGCGGATGCGCCAGGACCCAATGAATGAGCGTTTCGATGGGCGATCCCGGCGCCGCTTCAACCAGCTTGCTGGCCAGCGAAGCCGGCGTATTGATATCGTGCTTCGCGGGCACATTGACGAATCGTCGCCACCCTCCCATCAGAAACACGAAGCCCATGGAGATCGCGGAAGCACGCAAGGCGATGTCACCACGCCATAGTGAAAGGTTCGAGTCTTTTTCCATCATCCACCTCTGCTCCTGGCCACATTAGTGGGGCATACGACACCCAGGTTGACACGCCCACACCCGTCATATCACAAAATGTTATATTTCAATAATCAAATAGTACCATTACCCTCAGGTCCGAGCTTGACCCAGCTCAATAGACACTGAATGCACGGCAATAATGCCAAGATCATGACGAACCATGACGGCACGCAGATGACTGGAAACACCGGGCGCTTTCCAGCAGGAGAACAGACAGAAGAGGTGTTGCAGTAATGAATGGGGCTGACGCTATCCGGCCCCGAAGCCGGCACACACGGAGAGTCCGGGGAGTCTATGGCCAAGGAGTTGCAGCACTGGGCCGCTGGGTCAGCGATAGAAAAACCGGCAGTATCGTGCAAGCAGGGAACGAAAAGAAAAGCCCGGCACTCGGCCGGGCTGCATGCGCTGTGTCCTGTGACTGACTTCCACCCGCCCCCTGCGGGCGCATCCCTGGTTGGAGCCTTCCCTTGCCGCTCCGTTCCATGGATATCGTGCCACTATCAGGCTAGGCCAGAACCGCCGACTAAAACATGATCCGTATCAAACTCGCGTGTCCGGCGGCCTGTCAGCTCAAGCGCTGCATATAGTCCACGTAGCCGAACGCCCTGACCGTGCGCACCTTGCGGCCGACCTCGTCGACCCGGCAGATCGACGGCAGGCGGATGCCATTGAAGGTGGTGGTCTTGACCATGGTGTAGTGGGCCATGTCGGTGAACACCAGGCGGTCGCCGATGGCCAGCGGTGCGTCGAACGAATACTCGCCGATCACGTCGCCGGCCAGGCAGGTGGTGCCGCCCAGGCGGTAGGTGTGGGCCTTGTCGCCGGGCAGGCCGCCGCCGATGATCTCGGGCCGATAGGGCATCTCCAGCACGTCAGGCATGTGCGCGGTGGCGGAGGTATCGAGGATGACGTTGGGGATCTCGTCGTCGATGATGTCCAGCACGCTGCACACCAGGAAGCCGGTGTTCAGGGCGATCGCCTCGCCCGGCTCGAGATAGACCTCGAGGTGCGGATAACGCGCCTTGAAGTCGCGGATCAGCCGTACCAGCCGCGCCACGTCGTAGTCGGCGCGGGTGATGTGGTGACCGCCACCGAAGTTGACCCAGCGCATGCGTTCCAGGTACTGCCCGAAACGCGCCTCGAAGGCCGCCAGCGTCGCCTCGAGGGCGTCGCTGTTCTGCTCGCAGAGGGTGTGGAAGTGCAGCCCCTCCAGGCCGTCGAGATCGCCGGGGCTGAGGTTCGCCGCGCGGGTACCCAGCCGCGAGCCCGGCGCGCAGGGGTCGTAGAGCGCCACCTCGCCGGTGGAATGCTCGGGGTTGACCCGCAGCCCGCAGGAGACCCGCCGCGGCGCCGCCGCGACGGTGTCGCGGAAGCGCCGCCACTGGCCCGGCGAATTGAAGCTCAGATGATCCGCGTAGCGCAGCACCACGTCCATCTCCGGCGCGGTGAACGCCGGCGAGTAGACGTGCACCTCGCCGCCGAAGGTCTCGGCGCCGAGGCGGGCTTCGTCCTGGCCACTGGCGGTGGTGCCCACCAGGTATTCGCGGATCAGCGGGAAGGTATCCCACATGGCGAAGCCCTTCAGCGCCAGCAGGATCTTCGCGCCGCTCTCCGCCTGCACCTGCCCCAGCCGCTCGAGGTTGCGACGCAGCAGGGCGTCGTCGACCACGTAGGCCGGCGAGGGGCAGGCCTGAATGTCAAACGGATAGCCGTCGAACGGGGTGTCGTGATTCGCCATCGATCAGGCCAGCGGGTCGGATTCGGGGTCGAGCTCGACCACCTGCCAGGGCAGGCCCATGTCGCCGATGCGCTCCATGAACGGGTCGGGATCGAGCTGTTCGACGTTGAACACGCCATCGCCCTTCCACAGGCCCTCGAGCATCAGCATGGCACCGGTCACCGCCGGCACGCCGGTAGTATAGGAGATCGCCTGGGACTTGACCTCCTGGTAGCACTGCTGGTGGTCACAGATGTTGTAGATGTGCACCTTGCGGCGCTTGCCGTCCTTGATGCCGTCGACGATCACGCCGATGTTGGTCTTGCCCTTGGTGCGCGGGCCCAGTGAAGCCGGGTCGGGCAGCACCGCCTTGAGGAATTCCAGCGGGGCGATCTCGCAGCCGTTCACCGTGATCGGCTCGATGCGGGTCATGCCGACGTTCTCGAGCACCTTGAGATGGGTGATGTACTTCTCGGAGAAGGTCATCCAGAAGCGAATCCGCTCCAGGCCCTTGATATTCTGCGACAGCGACTCGAGCTCCTCATGGTAGAGCAGGTAGATGTCCTTCTCGCCGATGCCGTCGAAATCGAAGGTACGCTTCTCGGCCAGCGGCGCGGTCACCTTCCACTCGCCCTTTTCCCAGTAGCGACCGTTCGCGGTGATCTCGCGAATATTGATTTCCGGGTTGAAGTTGGTGGCGAACGGGTAGCCGTGGTCGCCGCCATTGGCATCGAGAATGTCGATGGCATGGATCTCGTCGAACAGGTTCTTCTGGGCGTAGGCGCAGTAGATGTTGGTCATGCCCGGGTCGAAGCCGCAGCCCAGGGTAGCCATGTTGCCGGCGCCCTTGTAGCGGTCCTGGAAGGCCCACTGCTCCTTGTACTCGAACTTGGCCTCGTCGGGATGCTCGTAGTTGGCGGTATCCAGGTAGGGAACGCCGGTACGCAGACAGGCCTCCATGATGGTCAGATCCTGATAGGGCAAGGCCACGTGAATCAGCACATCCGGCTGGAACGATTCGATCAGCGCCACCAGCGCCTCGACATCATCAGCATCGACCCGAGCGGTCTGGATGGGCCGTTCCAGCTGATCGGCGATGGCCTTGCATTTCGCTTCGTTGCGACTGGCCAGGCAGATCTCGCTGAACACCTCGGGATGCTGGGCACACTTGTGAGTGACGACACCGCCGACGCCACCGGCGCCAATAATCAGGACTTTGCTCATGAATTCGGTTCCAGATCGGGAAACGTCAATGGTGGCAGGGGTCGTGCCGGAAGCGAAGGCATGCGTCGCCCCCGACCCGGTGCCACCCCGGTCTCGGCCTCGCCCGACTCCCCGGGAGGACGGCGAGAGGGCGCAGATGATGGCCCCCTCCGAGGCTGGCCGCAAGTGCTTTTCGCGTCAACTCCCGCCACTGGCAAAACGTGTTCGACACCCTGCCGATGGGCAGGCACGAAATGACGGCGCCCCACCTTTCGACGTCACACCGGGACCGTTGCCGCGTCGGTACACGAGACTTATAGTGAATGCTCACCAACGAGAAATCATTGGACAATAGCCCTACAAATTGCCCATTAACAATTGTTATTGCACAATCTCGGTACAAGAGGCTAGATTGGGTGAGTTACATCAGGGAAGAACCCCCCCTCGCGCTGAAGGCCGGCCTCCGGGACTGAGGGCCGCATTCTGGCAAAAACTCTTTTATGCAGAAATCATGCAGAACCTCGCCAAACACATCGCATTCACGGAACGTGAAAGCCGAATCGTCTCGGCCCTGGAAGAAAAGCCACGAGCCATCGCCAGGGGCGAAACGCTCTGGCACCCCGATGAGCCGCCCCGCTACCTGTATTCGCTGCATCAGGGCTGGGCCTGTACGCTCCATCGCTCCGAGGATGGCGCCGAACAGGTCATCGACCTGCACCTGCCCGGTGATGTCCTGGGGCTGCGCGACCTAACCTTCACGAACCACTACACCAGGGCGGAAATGCTGACCGATGGCATCGTACGGGCGATCCCCGTTACCAGTATCCATCGCCTCTTCCAGGTCGCCCCCCGCGTGGCCATGGCCCTGCACGCCTCGACCGCGCGTCAGCAGCGCAACATCACCCAGCGCCTGATCAATGTGCTGGGCAACGATGCCCGCTCGCGTATCGCGCATTTCGCGCTGGAGATCCATCATCGGCTGACCGCCAGCGGCCAGCCAGTCAGCAATCATTTCACCCTTCCCCTCACCCAGCGGCGACTCAGCCAGCTGCTGGGCATGAGCGAGGTGCATGTCAGCCGCACCCTCTCGGAGCTGGCCGAGCGGCAACTGGTGCTTCGCCAGCGGCAGAGCATCGACATCCTGGATTTCGAGGAGCTGGCCCGCATCGCCAACTTTCGCCCCGAACGCTTCAGCGACATTCTCAACCCGGCCTTCGTCGGCAACGAGGTGGCAACGCTGCACCTGGGGGACACGGCGTCCTGACGCCTGCCGGGCAACGCACGCACGACAACGAGCCGGCACTGCCGTCGTGGCGGTGCCGGCTCGTCAATCGACAAAGCGTCGAAGTGGACCGCTCCCTGGGCAATCACAACGTCCTGTTGACGAGCACCCTCGGGCCCACAGACGGACCTTCCCTGGTCAAGGGGCCTCCCTGCCCCAACCTCCCTGTCACGGGATTCGCCATCTGGAACGCACCCAGACACGAAGTTCGATACACATGACAGTCGATGTGCCAACTGCCTTGCAGCCGGCCTGGACAGCACGTTCCAGATGCCGAGTGCGCGGGTTTCGCGACCCTCACCTGTCATGGCGCATCGTTCGCCGAACCGTCCCTGATTCGACGGAAGCCAATGTCTCATGTCCGACCGACCCGGTAATTAACCCAGGTTATACTGTACGAAATTTTATCAGAACTTCCGGAAAGTATAATTAATAAAACTTAACATCCCCTCCCGAGCTCACTCACCCCGACTTTATTCTTGTAAAAACAATCAGTTAAGTTCAAATCCAAGCCCGCGCCTTCACAAGGCAGCCCGCGCCTCACGGCTGGCTCGGCCTCTCGGCCCGCTCCGCCGACTGCAGGCAATGGGTTGATGTACAAGGTTAACGCTCACAAGAACGGAAAAACGCCGAACGGGCAACGCCGTTACCGACCCAAAGCTACGTTTTGAAACACTTTCCGAACGGGCCTGCAGGACACGAGCCGCCCACCAGCGAAGCAAGCCGCCCGCTTATCTCAGCGATGCCGCTCGGCACAGTCGATGCACAAGGTCGTCATGGGCAGCGCCTCGAGGCGTCGCGCATCGATCGGCTCCCCGCAGTCTTCGCAGATCTCGCCCTCGCCGTCGGCGATGCGTTCGAGCGCCCTGTCGACCTGACCCAGTTCCGCAAAAGCCTCCTCGTCCAGGCGGTCCACCACCTCGTCGTTCTCGACCTCGAGCGACTGTTCTTCCGCATCCTTGTCCAGAGAGCGTGTCTTGTGGCCCCGGTAGGCGCGAAGACGCGCCTGCAACGTTTTCCGCAGGGCTTCCAGCGTGGCACGACGATCACTCATGGCAGGTGTCTCCCGTTAGACGTCATCCTTCTCGTGTAGCCCCCTGCCGCAGGAATCACCTTGACGCCGATCAGGAAACTTCCGGCCCGTGCCGTTGACAGCCGCAACGGCCCCAACACAAACAAGCCGGCCCGTCATGTGACGGGCCGGCTCGGGTACCCAGGATGACATCAGTGCACTCAGCGCGTATCCAGCTGCTTGACGCGCAGCGCAAAATTATTGGCCGAGTCCTTGGCATTGCCGTAGTTATGCCCCTTGACCCAGACCGTGTAATGCCCCGGCGGCAAGACTTGCTTGATGTGAACATTGCCGGCAAAACGCGAGCCCTCGTCGCTGGCCACGACATTGCCCTGGTCATCGAGAACCCGCGCTTCGATCTGGAAGGACCCCTCAGCACCGACCATGGTCGACGTATTGACGGCCACCGTGCCGCGTTGAACCACGTCGAAGCTCAGCGCCTTGCCCTCAAAGTTCATGTCGACGTCGGTGACGACCTCCTTGAAGCGACGCGACTCGTCTTTCAGCCTTGCCTGGCTCGCCGACTGACTGTCGTTCGCCGTGGCCGCCTTCGTATCGGACGGCCGGGCAGCCGACGCCTTGGACGACGAAGCCGCTGCCGTCGGTGGCGCGCAGCGAGTTCATCAACTCATCGTTGGTACCGTAGGGGATGAAGGTCGCGTTGATGCCGGTCTTCTCGCGGAAGTCGGCGAGCATCTCATCGGTAAAATAGCCCGCCCACGCATAGATCCGCAGGGTGTTGTCCTGCGCGAGCGCCTTATTGATGTAGAACGCCGGCAAGGCGGCGCCGGCTCCCGCAGCAAGCGTCCCCTGCAGGAAGCGACGACGAGTGATCGACATGGCCCTACCCTCCATTTCTTCTGGTTATCCATGACCGGGACGGCAATATTATGCCCGCGGGCAAGTGTCACGTTGGTGACACTTGAGTGACAGTTCAATAACCGTAGTCCGCTTCGTTACATCATGCATCGTGACGCTCGACGAATGAGTCAACGTTCACTACACCGTAATGGTGTTCAACAAGAGCCGCACGGCAGGAAG